>NZ_VNIM01000002.1 GCF_007785815.1 Alterirhizorhabdus solaris | reverse complement strand
CGTCTTTATTGTTTTTTTCAAGCAGAAGACGGGATACGCGATCCTGAGATGTATCGTGGGACCGGAGAGGTGAATAAGAGACAGGTCGAAGTGTATCAGCAAGGTCCCCGATGTCGCCGACCAACGGCAACCCGCCGCCAGTGACCCGGTCCCAGACTGCCAGCCGCACCGCGATGCCGGTGCCGTGCTTGGCATAGAGGCCACGCCTCAGCGTCAGGTCCATGCGGCAAGTCCAAGACGAGCCAAGCACATCGCGACTGGACCAGGTCGGCATCAGCGCCACGATCCGTCCGCCGTGGGGGAGGCGTTTTGCAGCACCAAGGAGGTGGCGGTCGGCTGCGTGGCGATCTTCGCCGCGTCCTTCGGAACGGGCGAAGGGAGGGTTCATGATGACGACGGTCGGGCGTTGGTCCGGCGGGAGCAGGTCGTCGATCAGCTCCCCGTCATAGCCGGTCACCTGAGCGTCGCCGAACGCCTCCCGCAGACACAGCCGGCGCACGGGGTCGATCTCGTTGAGGATGAGGCGCGCGCCTGCACGCGCGGCCGGCCAAGCGAGCATCCCTGTTCCGGCGGACGGTTCGAGCAGCGTGTCCGCCGAGGTAAGCGCTGCGGCCCGGCCCAGGAGCCACGCGATCGCAGCAGGTGTCGAGAATTGCTGGAAGGCGAGCTGCTCTTCGGTCCGGATGCTCTGCGTCGGCAGCCGATCGACCAGTGCCGCGAGGGCGGCGAGCGTGCCGAGGTTGTTGTCGTGCTCGCTCCAAGCGGACGAGGTGAGAAGAAGGATCTGCGCGAGCTCCAGCGCGTCATAGGCGTGGCGTATCGACCGATGGTCGCGCGTGCTCGCCTGCGAGCAGGCGGATTGGAGCAGCTGCCGCAGGAGGCGCTGATCGATCGGCTCGCCGGCTTGCAGATGGGCAACGAGGGCATGAGCGAGCTTGATCACCGGCTCGGTGACCGGCGCGCGTGACAGAGCAAGTGCGGTCATCAGGGATCTCCCGCCTGGCCGGCTTCATTGCCGGTACCAAGGCACCCACGGCCCCGCTGCCTTTCCTCTCTCCGATGCGTCAGCGCTGCAGAACGTCGTTCCAGTCGTCGCCCGAACGGGGAGGGTAGTGTGCCTCGAGCACGCGCCGGCCAAAATGTTCGCGCGCCAGCATCTCGGACCGCTTTCCACCCGCATCATGATCGAGGAACAGGACGATCTCCTCGACGCTCGGCGGAAGCTCGATGCGGCAGAAGCGCTCTGTCCCGAGGGTCGCCCAGCACGGCACGTCGAACAACGACGTGGCCGACAGTGCCGTCTCGATGCCTTCGGCAAGTCCGAGGCGGCGGGCAGGCGGCGTGAGACGGACAAGGCCAGTGCCAAGCCGCCCCAGCGCGGCGCGCCGCGGCTCGCGAAGCGTCAGTCGTCTGCCGTCGCGAGACAGGAACGATCGATGGACGGCAATGAGGCCCGTTTCATCGGCAACGGACGCGATCATCGCGGGCGTGAAGCGGGTGAACGGCTTTGGACCGAGTGGCGTGCGGGGATGGAAGCGAAGAGCAGGGGTTGACTTGATGCCTCGGCTCGCAAGGTAACGCTCCGCAGGCGAGCCGGCTGCCACACGTGCCTCTGACCACAACTGCTGGGCGGCTCGGCGGCTCAGATCGTCAGGCGGATCGTGCCGCTCGGCGGGAGACCAACTCGCGGTGCCGGGAAGGCGCAAGGCGTGCAGCGCGTGGAGGACCGCTCGACTGTCGCAACCTGCGAAGCAATGGAACAGCAGGCGCTTGCGGCCCAGCCTGACGCTGAGCGACGGGGTGCGATCGCCATGCGCGGGGCAGCGGCACATGCCGCCGCTTGGTCCCCATCGTCCGCCGAGCGACTCGACGATGGCACGTCCGCTCTCGGCTGCGACTGCAAAGTGAAGGTCATGGTAGCTCATCGGCGTCTCGCATCTTCGTGTGCAGGCCCTGGCCGCCGCCTCCTCTCCAGGGCTGCTTCGCTGCTTTCCTACAGCGGTGTGTTCGCACTATGTTCCGATTCGAGGAGGAAGGAAAGAGCCATGCGAGGACACGATGATCCGATTCCTACTCCCCTGTGTAAGTGCGCTCGCGCTCGTCGCGATCAGCCAGCCAGCGCTTGCCGCGCAATCCTCACCTTCGGCTGAGGCGCCGATTGGACCCAGCGTCGACGAGGGCGTCTCTCCGCCGCCGGGTTTCACGCTCGTCGAGCACAGGATGGCCGCGGCGGGGCAACTTCCGCCCGTTCCCCGGATTAACCTCGTAGCACCGCGCGCGACGTTGCGCCCCTCGATAACGCGCCAGGCCCGCACCCATGTGCTGGCGTTTATTCGTGCTGCCGAGATGCGCCACGCGCTGCCTCTCGGTCTGCTCGAGGCCTTGGTCGAGGTCGAGTCGGCGTTCGAGCCTGGTGCGATCAGCCGCGCCGGGGCGATGGGGCTGTCGCAATTGATGCCCGCAACGGCGCGCGCGCTTGGCGTCCTTAATCCGTTCGACGCACGTGCCAATGTTGATGGGGGCGCCCGGTACCTTCGCGCAATGCTCGACCGCTTCGGATCGATCAATCTCGCGCTCGCCGCCTACAACGCTGGTCCTGGTGCCGTCCTGCGCTCGCGCGGCGTGCCGGCCAATGGCGAGACGCCGGCCTATGTCGGGAAGGTCCTTGCTGCCTGGTCACTTGGCGTCGTCCGATGAGCCGGAGTGGCGGAGGCATCATCAAGCGCCGTGGGCGACGAGGTAGGCCGTCACCTTGCCATGGACCTTTCGCCTAGGACGCCTTCCTGCGCGAAGGTCGAACACGAAGCGTGGATCGTGAACGACGATGCGGCCGAAGCGGGTTGGGCTGAGACCCGCGCGGGCGAGGTACTCCTCCACTTTCTGCAGCAATTCGTTCTCCATCGGCACCGACTCGCTTTACATCGTTCCTGTTATGTTCCATTCTCCTGCCGGTTTTGTCTAGGATGAATCCTATGATGCTTGCCCAGATTGAAGATCCTCGTGCAGCGCTCCAGCGCCTGATTGACGAGCGCAATGAGGAATATGCGGCGCTATCGCGCATGCTTCGGCGCAATGATGCTTACATCCAACAGTACATCAAGCGCGGTACGCCCAAGCGGTTGCACGAAGAGGACCGCCGCGTTCTCGCCGCTTACTTTGGCGTGAAAGAGGCCGTCCTTGGAGGGCCGCAGGAGTGGGAACAGCCGACCTTGCAGCAGGTGCCCGTGCTCGACGTATATGCGTCGGCGGGACACGGAGCCGCCGATTTCGGGGAAGCTCGCCGGGCCACGATCGGCTTTGATCCGCGTTGGTTGCGCGAACGGACCAAGGGATCGGCCGATGGTTTGTCGGTCATCCGGGTGAAGGGCGACTCCATGGCGCCGACCTTGGCTGATGGCGACGACGTGCTTGTCGATCGCAAGGACGGTGTCGGGCGACTTCGTGACGGCATTTACGTGCTGCGGCTTGACGACAGCCTCATGGTGAAGCGGCTTGCGCGCAATCCGTCCGGTCGAGGCATTTCGATCAGGAGCGACAATCCGGATTATCCGAGCTGGCAGAACATCGAGCTTGCCCGGATCGACATCGTTGGCAGGGTGCTATGGTTCGGCCGCACCCTGAGCTGATCGCGGTGGACCGAGACATGGCTATGAAGCAACTCAGCCTGCATGTCGTCGGCGCGAACCATCCGAATGCCGATGGCAGCAATCGTCGGTTCGAGATCCTGCTCTGCGTCCCGGGTGAGAGGATCGAACTCGTGCCGGAGCCGAAGAACCCGGCAGACCCGAATGCCGTTGCGGTATTCAGCGTGCGAGGCGTCCAGATCGGCTATCTGACCGCGGAGCGTGCCCCCTGGATCGGAGGAATGGTGCGCTTGGGGCGCGAGATCCAAGCTGTTTTCCAGGAGCGGACACGCATTGGAGCGGCAATCCGCGTGGCGTTCGATGGAGAGGCGCCGGTGATACCGGCGGCGTCGGTACCGCAGAGGCAGTCTCAGTCTGACCCGGACGATGCAGGCTTCTGGCCGGATTACCTTCCACCTGACGACTAGCACGTCGGGTCGGTCGTCTCGACTGCAACTTACAGCCTTGAACAGGAGACTGCATCATGGATGATCACAGATTGGCCGTGTCAGCGGCGAGTGCACCCGTGTCAGACAACGTAGAAGCGTGGGGCATCGCGGTAGACTTGGTCGCTGATCTTGGTGCCAGAGACGCGATCGCCTGGGCTTCCGACTATATGAACGACTTGGAAGATGATGATCGTCCCCACGCGATCGCGAGATGGCGCTTGGTGACCGAGGCGCTCGCTGAACTAACCCGTGCCCATCTTCACTAAGGTCGAGACGACAAAAGGGTGGGCCACACCACCACTGACACTTCATGCGTTTGAGCGCGGCGAAGCGTCACAGGTGATCCGGTACCAGCGCCAACCTACCACTCTTCATCTGGACCGCGCGCGGGGTTTGACCTTAGGCTTCGGGCAAGTTTCGGGCTGTCGCGAGGTGCTTCCGGATCTTGGGGATGGCCGCTTGAGCCTTGGCCCGTGCCGCCGTGTCACTCCCCCGCTCCGCGTAGGACGTGTGGACTTTCAGCGCCTCCTCGTGGGCGGCGATCTGCCCGCGCTTGTATGCCGCGTTGAACTCGACGCTCGGCGTATTTTCCAGGGAGTTCAGCATCTCCGACAGAGGGCCCGCCAACGCGCTTCCCGGCTCCGAGGTACTTGGAACGTCCAGCAGGCGAGCATGCTCTGCCATTGCGCGCGTGTGGTGAGCGACCATCTCCTGCGCGAACGCACGGGCCGCCGGGGTCTGCGATCGGGTCAGTGCAAGGCGGCTGGCGTCGACCTCGTACTTGCTGAGCGCGTGCACGGCGCTGAAATAATCCCTGGCTTCGACGGGAGCCGGATTGGTGCTGATCCCCGACTGAGCAACGGAGGACGAGAATGGTACCGCGAAGCACGTCATCGTGATCGCGCCGAAGACTGATCTGATCGGCATTCGCATGAGTCACTCTCCTGATATCAGATGGTGTATCGAGCCGCGGCGGATGAAGTTCCTCCAGGCACGGCGCCGTCAGCAGCGCCGCCGCAGGTCGTCCAGGAGTGCGTCGAGCCTCGCGGCGAGCAGCGGGCGGGCCCGGGCATAGTCTGAGTTGAACGAGGGCAGGTCGGACCAGTCGAGTGCTCCGGCTGGCAGTCCGCTTTTGGCTACCGGGTCGAATGCCACGATCGCATCCTGTCGCCGCCAGTCCGTAGACGCGAGCCCCGTCAGCGGCTGTGCGCGCGTGTCCACCCCCTCGGCGCGCAACGCGACTGCGAGTGCTGGCGACATGTGCTCCTCGGGCGTTATGCCGCGCGACCGGATCTCGATCTCAATGCCGCGGTGGGCCGCGCGCCGCTTCATCACCTCGCGCGCGACCGCACTCTTCACGCTCCCGAACTGGCAAACGAGAAGCACGCGCGCCGGGCGGCAGCGCGCAACGGCCCCGGTGCCGATACTTCCGACCACCGCAGCGGATAGCGCTAAAACCGCGCGGCGCGTCAGCGTCCCCGGGTTCGAAAGCTGCATGGGCTTAGCCGGCACCCGGCCGCGCGACGTTGGTCTTGTCCAGCGCTGCCCGAAGACCCCGTGCCAGCTTGGTCGCATCGTCGTTGGCCCAGAAGTGCATGAAGAACAGCCGCGGCTGGTCATCCAGCATATGGTTGTGGAGCGCCGTTACCTCGATCCCGCCAGCGCGCAGGGCGCGAAGTACCGGGTCGACCTCGACTGCGGTGAGCACAAAATCACCAGTGATCGCCGCGCGGCCTGGAGTCGTTGGCTGAAAGTTGATGGCGGTTGCCGTCCCCATCGGGGCGGGCGCAGGCACCCCGCCATCGGTCAGCCGCTCGGCGCGCGGGAAACTGAACTGATAGACGCCCGCGTTCGGCTTGCCCTTGGTGCCCATGAGTTGGTCGAGCGCGGCGGTATCGAGTGCCAAGGGCGGCGACGAGCCGGCACCCGCTGAAGGCGGCTGCGAGTCCCGGGACGGCGCCGTCAACGGCGTTCGGCTGGCGGCGAGCGCTTCGCGAAGCGCCGTCGCGAGCTTCACCGGATCGCCATGGCCGCCGATGTGCATATACATCGTTGCGGGTACGGAACGGAGTAGATGATTATGCAGCGCCGTGATGGTGAAGCCGGAAGCCAGCAGGCGGCTCATGACGGGGTTCACCTCCTCGTGCGTCAATACGAGGTCCCCCATGACCATCACCTCATTACCCATCGGATGGAACGCCGCCCAGGAGCCGAGCGCAAGTGCCGGTTTGATCGCGACACCGTCGAGCTGGACGTTGAGGTCGCTGCGCGGAAAGCCGTAGCGGCGAACCCCGTCCGGTTGCGTCGTTCCCGTCCGGCCAAGGCTCTTGTCAACTAGCGTCCACCTGTCAGCATTCGCATGGGGCGGTGCCGCTTGCGGGGTGGTCTGGGCGGCGGCGGGGACGGCGAGTGCGACCGCTAGCGGGAGCAACAGGTGGCGCAAAGCTTCTCTCCTCGATTTCAACTGGTCGGCCGGCATGGAAAGCGCTGGCGCAGCGCCATCGTCACGCCGGCCAGCCGGGGCATTTTGGCGTTGTGCGGGTTGTTGGTGGCCCATGCCAGAAAGATGCGGCTCAGTTCGCCCGAGCGCACGCCCCGCCCGCAGATACCCGCCGCGCTGCCACCGTTACCGAATGCAGAAAGCGTTTCGGCTGCGCCAGCCAGATAGGCCTCACATCGACCGTTCACCTTCCGCGCCAACTCATCGGCGCAAGTCTGCTGCAACTGCGCCACCGTTTCGTAGCGCGGTTGCGCCGGGGCAGGGGATGCAGCCGCGAGGTACGCCAACATGGCGAAGGCACTTAGTCGGACGGGGTGCATCGCGGTCTCCTCATCCCAAGCTTACCTCATCACGACTGAATGATACAAGTGTACGATACCCTAAAAGCTATGTTACATGTGCTGCATGGTTGAAGCTCCGTCGCCCGGTTTGCATGACTGGCTGTTGTTGATCCCACAGCTGCCGGCCAAACCCGCCAACCTGCGCGTGCGAGTGTGGCGACGCCTGCAAGCAATTGGTGCCGCCCCGCTCAAAAATGCAGTCCACGCGCTGCCCGCACGTGACGGCACGCGTACGCTCTTCGAGGATCTGAGGGCGGAGATCATCGTCGGCGGTGGCGAGGCACTGATCCTCCAGGCCCGCTTTGTGCAAGGAATGACGGATGCGGAGCTTCGTGCCGTCTTCGACGCCGCCCGCGATGCCGATTACGAAGAACTGGCGCGCGAAGCGCTGACGGTCGCCGAGGCGGAATATGTAGCCGCCGTCGAGGTCCGGCGCCTCCGGAAGAGGCTGGATGATATCTCGTCGATTGACTTCTTCGGCGCGCATGGTCGGCAGGCGACGGACTCAGCCATCGCTCGAGTAGAAGGACGCGTCGGCCAGCACCCGGATGTCACTGGCCCGGGCGCGCCGGCGCTGACCTTCACCGACCTGAAGAGCCGCATTTGGACCACGCGCCGACACGTCCATGTGGATCGCATTGCGTCCGCCTGGCTGATCCGCCGGTTCATCGACCCGGATGCGACCTTCAAGTTCGTCGACGGCAAGGGTTATGTGCCCGATCCCGGCGAGCTCCGGTTCGACATGGCGGATGCGGAGTTCACGCACGAGGGCGAGCGCTGCACCTTTGAGACGCTGGTGTACCGGACCGGGCTCGACGGCGATCATGCGCTCATCGCGCTCGCTGAAATCGTCCACGACCTCGACATCGCCGACGACAAGTTTGGCCGGGCGGAGACGGCGGGCATCGCCGCACTCATCAACGGCCTCTGTGCTGGCACGGACGATGATGGCGAGCGGATCGCGCAAGGGTCGGGGGCGCTCGACGGCTTCTACGCCCACTTCACCAAACGCCGCCGCATATAGGGGAGCTGCATCATGGCGAGCATCGAACATCCCGTTCTACCGAGCCCGGTGGCTGGCGAGGCTCGGCCCCCTGAACTCAGCTACCCCGCGCTGTTCCTCCGCTTCTTGCGCTTCGGCCTGATGGCGTTCGGCGGCCCGGTGGCACAGATCGCCATGATCCGGCGCGAGCTGGTCGACGAAGAACGCTGGATAGCGAGCGACCGATTCAACAACCTGCTCGCTGTCATGCAGGTGCTCCCCGGGCCGGAGGCGCACGAGCTGTGCGTCCACCTCGGCATCCGGGCAAAGGGCAGGCTGGGCGGACTGCTCGCCGGGCTCGGCTTCATGCTGCCAGGCCTCGTCCTCATGCTGGTCCTCGCCTGGGCCTATACGCGGCTGCCGATCCAGGAAACCGTGCTGGGCGCGATGTTCCTCGGCGTCCAGGCGGCGGTGATCGCGGTCATCGTGCGCGCCGTCCACCGTATCGGCGAGCATATCCTGCTAGACCCGTGGCTTTGGGCCGCTGCTCTCGCCGCGGCTGCCGCCTCGCTCGCCGGAGTCAGCTTCTGGATTGTACTCCCGGCCGCCGGTGCGGCCTATGCGCTCGGATCAAACGCGCGCTACGCTCTGGCGGCTACGGTGGTTCTGCTCGCGGTCGGCTTGGCGGTCCTGACCTGGGCGGAAGGCGCTGGCCTAGCGGGAGCGGCGACCGAAATCCCGGAGCCCGCGCCGACCGCCACCGCGCTGTTCTGGGCCGGGCTGAAAGGCGGGCTGCTGACGTTCGGCGGAGCCTACACCGCCATCCCGTTCATCCGGTACGACACGGTGGGTCGGGGCTGGATGTCCGACGCGCAGTTCCTTGACGGTCTCGGCCTGTCGGGCATCCTGCCTGCGCCGCTCGTCATCTTCGCCACCTTCGTCGGCTGGATCAGCGGTGGGCTGGCCGGAGCGCTCGCGATGACCGCCGGCATGTTCTTGCCCGCCTTCGCCTTCTCTCTCCTGCTGTACGAGCGGTTGGAGGCGGTGGTCGAGCATAAGCGGCTCCAGCTTTTCCTGGCGGGTGTCGCGGCCGGCGTTGTCGGACTTATCGTGGTAACTGTTGTCGACCTCGCCCGGACTACGGCCGTTCGCACGCCGAGCCTGACCGCGACTGCGGTCATCTTCGCGGTCGCGCTGGGAATCATGTACTGCTGGAAGAGCAAGCTCGCCACGCCGGCGGTCCTTGCGATGGGCGCGGCGATCGGCGCGATTGCCCTGAGCTAGACTGCAACGGCACTACTGAGTGGAGTCGTCAGGACGTTCGATCAGCGAGCTCCCGATGCTGGCGTTGTTTCGATTGTTGGTTGCTGCCCGTGGTGTTAAGCGACCCGAATGCGACAATGGCTCGCCATCTTCATGCTTTGCGTCATGCTCTTCTCGCACGGGAGCATGGGCGCGGCCGTGCCGCACGGTCACGCGCACGACGCTGGCCATGTCGATGCCGCAGATCGGGTAGTGGTCCATCACGCCGATGAGGATCATGACGATCACGCTGACGCGGTTGGCAACGAGGACGAGGACGAGGGCAAGGCGACCGGCCACGCGGTGCATACTCATGTCGTGGGCGACCTGGCCCGGACGACTGATGCGTTCGTGCCGGCTCTTCTCGACGGGGCGGCGAGGAGCGCCTCGACGATCGCGACTTTCGGGCCTTCTCGCGGCATAGCCCCGCTGCTCGAGCCACCCTCGGCCTGACTACCTGCGTCCGCGCGTCGCTATTCGCCGACGACTGTCGTTGAACGTCGGGAGAGTTTCCCATGAAACCATATTTGCGCGCCGCCGTTGTGGCGGCGGCGCTGTCGTTGTCGGCGGTCGTTCACGGCCAGACGCTGACGCTGGAGGATGCGGTCGCGCGCGCGATCGGCGCCTCACCGCAAGGTGCCGCTAATGCCGCGCGCGTCGATGTGCTCACCGCTGCGCGCGCGGGTGCGGATACGCGGCCGCCCGCGTCCATTGACGTGCTCGCCGAAAACTTCGGAGTCGGGGGAGACGATCTCAACCGTCAGATCCAGATTGGCGCGACCTACAGTCAGCGGATCGAGCGCGGTGGCAAGCGCGCCGCGCGCGTCGCCGCGGCCGATGCCGATCTCGACGTTGCACGCGCCGAAGCAGTGGTGCGCCGGCTGGACGTCGCGACGGCGGTGCAGCGCCTCTATGTGGAGGTCCAGGCGACCGAAGCCGCGATCGGCATCGCCCGCGAGCGTGTCGCTATCGCCGAGCAGTTAGCGCGCGAGGTCGGTCGCCGCGTCGCAGAGGCGCGTGATCCGCTCTTCGCGGGGACGCGCGCCCGAACGCAGCTCGCCGAGGCGAAGGTCGATCTGGAGCTTGCCGAGCACGCGCGCGACGCCGCGATGAAGCGTCTGGCATCGCTCTGGGGCGGCGACGCGGCGGGCATGACAGTCACGGCCGATCGCTTCCTGGTACTCGACCCTTCAGCTGGTCCGCTCCAACCCGCCGCCGCCGATCTCGCCATCTTCGAGGCCCGGCGGCGTCGCGCCGCTGCCGGGCTGACTCTGCAACAGGCGGGTGCCCGCACCGATCCGACCTGGACGGCGGGGCCGCGCTATATCGGCACGGGCGACGTCGCAGTGGTCGCGGGCGTGTCGCTGCCGCTCGCCAACCGCGGCCTCAATCGCGCCAACATCGCGCGTGCGGAAGCGGAAGCAAGACAGGTCGAGGCGGATCTCGCCGTGGAGCGGTTTCAGCGAACACAGGCTATCGCGCTTGCGGCGGAGAAGGTTGAGGAAACGCGCCACGAGGTCGAGGCGATCCGCGACCGCGTCGTCCCCGGTGCCCAGCGGACGCTCGCCGAAGTCCGCGCCGGTTACAACCGTGGCGGGTTCACCTTCCTGGACGTGTCCACGGCGCAAATCGCTCTCCACGAAGCGCGCGCACGGATGGTCCGTGTCGCCGCTCGTCATCACGAAGCTCGGGTCGAACTGGACCGGCTCACCGGCCGCTTCGGCGCCTTCGCTCAAGGAACACAATGATGCGGACGTTCACGCTCGCCCTGCTTCTCGTCCTTCCGCTCGCCGCCTGCGGGGACGGCGCCGCAAACACAAATGCGGAACATGAGGCACCGGCGGCCGGCGACTATGAGCGCGGACCTCACAATGGCCGGATGCTCCGTGATGGCGATTTCGCGCTGGAGATGACCGTGTTCGAGGACGGCATCCCGCCCGAGTACCGGCTCTACGCTTATCGCGGTGACAAGCCGCTGCCGCCGGGAGAGGTCCAGGCAAGCGTGACGATCCGGCGCCTCGACGAGGAGGTCACGACCTTCGCGTTCAAGCCGGAAGAGAATTATCTGCGTGGACAAGCGACGCTGGTCGAGCCGCATAGCTTCGACGTGGCGGTCACCGCCAGCGAGGGCGGGCGACGGCATCACTGGAAGTTTCCTTCCTATGAGGGCCGTACGACGATCGCCCCCGCGGCGGCGCGCGCCGCCGGCATCGAAACAGCGATCGCCGGACCTGCCGCGGTTGGCGAGACGCTGGAGATCGTCGGCCGGGTCGAGCTTGACCCGTCGGCGAGTGCCGATGTGGGAGCCAAGTTCCCCGGCCGCGTCGTGTCCGTCCATCGGAACGTCGGCGATCGGGTCGGCCGCGGGGCGCTGCTTGCGCGCATAGAAAGCAGCTACTCGCTACAGACCTACGCCGTCACCGCGCCGATCGCCGGCGTCATCACGCAGCGGAACACCAATGTCGGCGATGTGACCGGGGACGATCCGATCTTCGTCATCTCCGATCCCGCACGCACGGTGGCGACCTTCCCGGTCTTCCCTCGCGACATCGAGCGCGTCCGACCGGGGCAAGCCGTGCAGATCCGCGGACTTGAAGGCGAGCGCAGCCAGAGCTCGACCATACGCGACTTCTTGCCCCTGGCGGAGGTCCAGACGCAGACCGTAACGGCGCGGGCCGCGCTGCCCAACCCCGGCGGCTTCTGGCGGCCGGGCATGGCAGTGCGCGGGATCGTCACCGTCGACCAGCGCACGGTGCCGCTGGCGGTCCGAACGGAAGCGCTCCAGCAGTTCCGAGATTTTCGTGTCGTCTTTGCCAAGGTGGGAAACACCTATGAGGTCCGGATGCTGGAACTTGGTCGGGAAGGGCCGGAGTGGACGGAGGTGCTGGGTGGGCTGAAGCCCGGCACGACCTACGCTGCGAAGAACAGCTACGTCATCAAGGCTGATATCGAGAAGTCCGGCGCGAGCCACGATCACTAGGACGACAGCCCATGCTCGAACGCATCATACGGCTGTCGATCCGGCAGCGCTTCGCGGTTCTCGCGATAGTCCTTCTCCTCGCCGCACTCGGCGTCTGGGCGTTCGGTCGCCTCAAGATCGACGCCGTACCGGACATCACCAATGTCCAGGTTCAGATCAACACGGAAGCGCCCGGCTTCTCCCCGCTCGAAGCCGAACAGCGGGTCACCTTTCCGGTCGAGACCGCCATCGCGGGCCTGCCGGGGCTGCAATATACCCGCTCGGTCTCGCGCTATGGCCTCAGCCAAGTGACGGTCGTGTTCGAGGACGGGACCGATATCTACTTCGCCCGCCAGCTCGTGAATGAGCGGCTGCAAGGCGTCCGCGGCACGTTGCCTGCCAACGTCGAGCCGGAGCTGGGACCGATCGCCACGGGTCTCGGCGAGATCTTCATGTACACGGTCGAGGCTCGCCCTGGTGCGGTGAACGACGCGGGCAAGCGTTACACGGCGCAGGACCTGCGCACGCTTCACGATTGGGTTGTGCGCCCCCAGCTCCGCACCGTTCCAGGCGTTACCGAGGTCAACTCGGTCGGGGGCTATCGGCGCGAATATGTGGTGGCGCCCATCCCGGCGCGGCTCTCCGGATTCGGACTTAGTGTCCAGAACCTCGTCGCCGCGCTGGAGAAGAACAACGCCAATGTCGGCGCAGGCTATATCGAGCAATCCGGCTCGCAATATCTAATCCGCGTTCCCGGCCAGGCTGCAAACGAACGCGATCTGTCTGGCATCATCGTCGCCTATCGGCAGAACACGCCCATTCGCGTCGCCGATGTGGCCGATGTTGAGATTGGGTCAGAGCTACGGAACGGTGCCGCAACCAAGGACGGCCGCGAAGTGGTGCTTGGCACCATCTACATGCTGGTCGGCGAGAACCCGCGCAACGTGAGCCTCGCGGTCGCCGAACGCCTGGAGGCGGTCAACCGCTCGCTGCCAGGTGGGGTGGTGGTCAACACCGTCTATGATCGCTCGAAGCTGGTCGATGCAACGGTCGGCACGGTCGAGAAGAACCTGGCCGAGGGCGCGTTGCTCGTCATCGTCGTGCTGTTCCTGCTGCTCGGCAATATCCGCGCCGCGCTTATCACCGCGGCCGTGATCCCGCTCTCTTTCCTGATGACGATCACCGGCATGGTGGCGTCCGACACGTCGGGCAATCTAATGAGCCTCGGCGCGCTCGACTTCGGCCTCATCGTCGATGGCGCGGTCATCATCGTGGAGAACTGCCTGCGCCGCTTCGGTGAGGCGCAACATCGGCTCGGCCGCCTGCTCGAGCGCGACGAGCGGTTTGACCTAGCGGCGTCGGCGAGCGCGGAAGTGATCCGGCCCAGCCTGTTCGGCATCGCGATTATTACCATCGTCTATTTGCCGATTTTCGCGCTCGAGGGGGTGGAGGGGAAGACGTTTCACCCGATGGCGTTCACCGTCGTGCTGGCGCTCTGTGCCGCAGCGCTGCTTTCGCTTACCTTCGTTCCCGCCGCGGTCGCGACCTTCGTCACCGGCCGGGTGAATGAGAAAGAGAACCGCGTGATGCAGGCGGCGGGGAGGAGCTACCGCCCGCTGCTTGCATGGGCGCTGCGGATGCGCGTGGCTGTGGTAGCCGGAGCGGTCGCATTGGTCGTGATCAGCGGCATCGCCGCGACGCGGCTGGGATCGGAGTTCATTCCCAACCTCGACGAGGGCGACATCGCTCTCCACGCGCTTCGTATCCCCGGTACGAGCCTCAGCCAGGCAGTGGCGATGCAGTCGGCGCTGGAGCGGCGGATCAAGCAGTTCCCAGAAGTCGAGCAGGTGTTCGCCAAGATAGGCACCGCTGACGTCGCGACCGATCCGGTGCCACCGTCGGTCGCGGACACCTTCATCATCATGAAACCTCGCCGCGAATGGCCCGACGCGCGCAAGCCGAAGGCGCAACTCGTCGCGGAGTTGGACGCGGCAGTGCAACAAGTGCCTGGCTCGCGCTACGAGTTCATCCAGCCCATCCAGATGCGGTTCAACGAACTGATCGCCGGTGTCCGCTCGGACGTGGCGATCCGGGTCTATGGCGACGATCTGGAGAAACTCGCGAGGGTGGCCGCCGATGTGTTGGGCCTCGTCTCGGGCATCGAGGGATCGCAGGACGCGCAGACTGAACAGGTGACCGGACTGCCGCTCATTCAGATTCTGCCTGATCGGTTCGCACTTACTCGACTCGGCCTCAACATCGCCGATGTACAAGCGGTGGTTGCCGCCGCGACCGGCGGGACTCGGGCAGGGCAGATATTCGACGGCGATCGGCGCTTCGATATCGTCGTGCGCTTGCCCGAGCGACTGCGCCAGGACCCGTCCGTGCTCCAGCGCCTGCCGATCCCGTTGCCGAACGGCGCAGGGTCGGTGCCGCTATCTGAAGTCGCCACGATTGAGCGCACGACCGGCCCGAACCAGATCAGTCGCGAGGACGGCAAGCGCCGGGCGGTCGTCACCACCAACGTGCGCGGTCGCGATCTCGGCTCTTTCATCGCGGAGACGCAGGCGAGGATTGCCGCCGAGGTCGATCTGCCGGCGGGATACTGGATCGACTATGGCGGCACGTTCGAGCAGCTTCAGTCCGCTTCCACCCGGTTGAAGGTCGTCGTTCCGCTGGCGCTGCTGCTGATCTTCGGGTTGCTCGTCGCGCTACTCCGGTCGGTCAAGGACGCGCTCATCGTGTTCTCGGGCGTGCCGCTTGCGCTTACCGGCGGCGTCGCCGCGCTGCTGATGCGGGGCATTCCGTTCTCGATCTCGGCCGGCGTCGGCTTCATCGCGCTGTCGGGCGTGGCGGTCCTGAACGGGCTCGTCATGCTCACCTTCATCCGCCAGCTTCGCGAGCAGGGTGAGCCGCTTGACGAGGCAATCCGCCACGGCGCGCTCACCCGCTTGCGGCCGGTACTGATGACGGCGCTGGTGGCGAGCCTTGGCTTCGTGCCGATGGCGCTTAACGTCGGGCTCGGTTCCGAAGTCCAGCGCCCGCTCGCCACCGTTGTCATCGGAGGCATCATTTCGTCGACACTGCTGACGCTGCTCGTGCTGCCGGCGCTCTACCGGATTGTCCATGGCAGCCGACGAGCCGCCGTTCCACAACCCGCGGCGGCCTGAGAGGAAAACATGCTGTACCTCGCGATCAAGGCTCTTATCTCGGGCATCATCATCGCGGCCGTGTCGGAGATCGCGAAACGGAGCCCCGGCTTCGGCGCGCTGGTTGCCTCCCTGCCGCTTGTTTCCGTGCTCGGCATGATCTGGCTGTGGCGTGATACGCATGATCGGGTCGGCATGGCTGCTCATGCGCATGCGACATTCTGGTTCGTGTTGCCGTCGCTGCCGATGTTCTTGCTGATCCCGGCGCTGCTCAATCGAGGAGCGCCCTTCTGGATAGCACTCGTTGTCAGCTGCCTGCTTACGATCGCGCTATATGGCGCAATGATCTGGTTGGCACCGCGTATCGGACTGCGGCTCTGAGATGGCAGGACCGTCCGGTTCAGACTAGTCATTTTCCACATATCCGCTAAGCTGGATGTATGGAAAACAAGTTTGCCATCTCTGCCCTAAGAGCGCTCGCGCAAGGCACGCGCCTTGATGTGTTCCGGCTGCTCGTGCGACACGAACCGGACGGCATGGCAGCGGGTGACGTCGCCCGTCAGCTCGACGTGCCGCAGAACACCATGTCCGCACACCTCGGCATCCTCGCGCGCGCCGGCCTCGTGCGATCCGAACGACGCAGCCGCTCGATCATCTACCGCGCTGACCTGGACGGGCTGCGCGCGCTCACCCTGTTCCTCGTCAAGGACTGTTGCGCCGGCAATGCCGAGCTGTGCGCGCCCCTCGTCGCCGAACTCGCCCCCTGCTGCTGAAAGGACGTTTCGTGCCGGTCGACATCGTTATCTACCACAACCCCGAGTGCGGCACGTCGCGCAACACCCTTGGCCTGATCCGCAATGCCGGCATCGAGCCGCATGTTGTCGAATATGTGAAGACTCCGCCAGCGCGCGCGCTGCTGGTCCAGCTCATCGAACGCGCCGGCATCACTCCGCGCGACCTGCTGCGTGAGAAGGGGACTCCTTACGGGGAGCTGGGCCTAGGCGACACGTCGCTGCCCGACGATGCGCTGGTTGATGCGATGATGGCACACCCGATCCTCATCAACCGGCCGCTGGTCGTTTCTCCCCTTGGCGTGAAGCTATGCCGTCCTTCCGAAGCCGTTCTCGATCTGCTGCCAGCCGACCAGCTCGGTGCGTTCGCCAAGGAAGACGGAGAGCAAGTCGTCAATGCCTCGGGCCAGCGCCTCGCCTGATGCTCCTTGCCGTCCTGATCTTCGTCGCCACGATCGCGCTCGTCATCTGGCAACCCAAAGGCCTCGGGATCGGATGGAGCGCAATGGGTGGGGCTGTCGTGGCGCTCCTCGCGGGCGTCGTCACGCTATCCGACGTGCCGGTAGTGTGGGGCATCGTCTGGAATGCGACCGCTGCGTTTGTTGCGATCATTGTCATCAGCCTGCTGCTCGATGAAGCCGGGTTCTTCGAGTGGGCAGCGCTCCATGTCGCACGCTGGGGCCGGGGACATGGCCGCCGGCTCTTTGTCCTCATCGTTTTGCTCGGCGCGGCGGTGTCCGCGCTGTTCGCCAATGACGGCGCGGCGCTGATCCTGACGCCGATCGTCATCGCCATGCTGCGAGCGCTGGGCTTCAAGGACAAGGCAACGCTAGCATTTGTCATGGCCGCTGGTTTCATTGCCGACACCGCGAGCCTGCCGCTCGTCGTGTCGAATCTCGTCAACATCGTGTCGGCAGATTTCTTCAAGATCGGCTTCGGCGAATATGCGTCTGTGATGGTGCCTGTCGATCTGGTGTCCATCGCGGCAACGCTCGGCGCACTCCTGTTGTTCTTCCGGCGCGATATCCCGGAGACGTACGACGTGGGGGCACTTCGGTCCCCGTATGAGGCGATCCGCGACGCGCCGACGTTTCGGGCGGGATGGATCGTCCTGGCGCTGCTGCTCGCCGGATTCTTCCTGCTCGAGCCTTTGGGCGTGCCCGTCAGCGCCGTCGCCGCTGCCGGCGCAGTCCTACTGCTGGTGATCGCGGGGCGCGGCCATGTGATCGAGACACGGAAGGTGCTGCGAGGCGCGCCATGGCAAGTCGTGATCTTCTCGCTCGGCATGTACCTCGTCGTCTACGGCCTGCGGAACGCCGGCCTGACCGATCACCTCGCCGCGCTGCTCGATCGCACGGCACAAGGCGGTGTGTGGGGTGCGGCCTTCGGAACGGGCATCATTGCAGCCGTCCTCTCGTCGGTGATGAACAACATGCCGACCGTACTCGTCGGGGCGCTGTCGATCGACGCGGCGCACGCGACCGGCGCGGTCAAGGAAGCAATGATCTACGCCAACGTAATCGGTTGCGACCTCGGCCCGAAGCTCACGCCGATCGGCTCGCTTGCAACGCTCCTGTGGCTCCACGTGCTTGGTCAAAAGGGCGTGCGGATCGGATGGGGCTATTACTTTCGCGTAGGCGTCACACTGACCGTTCCGGTGCTGCTGGTTACGCTCGGCGCCTTGGCTTCAAGGATCGCCATCGGATGACAGCCTTGATCTATATCGGTGCAGCGCTTGCCGAAATCGCCGGATGCTTCGCGTTTTGGGCGTGGCTCCGGATGGGCAAGGCGCCCCTCTGGTTGGTCCCCGGCATTGCGTGTCTGATCCTGTTCGCCTGGCTTCTGACCCGCGTCGACAGTGATGCAGCGGGGCGGGCCTATGCCGCTTATGGCGGCATCTACATCTGTGCCTCCCTGCTTTGGCTGTGGAGCGTGGAGGGCATCCGTCCCGATCGCTGGGATGTCGGCGGCGCTGCCCTGTGCCTGATTGGAACCTGTGTGATCCTGCTCGGGCCGCGTGCTGCGTGACGGCGCTGATCGCCACACGCCTCGATCCGAACGAGCTGACGGGACTGGCATGGCTCCTCAATACCGCAAGCCTCCCCAGTGCCGATCTCGCGGAGACTGACCGCGTCTTCTTCCGGTTCGATGCGGATAGCCTCGTCGGTTATGGCGGTCTCGAAGGCGAGGGAGCCGACCGCCTGCTCCGCTCCATTCTCGTCGTCCCCGATCGTCGAGGCGCCGGCATCGGCCGAACGCTGGTCGCGGCGCTGGAACAAGAAGCGCGCGGACTGGGCGTGGAGCGATTGCATCTGCTGACCACGACCGCGGCCGTGTTCTTCCGCGCGCTCGGCTATGCGGCTGCCGATCGGCATGCGGCACCCTCGGCCATTGCCGCCACGCGCGAGTTCACCTTGCTCTGCCCCGCCTCGGCTACTTACCTCGTGAAAGCTCTCTGATGCCGCTTCGCACCCTTACCGATCCCGACATTCTGCCTGCGCTCGATCCGGCATTTATCCGCCATCGCCCTGCTGAGGATCTTGGGCCGACCGAGCCTGCCCCACGCATCCTGCTACTCTATGGGTCGCTACGCGAGCGCTCCTTCTCCAGGCTTGCCGTCGAGGAAGCCGCTCGCCTGCTGCACCTGCTTGGTGCCGAAACGCGCATCTTCGATCCATCTACGCTGCCGCTTCCCGACCAGGTAGCCGGCGACGATCATCCCGCCGTCCACGAACTGCGAGAGCTGTCGATGTGGTCGGAGGGTCAGGTCTGGTGCAGTCCAGAGCGGCACGGCCAGATCACCGGCATCATGAAGGCCCAGATCGACCATCTGCCGCTCGAGATGAAGGGCATGCGCCCGACGCAAGGACGCACGCTAGCCGTCATGCAGGTGTCGGGTGGGTCGCAGTCGTTCAACGCGGTCAACACTCTGCGCCTGCTCGGTCGCTGGATGCGGATGTTCACGATCCCAAACCAGTCTTCGGTCGCAATGGCTTACAAGGAGTTCGACGAAGCGGGACGCATGAAGCCGTCGAGCTATTATGACCGCATCGTCGACGTTATGGAGGAACTGGTGCGCTTCACCGTCCTCCTGCGCCCCCATGCGGTCCAACTCGTGGACCGCTATTCGGAGCGAAAGCAGGCCGGCGTTCCCGTCGATGCCGCAGCCGATCTGTCGGGCATCGCCATTGCCCGAACCTGAGGCCCTGATCGCGCATCTCCTGGCCCCAGCAGCGGTGCGCTCGCAGTAGCGAATGACGCACACCGCTCTGTATCCAATTATCCAGCCTTGCGGAGCGCTCCAGCCCTGATCCTCGATTAGGAAGTGCGGACGTCATCGGACAATGGGCTTGGCCTCGGTTGCCACCGGAGTGGATGCTTGCGTCGCGAGATCCTCTCCCACAGCGTCAAGGCCTTCGGGCACGTTGCGACGCAGCTCGTCGATCCAAACCTGTCCAGGTGCATCCGAAGGCATGCGCCAGTCGCCACGCGGCGACAGCGATCCGCCGGTCGTGACCTTGGGTCCATTCGGCAGAGCAGAGCGCTTGAACTGGTTAGCGAAAAAGCGGCGTAAGAACACCTCAAGCCACGCGCGAATGGCGCCCAACTCGTAGGCGCGCTTTTGCTCCTCGGGAAACCCCGGCGGCCAGCTTCCCGCACCGACGTCCTGCCAAGCGTGGAGTGCCAGAAAGGCGATCTTCGAGGGTGGTAGCCCGAACCGGGTGAAATAGTAGATCCAGAAATCGTGGAGCTCATACGGTCCGATCTTGCCTTCGGTGCTCTGCGATTCTCCTTCGCTCGCCTGCGGGATGAGCTCGGGCGAGATCGTAGTCCCGAGAACGTCCAGAAGGACGTCTGTGACATTGGTATCGAACAGCCGGTTCGACGCCGTCCACCGGATGAGGTGCTGAATGAGAGTCTTCGGAAGCGAGCCATTCACGTTGTAGTGGCTCATCTGGTCGCCCACACCGTAGGTGCACCAGCCAAGTGCAAGCTCCGACATGTTGCCGGTGCCGAGCACCAAGGCGTTACGCTGGTTGGCAGCTCTGAACAGAAGATCCGTCCGGAGTCCTGCCTGCACATTCTCGAACGTCGTGTCGTAGACCGGTTGCCCCATCGCGAACGGGTGCTGCAAATCCGCTAGCATCTGGTTGGCAAGCGGCTTGATGTCGATCTCCTCGGCGGTCACACCGAGTCCGCTCATCAGGGCGTGGGCATTGAGCTTTGTCCTGGCGCTGGTGGCAAACCCAGGCATCGTGAAACCGAGGATGTCGGTCCGAGGACGCCCGAGCAGATCGAACGCCTTTGCCGCGACGATCAAGGCATGGGTTGAATCCAACCCACCGGATACGCCGATGCAGATCTTGGCTATACCGGTTGCTTCCAGCCTCCTCGCAAGCCCGCTGACCTGGATGTTGAACGCCTCGTAGCAGTCCTGGTCGAGACGGGCCGGGTCGTCGGGTACGAAGGGGAAACGATCGATATGTCGTCGCAGCCCGAGATTGCCCAACGGCGGATCAAGATGGAAGGACACGCGACGGAAACGCCGGTCGGGCATCCCGTTTGCAATAGCGGCCTCGTTGAACGTGCCGGTCCGCATGCGCTCTAGTTGCAGCCGCTCGACGTCGATGTCCGCAACGACCATCTGGGAGTCAACGCTGAAACGGGGTGTCTCCGCGATTTGAGCTCCCAGTTCGTATATGCAGGCCTGTCCGTCCCAGGCAAGATCAGTGGTCGACTCGCCATATCCGGCCGCGGAGTAGATGTAGGCTGCCCAGCAGCGTCCGGACTGCAGCTCGCAGAGTCGCCGCCGTGTGTCCGCCTTGCCCACTACGATGTTGCTTGCTGACAGGTTCGTCAGGATCAGCGCGCCGGCGAGCGCAGCAAAGTCGCTTGGGGGCGCAGGAGCCCAAACGTCCTCGCAAATTTCAATGTGGAAGATCAGGCCATCGACGTCATCAGCCTGAAACAGCAAATCCATGCCGAAAGGAACCGGATCGCCGCCAACGGAGATTTCGCCACGCACGTCACGCCCGGAGGCGAACCACCGCTTCTCATAAAACTCACGGTAGTTGGGCAGGTGGCCTTTTGGTACCACGCCAAGGATCCGGCCCCGGTGCACGGCGACAGCACAATTGTAGAGCCGCCCCTCACGACGGAGCGGCGCACCCACCAGAAGCACCGGATGAAGATCGCAACTTGCAGAGACCAGGTCGAGAAGCCCTCGCTCAACCTCGTCGAGCAGCGCCCGCTGCAGGAAGAGGTCATCGATCGAGTAACCTGACAGCCCGAGCTCCGGGAAGACCATCAACGCAACGCCTGCATCGCTTCCCTCCCGAGCGAGCGCCAGCGTCGCTTCAAGATTAAACGCGGGATCGGCAATCCTGCAGGTGGGACGGCAGGCAGCCACCCTCACAAAACCTTGTTGGTAGATCGACAGGAAGTCGGCTGCTTTACGAGCTCCCTGCCTATGTCGGCTCGTATCGAACATCACTTTTCTCCGCGACGAATGGGTCGAAACCGCGATTTGCGGCTGGGCAGGGCGCAGCTGGCTTAGCCATACGGACGGGCTCGCCCCAACCCTCTGAACAGCGCGGCAAGAGCTTGGATGTTCGTCAGCATCAGGATCGCCGCCAGCGCCAGATAGCCCCAGCCCAGCCATGTCAGACTGCTGATGATGCGAGGCTCGTCACCTTGCCAGATTATCGCCAGTGCCACCTGAATGACAAAAAGGATCGCGAGGGCGGCCGCGCCCATCCAACTAAGCCGAAGGCGGAGCAGTAAGCCGATCCCGAACAGGGATTGAGCTGCCGTCAGAAAAAACTCCTCATGCTGACGTGCATCGAGTGGCAAGCTGGTGAGATGCCCTGCACCCAGACCGACCGCCAGCGGCAGCATGCCGACGAGGAGAGTCCACTGATTGATCTTGTCGGACATCATGGTTGCGAGCCCGGATTCAGCCCGAGCTGACATTACGAACAATGCTGCAACCACGACGGCAGGTGCTTCGCTCGCAAGCGGCGCAAGCCACTGTATCAGCAAGAACTCATCGAAGCCCAGCAGGCGGCCCGAGTCGATCATGGACTCGGCAAAGGGCTCTGCTGAGGCAAGGATGATTACGGCGGCAACGAGCGTCAGTGCCCCCATCGCAAGCCACTGACGCGTGGGCGAAAGCAGCAGCAGCGCAGCGGCCGGGCCTGGCTCGTCATCTTCGTCCTCCTCCTCGCCAGACTCCTTCCTGCTGGCCTGCCACATATACAGCCCGAACATCGCGATCAGGACGACGGTATCGATCGGGGTGATCCGACCCTTGGCCACGATCCAGAAGGCGTAGATGCTCGGAAGCAGAAGGAAGAGAATTTCGGTGCGATTGGCGGGGAGGAGCTGGATGGCGCGTTCCCGCGTGCGATACCAATGAAGTAGCACAAGTAGCGGCCAAGCAAGACCGACGAGCAGTCGGTTCGCGCCCGTCATGTTTGCCGCCGCATAATGTACGTAGTTGGAGCCCGGACTCGCACCTGCCGAGTAGGCGTAATAGAAGCCCACGGCATATGGGGGGAGAACGGTGATCAGGGCGATGATCGCTACGATCAGCCCCGCCGATATGCGCTTTTCAGCGGCTTCCGCCCCCCATGACAGAAGAAAGCCTGACGCAAGAATGGCAGCACCGAACGCTGCAGTGTCGAGCAGCGGATCAGGGCGCCAGCCTTCTATCCGCAAAATAACCGCCGGGACCATCGCTGCGCCGGCAATTGCTAGCAACACCACGAAACGGCCCAGGGACGGCGTGCGCTGGGCGCTGATCAGATCGCTTGGCACGGGCACCTCATTGTCAGAATTTTACAACCGCAGGCATCGCCTGTGCCGCATCATCAACCTTCCCTACATTCTACAGTAGCTGTAGAAGCAAGCGCATTGTAATCCCGGCAGCAGAAAGCGGGCATTCGAATGCAAATTGGCGAACTGGCGAAAGCCACCGCGACCAAGGTCACGACGATCCGCTTCTATGAGGGCATCGGCCTACTCGGCCGTCCCGCTCGCACGACCTCAGGCCGGCGCACTTACGGGGCGTCGGACACCGATCGTCTCAACTTCATACGAAACGGTAGGCGTCTCGGTTTTTCTATCGACGAGATCCGCTCCTTGCTCGCACTCGCCGATCAGCCAGACCGCGACTGTGGGGAAGCCACTGAGATCGCATCACGTCATCTCGCCGACGTCGAGGAGCGCCTTCGCCAGCTAGGCGCGCTGCGCGATGAACTGGCTGCAATGAGCGCAGCCGGATGTTCCGCCAAAACGATGGCCGAGTGTCGGGTTATCCAGGCTATCGCTGGACCAACCGCCTAACCCTGAACCGAGAACGGAAAATCACGTGATGCCACTACGGAGCCTCTGCGCCTCAACAGCCCTCCTGATGGTGGCGACAATCGGGATGGCAACGCCCGCTATGGCGGATCCGTCCGATGACTACATCAACGCCGATCGGCCTGGCATTGCGGACGGCAGCACAACCGTTGGAAAGAATCGCTTCCAACTGGAGACCGCAATCCAGGCCGAGTTTCGTCATGATGGCGATGAACACGAGCGGACAATCTTCTTTCCGACTCTGCTCCGCCTCGGCTTTGCCGATAAGGTCGAAGTGCGGATTGAGGGAAACACCTATTCATGGATGAGGCAGAAGGACCCCACCGATACATCACATTCGGATGGCTTCGCTCCCACGTCGATTGGGCTCAAGTACAACTTCGTTGATGCTCCGGAAGGCTCGAGGCAGGTCTCGCTCGGCGCAATTGCTCGAATCTTTCCACCGTCTGGCTCTGGAGAGTTCCGGAACAGCAAGACGACGGGAGATTTCAGGATGGCAGCCGACTGGGCGTTTGCCGACAACTGGTCGCTGAACCCCAACATCGGCGTTGGTGTCTTCCAGGACGACTCCAACCGCACCTATACGGCAGGGCTTGCGGCTGCCACGTTGAACTTCAATCCCAGTAAGACGCTGAACTTCTTCGTGGATACCGGCATCCAGGCTCCGGAGGAGAAGGGTGGCAGAGCGTCGGTCATCATCGATGCAGGCGTGGCTTACATCATCGGCCACGACATCCAGCTAGATCTCAGCGTCGGAACCGGCGTTGCCGGTTCAACGACGCCACATCCATTTCTCGCCGCTGGCTTCTCGAAGCGGTTTTAGGTGACCTCGCACCTCTCTCACATCGAGGCTTGCTCCTCCAGTGACTGTAGCATGTAAGTGAGACTGAACGCGCTACGAGAAGTAGGAATCGATTGAATTGTGGTGAAACGCAGCGTCGAAACGGCACCAAGCGGGCTGGTTGGTCGGCGGACTGCACTGGCTCGCATGGGTAGCGGAGTGATCGCGACATTGATGCCGTTTCGATCGTGGGGGCAGCCGGCCAACCGCCAGCAGCCTTGGCGAGGCTTCGCTGCGAAGCCGATTTGGCGCACCCTGAATATCGGAACAGGCGACACCCTGATCGCGACGGCAACCGTGTCCGGCGCCGTGATCGAGGCGGTCCTGGACAGCGGCAGCGGCGCAACGATGATCAGCAAACCGCTAGCCGCCAGGCTCGGCATGACCAAAATGGAACCGCGAAGGATCAACGGTCTGGGTGGCAAGGCCGAAGTTGGCCTGGTTCGCAACGTCGAGGTGGTGCTCGCCGGCCAGGCGCGTGTCCTGCCGTTCGCAATCGTGGCCGATCTCGGGGCGATCTCGGCCGCTTTCGGTCGACCGATCGATATGATGCTCGGAGCCGACGTCCTTGCCGGCGGCTGCGTTGCCCTGGACTTCGCAACCAGACGTTTCGCTTTTGAGAAATCGGGCAGCTTCGCTCCCAGCCCTGATTGGACGCCTTTGGTGCTCGGTCACGGCACCAGAAAAGAGCTGTTCGTGTTCGCGTCGGTTGCTGGTCTGGACCCGGTTCCGTTGATGCTCGACTTTGGCAGCTCGTCAGCCTTGATGTTGTCTGGGGCGTATGTTGAGGCCCAATCCCTCCTGGCCGGAAAGGCCAACTCGACAGCCGCTCTTGGCGGCGTCGAGGGGGTGCACATCGTCAAGACCTTCACCGCCGATAAGGTCAATCTGGGCACGCTCCAGGTAGCCTCCGTGCCGGCGATTGCCCATGATCGCTGGACATCCGAAAGCACCGTGGGAAACATCGGCATGCCGCTGTTGGGGCAATTCGATATCGTGCTCGACATTTCTCAGGGGCGATTGTGGTTGCGGCCTATCCCCGCGAAAGCCCGTTTGCCGATGCTGAAGGATAGAAGCGGCCTTGGACTTGCCGCGTCACCAACGGAATTGACTGTCGTTCATGTGGCCGCTGGGGGTCCCGCAGCGCGATCGGGGTGGGCGGCCGGCGACCGGATCGCGGCCGTGAAGGGCTTTCCGATCGACACGTCTTACACACGTGGCTCGCTGTGGCAGTGGCGATACGGGCCTGCCGGAGAGAAGGTCGCGTTGAAACTCACCGATGGTACGACACGAACGCTCAAACTTGCCGACTACTACTGAAGCGTGTGCGCTGAGCATGTTATTGCGAGCGGGTCTCAAATCGCTTGCTCCTACAGCGGCTAGAGGTTGTAAGGGCCTGGCATGTCGCCGCTCAACCTTCATTTGGACATCGATACCGCACCTTCCGGTCGCGTGATCCGAGCCGCCTCCATGCGGCTGATTGCCGTCGGGCTTGTGATCCTGCTTGGCTTGCTCATGCCGCTGACGGCGCTGCATGCCGCGCCCAAGGCAGACCCGAACGACGTCCAAACCGCGTGGCGACTGCTCGACTATGTAGCGGTCGATTACGACGGCGCAGTCGAGGGCGGCCGGATAAAGAGCGCAGCCGAATATTCCGAGATGACGGAGTTTGCCGGCTCCGTGTCGCAGCGGCTTGCGGCGCTGCCGCCAAAGCCAGAGCGGGCGGCGCTGATCGCGGGTGTGGCGCGCCTCCAGAGCGTGATCGGGCGCAAGGGAACATCGCAGGAAGTCGCGACGCTCGCCCATGGGCTCGCGGCCGATCTACTGAAAGCCTACCCGGTGCCGCTCGCCCCGGCAGCACCACCGAGCTTTACTCGCGGAGTGACGCTGTTTGGCTCCACCTGCGCAGCCTGTCACGGCATGACCGGCAACGGACATGGCCCCGACGCGGCCAAGCTTACAACGCCTCCCATCGCGTTCACGGATGTCGAGCGCGCCCGCCAGCGCAGCGTATTTGCACTCTACCAAGTCATAACCCAAGGCATCGACGGGACGGCGATGCAGAGCTTCGCCGAGCTTCCGAACGAGGATCGCTGGGCACTGGCGTTCCGTGCCGGCAGCTTCGCACTGACCGACGAACAGGCGCGGGAAGGGGAGCGATTTTGGAAGGCCGATCCGTCGCTCCGGCAGCAGGTGCCGGACCTCCAGACACTCGTGGCGCTCACCCCTTCCGCGCTCGCCGACCGTATCGGCGAGAAGCGGGCACTGGCGGTCATGGCTTATCTACGCCGTCATCCCGACGCTGTGATCGAACAGGCCCCTGCGTCGCTCTCGATTGTCCGGCAGAAGCTGGCGACGAGCCTTGATGCCGCACGCAAGGGCAATCGTCGCGCAGCGAAGGAAGCAGCGCTGTCCGCCTATTTGGATGGCTTTGAGCCGATCGAACCCACGCTGGGCGCACGCGATGCAACGCTGCTCGCCCGGATTGAGGGTGCGATGGGCGAATACCGCGCTGCCGTCGATCAGGGTGCGGAGCCCGACGATCTGGCGAACCGGGTGCTCGTCCTGAATAATCTGTTCGACGATGCCGAAGCGGCGCTGGCCCCTAGCGCCTCCAGCGATGCATCGACCTTCCTGGGCGCGTTTACGATCCTGTTGCGCGAGGGCTTGGAAGCCCTGCTCATCGTTGTTGCCATGATCGCCTTCCTCCGCAAAGCGGAGCGCTCGGAAGTCTTGCCCTATGTCCATGGTGGCTGGGTCGGAGCGCTTGTCGCTGGCCTGCTAACCTGGGTGGTCGCCACCTATGCGATCGGGATCAGCGGTGCGAGCCGAGAGCTGACCGAAGGGTTCGGTTCCCTGTTCGCTGCCGTGGTCCTGCTATCGGTCGGAATATGGATGCACGGCAAGGCGCAAGCTGATCAGTGGCAGCGCTATATTCGAGAGAAGATGACGCGCGCGTTGTCGGGTCGCTCGGCCTGGTTCCTGTTCGGACTGGCCTTCGTGGTGGTGTATCGCGAGGTGTTCGAAACGATCCTGTTCTACGCCGCACTATGGACGCAGGGGAATGGCGGTGCGCTTCTCGCCGGCGCGGGATCAGCGGTCGCGTTGCTCGCCGTGATCGCATGGGCCATGCTCCGCTACAGCCGCCAGCTTCCGATTGCCAAGGTCTTCTCTTACAGTTCGTGGCTGATGGCGGGGCTTACGGTGGTGCTCGCTGGAAAAGGCGTTGCGGCGCTACAGGAGGCAGGGATCATCGACATCGCTCCGCTTGCGGATGCGCCTCGGGTATCCATCCTTGGGATCTTCCCTACTTGGCAATCCATCTTGGCCCAGCTTCTCATGGTGCTGGCAATCCTGGCCGGATTTTCCCTTAACCGCCGTAAAGCCGCGCCGAATTTGAGCGTTGCGCCGGCGGAATGAGAATGATCTGCCTTGTCGTTCCGTTGCCGGTAAAAGCCACGTCGGATCTCCTGAATAGAGGTGATTTCCGTCCACAAACGCGCGCTTAAGTGCGCCTGCACGGGCGGGGATAGCTATGTACCTCCGGGCTTCGTCTTGTTGACCGAAAACGTGATGATGGTCGTCCCGGTGCTCGCAAAGCAGCACTAGTTTCGACGGTCGCCGGCAGCGACCGTCGAAAACCAGCTATCATCCTACCTCATTGCGGTCTGATCGCCGTGACTTGAGCGTTCATGCCTTGTGCCTTTGCCGTGAAGGCGACCCGCTGCCCCGCCCGAAGGTTCTTGAGCAAAGCGGGAGGCGAGGCGCGGAAGGCCATGGTCATCGCCGGCCAACCGATCGCCGGTATGGGACCGTGCTTGATCGTGACGGTTCCCGCCCGCGGGTCGAGAGCCGTGATCGTACCCGTACCTTTGCCGACCTTTGCGGCCGACGCGGCCGGCGATGCTGGGGCGGCCACAGCGTTGGCGGTGAGGGGGGTGAGAAGCAGGACAAGACCTGCCCGAAGCATAGACGAGGCTTTCATGATGCACTCCTTTTGGAACTGGTGAGACCTCGCTGCCGCAACAGCATGTAGGCGGCGGGCAAGAGGAACAGGGATAGGAGGGGAGCCGTCAGCATTCCGCCGATCATGGGTGCCGCGATGCGGCTCATGACCTCGGAACCGGCACCGTGCCCGACCAGGACGGGGAGCAGGCCGGCGATGATGACGGCAACGGTCATCGCCTTGGGCCGAACCCGCAGCAGAGCGCCTTCGCGGATTGCTTCGACGACTTCCTCTTTCGTAGGCGAAGGACCGCGAGCGGCGAGGGCGTGTTTCAAATAGATCAGCATCACGACGCCGAACTCCGCAGAGACACCCGCCAAGGCGATGAACCCGACCCCCGTCGCGACCGACTGCGCATAGCCGAGCAGCCAGAGGATCCAGATGCCTCCGACCAGAGCGAAGAGCAGAGTCCCCATGACCAACGCCGCCTCGTCGAGCCGGCCGAACGTCAGGTAGAGCAGCAGGAAGATGATCGCGAGCGTCGCCGGAATGACGAGCATCAGCCGGCTTTCGGCACGCTGCAGATACTCGAACTGCCCCGAATAGGCGATCGATACGCCGGGGCTGAGTCGCACCCCTTTCGCAACAGCGCGCTGCAGGTCGGCAACGGTCGAAGCCAGGTCACGGTCGCGGACGTCGACATAGACCCATGTCGATGGTCGCCCGTTCTCGGTCTTGAGCATTGGCGGCCCCTCGGCGACCGACACTGTGGCGACCGTGCCGAGCGTGATCTGCTGACCCGTGGCGGTCACGATTGGCAGCGTGCGCAGCCCCTCCAGGCTGTCTCGCAACTCGCGCGGGTAGCGTACGCTGATGGGATAGCGAGCCAAGCCCTCGACCGTTTCCCCGATCGTCTCGCCCCCAATCGCGCCTGCGACGATCTCCTGAACGTCGGCAATGTTGAGGCCGTACCGGGCAGCGCTCGCCCGATCGATGTCCACGTCGACATAGCGTCCGCCGGTCAACCGCTCGGCCAAGGCGGAACTGACGCCTGGGACGGTCTTGGCGATCCGCTCGACGTTCGCCGCTATTCGGTCCAGTTCAGCGAGATTGGCGCCCGAAACCTTCACGCCGATCGGGCTCTTGATGCCCGTCGCCAGCATGTCGATGCGATTGCGGATGGGTGGCACCCAGACATTGGTGAGCCCGGGCACGCGGACCGTCCTGTCCAGCTCCTCGACCAGCTTTGCCGGCGTCATCCCCGCTCGCCACTGGTCGCGTGGCTTGAACTGGATCGTCGTCTCGAACATTTCCAGCGGGGCAGGGTCGGTTGCGGTTTCGGCGCGCCCGGCTTTCCCGAACACGGTTGCGACCTCGGGCACCGTTTTGATGAGCCGATCGGTTCGTTGCAGCAGATCGGAGGCGCTGGCGGCCGAGAGGCCCGGCAACGCCGATGGCATGTAAAGCAGGTCGCCCTCATCCATCGAGGGGATGAACTCGCCTCCTAGCCGGGCGAGCGGCCAAGCCGTCGTTGCCAGCACCACAACGGCGATAGCGATCGTCGCCCAAGGGCGCGCCATCACCCGGTCCAAGGCAGGGCGGTAAAGGCGGGTCAGGCCACGATTAATGACGTTATCCTGCTCGGCAGGGATGCGCCCCCGGATCAGCCAGCCCATCAACACCGGGACAAGCGTGATCGACAGAATGGCGGCTGCGGCCATCGCGTAGCTCTTGGTGAAAGCAAGCGGGGCGAAAAGCCGCCCTTCCTGAGCTTCAAGCGTGAAGACAGGCACGAACGAGAGCGTGATGATAACGAGGCTGAAGAACAGCGCCGGACCGACTTCGGCGGCAGCTTCGGTGATGACCTGCCACCGCTCCTCGCCGGCGAGCGCTCGGCTTGGGTTCTCATCCTCCCAATGCTCGATCCGCTTATGCGCATTCTCGATCATGACGATGGCCGCATCCACCATCGCGCCGATCGCAATGGCGATGCCGCCCAAGGACATGATGTTGGCGTTCACACCCTGGACGCGCATGACGAGTAAGGCTGCCAGCACGCCGAGCGGTAGGGTCACGATCGCGACCAGGGCCGACCGGACGTGCCAGAGGAACAGTCCGCACACGATCGCCACCACGACGAACTCCTCGAGGAGCTTGCTCGACAGGTTCTCCACCGCGCGATCGATCAATTGCGACCTGTCGTAGGTGGTGACGACCTGCACGCCTGGAGGAAGGCTTCGCCTCAACTCGACCAGCTTGGTTCTCACCGCCTCGATCGTCTCCCGTGCGTTCTTACCTTGGCGCAAGATGACGACACCGCCCGATACCTCTCCCTCGCCATTGAGATCCGCGATGCCCCGTCGCATTTCCGGGCCGACCTGGATGGTCGCGACGTCGCCCAACGTCACCGGGACACCGGCCCCGGCGACCCTAAGCGGGATCGCACGGAAATCGTCGACGGTGCGGAGATAGCCCGACGCGCGGACCATATACTCCGCCCCGCCCATCTCCAGCACCGAACCGCCCGCCTCCTGATTGGCACGGCGAATGGCTTCTACGGTCTGGGCGTGGGTGACGCCGAGCGCAGCAAGCCGGGTCGGGTCGAGCAGGACCTGGTACTGCTTCACCATGCCCCCGATGCTGGCGACTTCAGCGACACCGGGGAGGGTCTTCAACTCGTAGCGCAGGAACCAGTCCTGCAGTGATCGAAGCTGCGACAGGTCGTGGCGGCCGCTGCGGTCCACCAGCGCATATTCGTAGATCCAGCCTACCCCGGTGGCGTCCGGTCCGAGCGCTGCTTGTGCCCCTTGTGGCAGTCGGCCTTGGATCTGGCTGAGATATTCGAGCACGCGGGAGCGCGCCCAGTACAGGTCGGTGCCCTCGTCGAAGATGACATAGACGTAGCTGTCGCCGAAGAAGGAATAACCGCGCACGGTTCTGGCGCCCGGCACGGACAGCATGGTGGTCGTCAGCGGATAGGTGACCTGGTTCTCGACGATCTGCGGTGCCTGACCCGGCCAGCTCGTCCGGATGATGACCTGGGTGTCCGATAGATCGGGCAAGGCATCAACGGGCGTGGCCCGCAGCGCGAACACGCCGGCGATGGCGAGTGCGAGCGCTGCCAGCACAACAAGAAAGCGGTTGGCGACGGACCAGCGGATGATCGTGGCGATCACCGGCTGCGCTCCTGCATGATACGGCGCAGGGTTGGGCCTTCGGGGGGCTGGTCGAAGCCGAACCGGACACGATCTCCCTTCTTGTAGCCGCGCAGCATGGCTGGATTGGCAACGCGGAAGCTCATCGTCATTGCCGGCCACCCGATCGCCGGCACTGGCTGATGCGACAGCGTGATCGAACTCGCGTCCAACGTCTCCACACGCCCGACTGTCTCATAGACTTGGGCCGTCGCAGCCGACGGCTGTTTCGGCTGCGGCTTCGCGTCACCGTCGATCGGCCGCGCATTGAGGCCTGCAAGGCTGGCCTCGGAATCGATCAGGAACTGACCGGATGCCACGACCTTTTCGCCCTCGGCGAGCCCCGCAAGGATTTCGGTCTTTCCGCCACCTTCGGTGCCGGTTCGCACCTCAGCGGGTCGGAACCGCCCACCGGGGCCAGCGAGCATGACGAGCGTGCGGCGCCCGGTGCGGATCACGGCCTCGCTGGGCACGAGCAGCCTGTCGCGCGAATCCTGCCCCAGTGCGACGCTGGCGAACATGCCCGGCCGAAGCCTGCCGCCTCTGTTGGCCAGTTCGATCCGCATGGTCAGCGTGCGGGTCTCCGCCTGCGCCTGAGGGAGAATGGCAGCGATCCGGCCTGCGAAGGTTTCCCCCGGGAAAGCCGGAAGCGTGGCGCTTACGGGAGTGCCGACGCGCAGCGTGCCGGCGCCCGCCTCGGGGACGGCCGCGTTCAGCCAGACAGTGCCGAGCCCATTCACCTCGGCGAGGGTCTGCCCCTGTGCCAGGGTCATCCCTTGCCGCACGCTGAGCGTCTTTATGACTCCGCCGATCGGTGCGCGGATTGTCGTGCGCCCGCCGGTCGAGCCGGTCATGCCGAGAAGAGTCATGCGTTGGCGTGCGGCCCGTGCCAGCGCAGCATCGCCGGTGCGCCGGACGGCATCGTACTCGGCTTGCGCGCCTGCCCATTCCGGGACCAGAAGGTCGGCCAGCGGTGCTCCAGCGGACACCACGTCTCCGGGCGCGCGTGCATAAACACGTTGGACGAAGCCGGCGCTACGCACTTGGACGACGGCAAGGGTGCGCTCGTCGAACTCGATGCTGCCCGTCACAGTCACCGCATTGCTGAGCGTCCCTCGCTCGGCCGACACGATCCGCGCTCCGAGGCGCTGGATGCTGCCAGCGTCGATAGTGACCCCCGGCGTGGCATTCGTGACGCCGCCATCATCGGCATATCGGGGGATCGTCTTCATCCCCATGGACGAGAGACCTGGGCCGTCATGATGCTCGGCCGGGATCATCGGGTCATACCAGTAGAGGATCTTGCGCTGGTCGGTCTGGGCCTGTTGCGCTGGCGAGCTGGCCGTGTTCCCGAGCCGCGCGATGCCGAAACCGATGCCGCCCGCCACAAGGGCAAGCGCACCCGCAGCAGTTGCGAGGCGGGCGCGGGTCATGTTCGTGCCGCTCATCGGTCGTCGCTCCCAAAGGTAATGGTGAGCCGGACTGCATCGGATGCGACCTGCGCCTCTCGATCGAGCGCCGTCAGTTCGGCGTCCGCGAACGCAGCCTTGGCATCGATGACGTCTGTCAGGCTCGCCCGACCGGCTGAGTAGCTGGCCGTCTCCAGTTCGGCTCGCTCGCGAGCAAGCGGAAGAAGCACGCGCTGTGCTCGTTGCCATTGACTATGGTGCATCTGATGGTCAGCCAAAGCGGTCTCGAGGTCGGCCGCCAAAGAGCGTCGCGTCTCCTCGCGCATTGCCTCGGCCTGTGCCTCAGCCGATTGCCGCGCCGCGATGCGAGGATCTTGCCGCAACCGCGCGAACAGCGGCAGGCTCATCGTGACACCGGCCGACATCATGTCGCCATAGCGAGGATCGCGGCGCTGATACGCTACCTCTACGCCCCAATCCGGGCGCTTCTCCGCACGTGCCGCGCCAACGTCAGCCTCGGCCCGGCGAATGCCCGCGTCAGCGGAAATCATATCGGGATGCTGCTCAAGCGCTGCCCGCAGGCGCGCAGGCGCTAGGTCGATCGCCGGCACGTCTCCTGCGATTTCGGGAGCCTGTACGCCCGTCCAGCGAGCCAACATCGCGCGGGCACGCGCAACTCCAGCTACCAGCTCGTCGCGCCGATCCTCCAGACCGGCAATGGCCTGGTCGATCCCTAAGCTTTGGGCCGGACGCGCCGTGCCGGACGAAACGGCCGTTCGCGCGGCAGGCGGGAGTGCGCGCAGCGACCTGATGATCGCATCGATCGCTGCCAACCGTCGACCGGCATAGGCAAGGTCGATCCACGCTTGTCCCGCACCTAACCGGATCTGCCGGAGCTTGATCTCCTGGGACGCTTGGGCGGTCACGATTGCCGCCTGGGCTTGCGCCTGCGCGGCGTGGCGCTTGGCCAGGTTGGGCAAGTCCTGCTGAAAGCCGACCCGCCCCATCGTCATGTTGTCACGCGACAGCGAGAAGGCTGGAGGCCCCGAAATTGGATAGTTGTCGATCCCGATCGATAATCGGGGATCGGGAAGGCTTCCGGCCGCGCTGGCCTCGGCTTGGGCAGCCGTGACCCCCGCGCGCCCTGCGGCTGCTCCGGGGGCATTTGCAACCGCCCCGCGTATCGCTTGGTCATAAGTGAGGGATTCTGCGTGCGCGGCACTCGTTGAAAGCGCCGCCACGGCCAGCATCAGGGATGCGCGCATGGCTAAGTCCGTCTGGAGGGAGTGATACGATCACGCGCTCTCGCCCACGCCCTTTTGTGAGGACGCAGATGCAAGACCGCGATCGGGTCAGCTCAGACGGTGGGCGGTTGTAGTTCCGGCATTAGGTCGCGGCCGGCCAAGGGTGCATCCACGGCGCGGTAGGCGACGGGAGGCAGGGGAACGCGTGGTGCCGTCAAAGGAAGACGGTCCTGGATGGTCATGGGAATCATGCATCCCATTTGAGCGATGCATGCGAGCGTAAGCCCTTTGCAGGGCTGCTCGTGCACGGCCTTGGGCATTCCCTCCATGCCGGCGCAGTCCATGTCGGACGGCATAACATGGCTCGCTTCCATCGTCGGCGCGAGCGCTGGTCCCACGGCATAGGCAGCCTGCTGACCGAACAGGCCAAGCAACGCTCCCAAGAGGAGAAGGAGGGAAAGATGACCTTTCACACCGATACGGTCGGGCGTGGGGGTGCGGGTGTCAACGACTATCCGCCGTGGTGAGCGAATACTCGCTGCCCACCGGGTCCGAACGCGACGACGTTGTAGGGCTGGGCCGTCATGCCCGGCATCTCCATGCCCGGCGAGCCCATCGGCATCCCGGCAACCGCGAGCCCCGTCACACCCTTCGGGTGCGTTGCCAGAGCCCGCTTCATGTCGGCGATCGGCACATGACCCTCGAAAGTCATGCCGTCGATGATGGCCGTGTGGCACGAGGCCAAGTCCGCAGGCACGCCCCGGGCCTTCATGAACGTAGGCCGGTTCGCGTCGTCGACGACGCGGACCGCGCGACCGAACTGAGCCTTCACCTGCTGCGCCCACTTCTCGCAACATGGGCAGCCCGGATCGCGGTGCATCAGCACCGGCCCGGCAGCCACGGCTGCGACCGGCATGACGAACGCTGCAACAGCGGCGAGAAGGCGAATGCGGGTCATGTCTGTTCCTAGATGGTCGCCCCACCGCAGGTTATCCCCTGCGGTGGGGCGGTGGCCGATCACTGTGCAGCCTTGCCGTGCGCCCGCAGCCAGGTGTTCAGCTCGCCGACTTCCTTGTTCTGCTCGGCGATCGTCTTGGTCGCCATCATGCGAACCTTTGCGTCCTTGGTTTCGCGCAACACAATCTGCGACATGGCAATGCCACCGCGATGATGCTCGACCATTTTGCGGACCCAAGTCTCGGTCGCATCGGCACCCATGGCCGACATCATCTTCTGATGCATCTGCATTTCAGAGGGCGGATAGGGGTTCGCCGGCGTCGGCTGCATCATCTGACCGTGGTTCATGCCAGAATGATCCATGCTCTGCATCTGGGCGATGGCCGGGGCGGCGCCGAGTGCGGCCGCGAGGGCCAAAACAGTCATCTTCTTCATCGTGTCGCTCCTGTGTAAACACCCCCACTCACAGGAGAGATACGGGCGCGGCGACCGTATCCCTCACGCCCGTGATCGAATTCAGCGGATCGGCTGAAGGGTATTAACTCCTACGCTCTCATCAGTTTCAGGCGGGGGAGGGGGAACCTGCTTGTCACGATAGGAGGGTAGGTCGGGCGCATTCGCAGGCGTAGGATTTGCCTCGAGCCTGGCAATGGCCCGCTTCATCTGCGTGATCTCACGAACCTGGGCATCGATGATTCCGTCGGCCAGCTTGCGCACCTCGGGGTCTTTGATGTGCGCGCGCTCGCTCGTCAGGATCGCGATCGAGTGGTGCGGGATCATGGCTTTCATCCAGCTCACGTCGTCCACCGTTTCCTGGCTGCGGACGAGCCACAGCGCGAGCGCGAACACCACGATGCTACCCCCGATGATTGCGGCATTCGTCCGCTTGTTCTTGTACATCGACCACATGAAGAGGAGCATGATGATCGCCATCGTGGCGCCCATCACGAACGCCATCCAGAACCGTGTCTGGCTAAATTCGATATGCCCGAGGGCATAGACGTTCACGTACATCAACCCGAACATGACAACGGTCGAGGTCGCCACCATCGCTGCGAAGCGACCGTAGCCCATCTTCATGTCCATCTTGCCTTGGTGGTCATCCATCATGCGACTCCCTGTCTGGAAATATGCCCCCCGGCTTTGCGGCGCGCCCGTCTCGGCCAGCGCATGAAGAGAAGGATCGCGCCCGACACTGCGAAGACGAGACCGCCTGCGGCAAAGGCGTTGAGCCACGGCGTGTTGAACCGCTCGTGCTCGGTCCAATCCATGATGTGGAGGCCCCAGAAGAAGTCGTACAGCCGCCACGTTCCTGTCCGGACCGACGTGAGCCGTCCCGTGTCGGCCGCTACATAGATGCGGGTGGCGTCATCATCGGCGAACGTGACACGCCAAGCTGGCAACGCCCCGCGATACTCGGTGCTGGCTCGTTCGACCCGCTCGATGGTGGGCGCAGGCACACCAACCCCCCGATACGCCTTCTGAGCGATCGTCCTGGCTACCCTGGCATCCAATGGTGGAAGTGGTGCAGCCGTGCGAGCGTCCAGCAGACGGATGTGACCATCCACAAGCTGTGCCTCGACGATCGGTCGCCCGAGCAGCATGCGGTGCTGAAGCTGTCGGACCGGCGCTCCGGCCGACGCGAGCAAGGCGGGCAACGGTGCGAAGCCTTGTGTGCTCGACAGCGCCGGCTCGGCGTTCCGTTCGATCCGGTGATCGCCATGCACGGTGTCGATGGGGAGCAGGCTCATCACAAGGCCGCTGGTGAACCAGACGATCGCCTGCGCGCCGATCAGAAGAGCAAGCCAACGGTGGATCTTGCTCGCTCCGAGGTGGAGGCGAAGGCGGGGGCTCAGAACCAAGTCCTCACGCCGGCGACGAAGCTGAAGCCGCCCGTGTCGTCGCCCCGTGCCCGCGAGAAGCGGGCGGTGTCGCCGAACTGCCGTTCCCACGATACGCCGATATAGGGCGCGAACTCACGGCGGCCCTCATAGCGAAGCCGCAAACCGGCCTCCAAATCCGTCAGCCCGGAGCCGATCCCGGTTTCCCGCACGTCCTGGGCCGCGAAGTTGGCCTCCACCCTGGGCTGGAGAACGAAGTAATTGGTGATGCGCTGGTCGTAATAGCCCTCGGCGCGGGCGAGCACGTCGCCCTTGTCGGAGAGGAACAGCGCTCCCTCGACCTCGAATTGGTAGGGGGCCAGCCCCTCAATCCCGATCGTCGCATAGGTGCGCGAGGGATTGGGCTTGAAGTCGTAGCGGACGCCGGCCTGGAGGTTCCAATAGGGATCGAGGGCGTGGCTGTAGAGCGCCTGCAGCTCGGCGCTTTTCAGCGTCTTGCCGACCCCCCCTTCGCCTTCCGACTTCAGCCAGAGCCGGTTGATGTCGCCTCCGACCCAAGCCTCGCCATCCCAGCGGTAGCCATCGCGTCCCTTGCGGGCCTGATATTCGGCGAGATTGAAGAGCACCTGATAGTAGGTCATCCCACCATGCTCGCGCCGCAGGTCGTTCTCGCGGGAGTTGGCCATGGTATCCGCTCCCCAGAAACGATCGGCGAGATGATCGCCGGACGGCGCGGGAGCGGGCTTGTTGCCGGGAGGAAGGTCGGTCCCGACCTTGGCGCCTGCCTGGCTACCCTCCATTGCCATACCGGGCATCGCGCTCATGTCATGCCCGGCATGCGGGTCCTGCCCCGCTGCTGCCGGGGAGCCCATACCGGGCATAGCGGACATGTCGTGGCCGGCGTGCGGGTCCTGGGCGGGCGCGGCCCGCTGCCCGCCCATGTTCATGCCCTGCATCCCGCTCATGTCGTGACCGGCGTGCGGATCGGCCGCCCGAGCCGATGCGGTCGGCGCACGACGGGGAGCCGCGCGCCGAACAGGGGCCTTCCGTTTGGCCGCAGGTTTCGCGGCCGCTTTCCCCGCGGGCTTGGGGGTCGCCTTGGCCACGGGCTTCGCCGGCATGGTCATCCCCGGCATGTTGTGCATGGAATGATCCATGCTCTGCCCGAACACTGGGCTGGCGACTGCCGATGCGAGGCCGACAAGGAGGAGCGACCGCTTCACGCTGCTGCCTCCCCGGCCTTGCGGACCTGGACGACGCGCATCATCCCTGCGTGCATGTGGTAGAGCATGTGGCAGTGGAACGCCCAATCGCCTTCCTCGCCTGTCACGTCCCAGCTCACCGTCCCGCCTGGCTGGACGAGCACGGTATGCTTCCGGGGCGCGTATGCGCCTTTCCCCGTTACCAGGTCGAAGAAGTGACCGTGGATGTGAATGGGGTGCCCCATCATCGTGTCGTTGATGAGGGTGACGCGCACCCGCTCGCCGTGCAGCAGGGTGATCGGATCGGGGCTCTCCGACAGCTTCTCGCCATCGAAGCCCCACATATACCGTTCCATGTTGCCGGTAAGGTGGAGCTTGATCTCGCGCTCGGGTGCCCGCGTGTCGGGATTGCGGTCTAGGGCAACCAGATCGCGATAGGTCAGCACGCGGTGCCCGACATTCTCCAGTCCCTGACCTGGCTCGCCGGTGCGATCGACGGGCATGGCCGAAATGGTCTGGACGCCTGGCCCCTTCTTCACACCCGGGGCCTTCGAAAAATCGCGCATGTTCATGCTGCCCATGTCCATGCCGGCCATCGACTGCCCATCCGTCATGCCCGGCATCGCACCGGACCCGTGATCCATCCCGGCCATTGCGCCACTCTGAGCTTGCGGCGCGGTCATCCCGGCCATGGCGCCAGCAGCAGCGCCGGCCGCGCCATGGTTCATCTGGGAATGGTCCATGCCCTGCATCGAGCCGGCACCTGCTCCATGGTCCATCGTGCTGTGGTCCATGCCCGCCATCGATCCGGCCTGCGCGCCAGTCACACCGCTCTCCATGCCCTGCATGGAGCCGTGATCCATGGTGCTCATGTCGTGACCGCCCATGCCCATGTCTTTCATGGTCGCGAGCGGGCGCTTGCGCAGCGGTGGGACTTCAGCCGCCATACCCTCGCGGGGTGCGAGCGTCGCGCGCGCCATGCCGGAGCGATCGACGCTTTCGCCCACCAACGTATAGGCGCGCATATCGGGCGGCGTGACAATCGCGTCATAGGTTTCGGCCGGACCGAACTGGAACTCGTCAATTTGGATCGGCCGCACGTTCAAGCCATCGGCCGCGACGATCGTCATCGGCAGGCCGGGAATGCGGACGTTGAAGGTTGTCATGGACGATGCGTTGATGAAGCGAAGCCGCACCCGCTCGCCCGGCCGGAACAGCGCGGTCCAATTGTCCTTGGGGCCATGGCCGTTGACCAGATAGGTGTAGGTCGAGCCGGTCACGTCGGCGACGTCGGCGGGGTCCATCCGCATTTTGCCCCACATCAGCCGCTCTTTCAGTGGCTGATCCTTGCCGGCCAGCAGCCCGCCCAAGGTCTGGCGCTGACGGTTGAAATAGCCCGACTCCTTCTTGAGGCGATCGAACAGATAGTGTGGGTGCTGGAAGCTGTGGTCGGACAGCACGATGACGTGCTCGCGATCGAACTGCACCGGGTCGGGGTTCTTGGGGTCGATCAGGATAGGGCCGTAATGCCCCTCCTGCTCCTGAAGCCCCGAGTGACTGTGATACCAATAGGTACCGCTCTGGATGATCGGGAACTCGTAGGTGAAGGTCGAGCGCGCGGGGATGCCCGGGAAGTTGATGCCGGGCACACCGTCCATCTGGAAGGGCACCAACAGCCCGTGCCAGTGGATTGACGTCTCCTCGTCCAGCTCGTTCACGACATGAAGGCGGACATTCTGCCCCTCGCGCAAGCGAATGAGCGGCGCAGGCACGGTGCCGTTGATGCCGATGGCATGGCTCTGCCGCCCATCGATCATCATCATCTGATGCGCGACCTTCAGCGTGATGTCGTCGCCCGAGACCGTCGGCAATGGCTTGGCAATGCCCGCGGACACCGGCTGCGCCCACGCCGGCATGTACGCCGACAGCGCAAGGCCGCTTCCGGCTAAGGTGGCACCGCGCAGCACTTGGCGGCGGTCGAGTACGCGCGACATGTAAGCTCCTCGAAGGGCGGGACCGCTATCGGCCCGTCTCACCCCTTCTACGCGTCCCGCACGCCCATCCCTTGTGCGCCGCCCAACTTTTCTAGGAGGCGCAAGCGTGCCCGGTAGAGGCGAGTTTCGACAGCCTTCTGGCTGATCCCCAACACCTCGGCGGTTTCGGCTTGGCTCAAACCCTCGATGGTGCGCAGCACCAGTGCTTCCTTGAGGTTCATGGGCAGAGTCGAAATGGCAGCTGTCACCCGGTCCAACTCCTGACGATCGGCTGCGCCGTCGTCGATCGCCACCTGATCGTCCACCACCGCTTCGGCCCGATGATCGATAGGGGCCGCAAACGAGAAGAACCGGCGCACCGTGCGCTTTCGCGCCCAGTCACGGCACTTGTTGATCGCGATCGTCGAAAGCCACGCCTTCATGGCGCGCTGCCCGTCGTACCGCGGGAGGGCCTGGTGTGCGGCGACGAACGTCTCCTGCACGAGGTCGAGCGCTTCTTCGGGTTCGCCGACGCATGCCCGCGCGAGCCGGAACACCGGCTGTTGGTAGCGCCTCACGATTTCGGCAAAAGCGGCGTGCCGACCGGCGATGCTGAGCGTCGCCAGCTCGCCATCGGACAGTGTGGTCCAATCGAGGCTCACCCCTGGCCGTCGGTGAGCGCCTTCACCACCGCAGCGTCGAATTGGGAGGTTTGATCGGTCCGTAGAAGCTGCCGCATCGCGAAGATGTGGGCCAACGTGGCCTTTTGCAGCTCGCCCATCGCGGCATGGCTCTGATCGACTGCGGCCGTGACCCGCGGGCCGTTGCCGTGCTCGGCCTCGATCGCCTCGGCAAGCCGAGCATTGGTCGCGCGCAACTCCAGCTCGAGAGCGCGCCGTTGCACCGCGAACCGGTCCTCCAGAACCTTCAGCTTAGCCTGCTGATCGGCATCGAGCGCGAGCTTGTGGTGCAATACCTCGTGCAGCGCGGTGCCAGGCTGCTTGGGCTGGGGCAACAGCGCACGTCCAACGAACACGCCTCCGATCGCCGCGAGAAAGGCGAGGACGACACACAGAACGACGCGCTTGGTCGAGGTCACGGCTCGCCTATCAGTAAAGTCGAGGGTGCGAGCGGCGAGGCCCCGCCGAGCGGTGCGAGCGACACCGCGGGACTCGCGGTCGCGGGCAGCTCGGCGCCGATCATGCCGATCGCCAAGGCCGCGACCGTCACCACACCGATGCCGAGCCCGGCCTGCCGCACGACCGGCCGGGTGCCGATCCGCGCGAGAACACGTGCTTCGACGTCGTCCAGCGCGGCCGGAACAGGTGCTCCCGCCAATCTCGCCAACGCTCTGTCCAGATCATCCATGTTTTCCACTCCGTCCCCTTAACACTGGTTACGCAGCGCTGCCCATCATCCCTCACCCGGCCGCATGAGGGGTGCGCAATTGCGTCGCGTAGAATGGACAGAACATAATGGAGTAACTTCATGCGTCGCGTCATCCTCCCCGCCGCCTTCGCCATTCTCGGACTTGCGAGCGGCGCCGAGGCTCACCCTAAGTTGCTGTCCGCCTCACCAGCGCCGAACGCGACGGTCGCCAAGCCCGGTCGCCTCGCGCTGCGGTTCAGCGAGAAGCTGATGCCGAAGTTCTCGGGCGCGGACCTGATGATGACCGCGCATGGCGGCACGGCGCACCCCCCGATGGAGGTCGCGGCTGCCGCCGGGGTCGCTGATGATGGCCGCACCCTCGTCGTCACGCCGAAGGCACCGCTCGCACCGGGCCGCTATAGCGTCGCATGGCATGTCGTCTCGGCCGACACCCACCGCGTCGCTGGCAACTTCGCGTTCGCGGTCAAGTAGAAGTGGACACCGACTGGCCGCTGATCGCGGTCCGCTTCGCGCTCTATGTGACGCTGAGCGGACTGTTCGGCCTGTCGGCTTTCAGCCTTTATGGCCTCAAGGCCGGCGAGCGCGCCGACGCGATTGCGTTGCGCCCCTGGCTCGTCGGAAGCGGCCTACTCGGCCTCCTTTTCTCCGGGATCGCGCTTGCGCTGCTCGCCGCAGCGATGGCCGGGGCGCCGCCTTGGCCGGTCGATCAGGATGCGATCGGGATGCTCCTCTCCGGGTCTGCGACGGGCACCGCGTGGGAAGCGCGGATGGCTGCGCTTGGGGTGGCCTCGATCGCGGCTCTCGTAGCAGCCGGTCGCGCGGCTTGGCTCGGCCTGGTGGCGTTCGCCGCGGCCGTGGCGCTCGCCACGCTTGCCTGGACAGGGCACGGCGCGATGGACGAGGGCGCTGCCGGCTGGGTGCATCTGGGCGCCGACATTCTCCACCTGCTTGCCGGCGGGGCCTGGGCCGGAGCCCTGCTCGGGCTCGTACTTCTCGTCGCCCGGCCGGTTGGCCGCGTCGATGCCACCCATCTGACGCTGACGCACCGCGCACTGCACGGGTTCGGCTTGGTGGGCACGATCCTGGTCGGCACGATCGCCGTCACCGGTATGGTCAATGCCTGGTTGCTGGTCGGCCTTGCCAATCTGCCGAACGTCACAGCTACGGTCTACGGCCAGCTTCTGATCGCCAAGCTCGCCCTCTTCGGCGCGATGCTCGCGCTTGCGTCGTTCAACCGCTTTCGGCTTACGCCGGCGTTCGAGCGCTCGATCACCGCGGTCGATCATCATGGCGCGCTTCGCGGCCTGCGGCGCAGCCTCGCAGTTGAGGCGAGCTGCGCAGTGGCGATCCTGGCGCTCGTCGCATGGCTGGGAACACTCGAACCGCCTGCTTCGGCGATGTGAGGGGCGGGCGGCCAAATGCCGCCCGCCTCGCCGCTCAGGCGGCCATCTTCTCGCATTCCTCGGCGCAACGGTTACAGGCCGCGACGCAATCCTCCATGCCGGCGAGCCCTTCGCAACTCGCCGCGCACGCCCGGCAAATCTCGGCGCACTCGCGGCAGATATGACGATGGTGTTCGGATTTGCGGGCCATGAAGTCGATCGCGACTGCGCAAATCTGCGCGCAATCGGCCATAATTTTCATGTGCTGCGGCTCGGCGTGCTTCCCACCTGCCTCAAGGCAGTGGTTCATCGCCATATAAAGACAGGTGATATGGCATTCGTGGCAGGCGTCCATGCACGCCTTCATCGCCGGGTCCATCTGATGCATCGGTCATTCTCCGTCTTATCCCCGCCCTAAAGGAGATACGCGCCAGATCGCACTTTCCCTCGCCTGCTTGGCCCTTTTCGAGGGGCAACGCCTTCGGCCGCGTAGCTCATATTAGGCGGCTTGGCCGCACGGTCGCGGGTTAAGCTCGACCTGGCCTTGACCCTGACACGGTGTCAGACCCTACATGCCTCCGGGTCGAAGGAGTTACGCCATGAACGATCCTCATTCTCATGCCCATACCGGGGGTTGCGGCAGCTCAGCAAAGTCAGCCGAGCCGGCTGCCGAGCCCGCTTCATGCTGCTCTGGGGCCTCTACCGCGTCAGTGCCAGTCGAACAGGCCGGCAAAATGGGTGGCTGCTGTTCGGGACCCAAGGTGCCCGGCGACGCGACCAAGGTAACGGACCCGGTGTGCGGCATGGCGGTCGATCCAGCGAAAACGGCGCACCATGCCGAGCACGCCGGCCATGAATATCATTTTTGCAGCGCCGGGTGCCGGACCAAGTTCTTGGCTGATCCGAACGCCTATCTCGGCGATAAGCCAAAACCTGAGCCAACAGCGACGCCAGGGGCGATGTGGACGTGCCCGATGCACCCGCAAGTCCGCCAGGAAGGGCCGGGGACGTGCCCTATCTGCGGCATGGCGCTCGAGCCCGAAGAACCGTCGCTCGACGACACACCCAACCCCGAGCTGGTCGACTTCACACGCCGGCTGTGGGTGGCCGGCGCACTGACGATCCCGCTCCTCGTCGTTTCGATGTTTGCCGAGATGCTCGGCATCAATGTCGTCAGCCCCACGGTCTCGCCGTGGGTCCAGCTCGCGCTAACCGCACCGATCGTGCTGTGGGCGGGCTTGCCGTTTTTCGAGCGAGGGTGGACCTCGATCCACACCCGCCATCTCAATATGTTCACGCTGATCGCAATCGGGGTCGGCGCGGCCTTCCTCTACAGCGTGGTCGCGACGCTCGCGCCAGGCCTGTTCCCCGCGACGTTCCGGATGCACGGTGGGATGGTTCCGGTCTATTACGAGGCGGCCGGCGTCGTGGTGACGCTGGTGCTGCTCGGGCAAGTGCTCGAGCTGCGCGCCAGGGCGGCAACCGGGCGCGCGATCCGAGCCCTCCTGGATCTCGCTCCCAAGACAGCTCGGCGGTTGCGGACTGACGGCTCCGAGGAAGAGGTCGGTCTTGCTGACGTCGCCGCTGGCGATCGGCTGCGGGTCCGTCCCGGCGAAGCGATTCCGGTCGATGGCGTGGTGGTCGAAGGCCGTTCGTCGGTCGATGAATCCATGCTCACCGGCGAACCCGCGCCAGTCCTCAAGGGCGTCGAAGCGGCTGTCACCGGGGGAACGGTGAACGGCACGGGCAGCCTGGTCATGGAAGCTCGCGCGGTCGGCTCGGATACGATGCTGGCGCGGATCGTCCGCATGGTCGCGGAAGCGCAGCGGAGCCGCGCCCCTATTCAGGCGGTCGCCGATCGGGTTTCGGGATGGTTCGTACCGCTGGTCGTGCTGATCTCGGTGGTGACGTTCGTGGTATGGTCGCTAGTCGGCCCTGAGCCGCGCATGGGCCATGCCCTGCTCAACGCTATCGCCGTGCTGGTCATCGCCTGTCCGTGCGCGCTCGGGCTCGCCACACCCATGTCGATCATGGTCGGCACCGGGCGGGGCGCGGCAGCCGGGGTGCTGGTCAAGAATGCGGAAGCCTTACAGGGGTTAGAGAAGGTTGATACGCTCGTCATCGACAAGACGGGCACGCTCACGGAAGGCAAGCCTAAGCTGGTCGCGATCGAGACTGTCGGCGCAGTCGCGGAAAACGACATGCTCGCGCTTGCCGCGGCCGCCGAAGGGCAATCCGAACACCCGCTCGCTCACGCGATCGTCGTTGCCGCTAAAGAGCGGGCATTGCAGCTCCGCACGGTAGCGGACTTCGCCTCGCAAACCGGCCTGGGTGTCAGCGCCACGGTCGACGGCCGCTCGGTCGTCATCGGCAATCCCGCGCAAATGAGCCGGATCGGCGCTGATCCCAAGCCGGTCGATGCCGCGGCTGATCGTCATCGTAGCGAGGGCGCAGGTGTCATCCTGGTCGCGATCGATGGGGCGCTCGCTGGCTTGCTGGCGGTCGCCGACCCGGTGCGGGCATCGGCACGCGACGCCATTGCCGCACTTCGCAAAAAGGGCTTGCGCGTCGTCATGCTCACCGGCGACAATCGTGGGACCGCGGATGCGGTCGCGCGCGCGGTAGGCGGTCTCGATGACGTGCGCGCCGATCTGCGGCCGGAAGACAAAGCGCGCATCATAGGCGAGCTGAAGGCAAGCGGCGCCAAGGTCGCGATGGCCGGCGACGGCATCAATGACGCCCCGGCGCTTGCCGCTGCGGACGTGGGCCTGGCGATGGGCACCGGAACGGACGTGGCGATCGAAAGCGCCGGCATGACGCTCACGCGCGGCGATTTGTCGGCGATCGTTCGGGCGCGCAAGCTCGCACACGCAACGATGCGCAACATCCGCCAGAACCTGTTCTTCTCGTTCTTGTTCAACGGCATCGGCGTGCCGGTTGCGGCCGGGGTGCTTTACCCCGTCGCCGGCATTCTGCTCTCGCCGATGCTAGCCGGTGCGGCGATGGCGCTCTCGTCTTTCACTGTCGTTCTGAACGCGCTGCGGCTCAACGCGGTGAAGTTGTGAACATCGGAGCGGCGTCGGACGCCAGCGGCGTCTCCCAGCGCATGATCCGCCACTATGAGAAGATCGGGCTCGTTCCCGCACCGCCACGGCGCGGGAGTGGGTATCGCGACTATAGCGAAGCGGACGTTCATCGGCTGCGCTTCATCGCCAACGCACGCGATTTGGGATTCCCTATCGATGACATTCGAGCGCTCCTCGGCCTCTGGTCGGACCGGGAGCGATCTAGTGCGGACGTGAAGACGGTAGCTGAGGCTAGGGTTGCCGAGCTTGCCCGGAAGATCGAGACCCTCGAAGGCATGCGGCGTTCGCTCGTGTATCTCGCGGGATCGTGCCACGGTGAGGATCGTCCAGACTGCCCGATCCTCGATCGCCTTGATGGAAGCGGGCGTTGAGATGTTGAACCGGAACCGGCGTGATAGTCCGATTTACGCCTTGGAACCCGGCAGAGGTCCGTCCCGCTTCGACCTCGACCCATGCTTTACCGTGTCTCGCAAGGCCGCGTTGGCGAGGGCAGGGTAATTCGAAAAAAGAGCAGCCCGTCCACGGACCCCATCCACCGTACGTCTCATCCCTTCGCAATCGTCGCTAGAGTTTGTCTGGCGGCCACGCGCTGGCGGAGCTCCGCATCGGCCTCCTCCGTCCAGCGCCGCCCCTTTCCCGTTGTCACCTAAGGTCTCAAGGATGCCGGTGCCCGGTGTCGCGTGGGCGTGTTCGCCATGGTCATGACCGGCGCTCACTGATCCGTATCTTCTGTATCCGCGTCGGAGCGGGCATCATGCAGGATCTCCAGGCCGCCTTTCACCGCGATGGCGGCGACAGCAACGCCAACGACGAGGTCCGGCCAGTTCTGCCCAGTCCAAAGGACGATCACGCCGGCTAGGATGATGCCGCCGTTAGATACGAAGTCGTTGAGGCTGAAGGTCGTGGCCGCTCGCATATTCACGTCGGGCTCGCGCAACCGCTTCAGCAGCCACAAACAGACCCCGTTCACGAGCGCCGCGACGATCGCCATCCCGATCATCGTGGGGCCGAGCGGTTCGCTTCCCGAAAAGTAGCGCCGCCCGGCATCAAACAGCACACCAGCGGCGAAGAGCAGCAGCAAGACGCCCGATGTCAGCGCTGCCCCTCGTTTCCAGGCCTGTGAGCGCGAAAGGGCGAGCAAGCTGATGATATAAACGAGTCCATCAGAGGCGTTGTCGAGGCCGTTCGCGATCAGAGCGCTAGAATCCGCGGCTATGCCGGTCACGCCGAAGCCTACCGCCAGCCCCAGATTGAGCAGCAGGACTATCCAGAGCGTCCGGCGCTTTTCGGCCGTGGCGAGATCAAAGCTTTCCTCGCTCATGCCGGGATCTCCTCACCAGTAGGCGCGGCCTGCTGATCGTTGTTCGAGGTCGGCAGCATGCGGCTGCCGAAACGGGCATAAAGCGTTGGAAGCACAAACAACGTAAGCAGCGTTGCAGAAATCAGGCCACCGATGACGACGGTTGCGAGAGGTTTCTGCACTTCCGCTCCAGCACCGTGCCCCAGCGCCATCGGCACGAAGCCCAGTGAAGCCACAAGAGCAGTCATTGCGACAGGCCGAAGACGGGCTAGTGCGCCCTGATGCGCCGCAAGTGCTCGATCCATGCCTTGCCGCATCAGGTCGTGGATCGACGACACCATGACCAAGCCGTTGAGAACGGCAATTCCCGACAAGGCGATGAAGCCAACTGCTGCAGAGATGGAGAACGGCATACCGCGCAGCACGAGCGCCAGGACCCCTCCTACCAGCGCTAGCGGAACGCCGGTGAACACGATCAGTGCGTCCCGAACGGAACCGAGCGCCCCGTAGAGCAGGAACATGATGACGACGAAGCAGATCGGCACCACGATTGCCAAGCGATCACGTGCAGAGGCGAGGTTTTCGAACTGGCCGCCCCATTCCAGGTAACTCCCTGCTGGCAGCTTAACCTGGCTGTCGATCGCTGCGCGGGCATCGGCAACGACACCAGCGACGTCACGGTCGCGCACGTTCGCCTGCACCACGACGCGCCGCTTGCCGTTCTCGCGGCTGATCTGGTTTGGCCCATCGACAACGGCGATATCGGCCACGGTCGAGAGCGGTACGAAGCCGCCGGCGGCAGTCGGCACCGGCACCTGGGCGACGGCCGTGAGGTCAGACCGTGCGCTTTCTGCCATTCGGATCACGACCGGGAAGCGACGATCCCCCTCGAAGATGATGCCCGCCTGCCTTCCGCCGATTGCTGCGGCGACCGTGTCCTGCACGTCGCCAGCGGTCACCCCGACACGCGACATTGCGGTTCGGTTCGGCCGGATATCAAGCATCGGCAGTCCTTCAGTCTGCTCGACCCGCACGTCTGCGGCGCCCCTCGTGCGGCGCAGGATACCCGCGATCCGATCTGCGGTGGCATTCATCTCGCCGAAGTCGTCGCCGAACACTTTGATGGCGATGTCGCCGCGGACACCTGCGATCAGCTCGTTGAAGCGCATCTGGATCGGCTGAGTGATCTCGTAGGCGTTGCCAGGAAGGGTCGAAAGACGCTTTTCGAAGCGCTCTATCAGCTCCTCTCTCGTGAGATCCGGCTCTGGCCATTCCTTCTTCGGCTTCAGGATAACGAACGTATCCGTGGCGTTCGCCGGCATCGGGTCAGATGCGATCTCAGACGTGCCGGTACGCGAAAAGGCGAAACGAACTTCGGGTGCCTTCGCGAGAGCCTTTTCCACCTGGAACTGCATGGCCTGACTCTGGTCGACCGACGTACCGGGAATACGTACAGCCTGCACGAGGATATTACCTTCGTCGAGCTGGGGCAGGAACTCCTGCCCCAAAGTCGTAAAGGCAGCCGCCGCGAGTGCCAGAGCCCCCACCGCGACACCCATGGTCAACGTCGGGCGCCGCATCGCTGCATCGAGGCCCGGTTCGTAGCGCTGCCGGAGGAACATCACGGCCCGGCTTTCCTTCTCCTCCACACGCTTGCTCAGCCAAATGGCGATCGCTGCGGGCACGAAGGTTAGCGAGAGGATAAAGGCGAACACGAGCGCGATGATGACGGTGAGTGCCATTGGCTCGAACATCTTGCCCTCGACACCGGTGAAGGTGAGCAAGGGCGCATAGACGAGGATGATGATCGCTTGACCGTAAACGGACGGACGGATCATTTCACGAGCCGAGGCCGCCACCAGTTCAAGCCGCTGCGCCAATGTCAGAACGCCGTCACGGCCATGCTGCGCTTCCGCGAGACGCCGCAATGCATTCTCGACGATGATGACGGCACCATCGACGATCAGGCCAAAATCGAGCGCGCCCAGGCTCATCAGATTTGCCGAAACGCCGGCCTCCAACATGCCGATGCTGGTGAGCAGCATCGTGATCGGGATGACGAGTGCCGCGATCAGCGCCGCCCGGAAATTTCCTAGAAGTGCGAACAACACGACGATGACCAGCACCGCGCCTTCGGCGAGGTTGCGAGCAACCGTAGAGATGGTGGAGTTCACCAGCTCGGTCCGGTTCATGACGGGCTTCACAACCACATCGACCGGCAGCGATCTGCCGATTTCCGTCAGGCGTTCCGCCACCCCGGTTGAGAAAGTGCGGCTATTCTCGCCGATCCGCATAACTGCAGTCCCGACCACCACCTCGCGACCATTCTCGGACGCCGAACCCATGCGGAGAGCCTGACCGGTCCGAATGGTCGCGATCTGGTTGAGCAGGATCGGCACACCTTCCCGGGTGGCGATGACGGTGCGGGCAAGCTCATCGGCATTGCGCACGCGCCCATCGGAACGCACCGCCAATCCTTCGCCATTACGATTGACGACGCCGGCACCGGCGCTGGTGTTGTTGCGCTCCAGTGCCGTTGTGAGGTCCTGGAATGTAAGGCGCATCGCCGCCATGCGCTGCACATCGGGAACAACGAGGTATTCCTTGGTATAGCCGCCAAGAGAGTCGACCCCGGCCAGCCCCTCAGTGCTCTTGAGCTGGGGCGTAACAATCCAGTCCTGTACGGTACGTAGGTAGGTCGCCTTGTCCGCGTCGCTGACGAGGTGATCGCCCTCGGGTGTGATGTAGCTTCCATCGCGTTGCAGACCGGGCTCACCGTTGCGATGATGAACCTGATCCAGCTCACGGTATTCGACGGTCCACATGAAGATGTCGCCGAGCCCGGTCGCGATCGGACCCATTTCGGGATTCACGCCCTCGGGAAGATCCTCTTCCGCAGTCCGCAGCCGCTCCGCGACCTGTTGCCGGGCGAAGTAGATGTCGGTCTTTTCGGTGAAGACGGCTGTGACCTGGGCGAAGCCGTTGCGGCTGAGCGAACGGGTATATTCGAGGCCAGGAATGCCGGCGAGCGCGGTCTCGACTGTGAACGCGACCTGCTTCTCGATCTGGTCAGGGGATAGGGCAGGGGCGACGACGTTGATCTGCACCTGGTTGTTGGTGATGTCGGGAACGGCGTCGATCGGGAGCTGGCGCAAAGCGCCGATCCCGAGCAGAGCCGCGGCGACGGTGAGAAGCAGGACAAGCCAGCGCTTCTCGACGGAGAGGGTGACGATGCGACCGATCATGGCTCAGTCCTCGTCCCCGCCTTCGCCCTTGCCGAGTTCGGCCTTGAGCGTGAAGCTGTTGGTGGAGGCGATCCGCTCCGAGCCGGTGAGCCCGGACGTGACGACGACCTGACCACCGTTGGTGCGTCCCAATGTCACCGGCGTTGCCCGGAAGCCCGTAGAAGTGCGCACGAAGACGAACGACTTGTCCTCGATCATCTGAACCGCGGCCGAGGGCACGGCGACGGTGCGGTCTCCGTTGGCCGGCACCAAGATCGAGACGTTGACCGTCTCGCCAACCCGCCAGGTACTCCCGGCATTGTCGAGCGTGACAATCACCGGAACCAGTCGCGTCGTCTCGTCCAGGACAGGGGAGACGAAGGTGACGCGCCCTTCTTGGCGACGACCCACTGCTGTCACTTCGACACGCGCACCGGGCTTTACGCGGCCTGCATCACTCGGCACCAGCGAAGTCGCAACCGTCACCTTCGACAGGTTGGCGACCCGGAAAAGCTCGGCGTCGGCCGCAACCGTCTGCCCGAGCGTGGCCGAGCGCGCGATCACCTGACCGGCGATCGGCGAGCGCACTGCAATGCGGTTGAGCGCACCGCCTCCGCTGCCAGTCGCGGACAATTGCTGCTGCGCCAGGCGAAGCGCGATGCTGGCTTCCGTGGCGGCGGTCCGCGCTGCAACGAGATCCTGTTCCGGTGACACGCGCTCGGCGAACAGCCGCTGCTCGCGACGAAGATTCGATTGCGCGAGGGCGGAGCGCGCGCGAGCGGCCTCTACCTCCGCTTTGAGCGACGCCGCTTCGCGGCTTTCGATAATGGCGAGCGGATCGCCGCGACCAACGGATTGTCCAAGATTGCGGGTCAGCGATACGAGACGACCGCCCACTGATGCCGACACGACCTGTACGCCCTGCGGATCACCCTCGATCGTTGCCGACAGCTCGATCGCACCGGCGACGCCACCTACCGTGGGTCGCGTAACCTCGATCCCAGCGTCGGCGATCTGCGGCGCGGATAGTGTGACGACGTCCTTCGGACCTTCCTTTGCCTCGCCGGCCTCGGCACCTTCCGTCTTTTCAGCTCCGGCCTTTTCGCCGGCTTCACCGCTGCTGCCGGCTCCACCGCATCCGGCAAGGATGAGAGCTAGGGTCACGGGCGTCAGCGCCCGCATGATGATCTTTGTCATTGAACGTTTTCCTCAGACGAGGGCGCGGCGGCTACGAGCCGTTCCAGGCGTGCTTTTGCGTCGTGATAAGTGGCGAGCGCGTCGATCGCGGCGGTGCGCGTCTCAGACAGGGTTCGTTCAGCATCGAGCAAGTCGAGCTGGCCGAATTTTCCCTCTCGGTAGCCGATCCGGGCAATGCGAGCGGCCTCGGCTGCCGCTGCCAGTACCGGACCGCTCGCATTGCGTGCGGAGGTAGCGGCATTCGCGACCTCCGCCTGCGCGTTTGCAATGTCCTGCGCCGCGTCCAACTCGGCAGCACGCCGTAGGGCCTGCGCCTGATCGCTTTGTGCACGCGCTTGGGCGATAGCTGCCCGACCGTTGTTGAAGACAGGAAAGGGGATGGAGACCCCGAAAACTGCGGCAACGTCATTGGTCGCCTCGAGCCGTCGCGCGCTCGCACTCAACGTCACGTCTGGAACCCGCTGCGAGCGAGCAAGCCGAACCTGTGCCTCTGCCGTCGTAGCGTCAGCACGGGCGGCGGCTAGCGCCAGCGTGCCGGCGGGTTCGATCGGCCTCGCAGGCCCGAAACCCTCGACACGATCATACCATGCGAGGTCCAAGGACGCGGTCACGGGCTGGCCGATCCGCCGCGCAAGATTATCTCGCGCGACCTCGGAAAGCCGTTGGGCTCGCTCTACGGCCGTCTCTGCGTTGATGCGCAGCACATCGGCACGCTGCTGTTCGAGCGGTGATGCACGCCCCGCCTGCACGCGAACACCGGCTGCGCGTAGCGCCTCCCGAGCGATGCCGGCTTGTTCGCGAGCTGTAACGAGGCGGCGTTCGGCCGACGCTGCCTGGATGTAGAGCTGGGTAACGGCGAGCCGGAGATCGGCCTCTGCCAACACCGTTCCGATGCGCGCCCGATTGCCGATCGCGTCTGCGACGGCGATCCGTGCGGATCGCTTGCCCCCAAGCTCGATCGGGAGCGACAAGCCGGCTGTCGTTTCTGCACTGCGCAGACCGCGATATTGGCCGCTTCCTGCGACGTTCTCGGTTTCAGCAACGATCGACGGGTTGGGGCGGTAGCCGGCAACTGTACGCCCCGCCACGGCCGCTCGCACCCCTGCCGTGGCCGCTTCAAGGCTCGGCGCAGTTTCGCCGGCGAGCGCCAACGCCCGTTCGAGCGTGAGGGGGGGACTGGTCGGTGCTGGCTCTGATGATTGCGCGTGCGCGATCGATGCGCACGACGCCACGGCCAGTAAGGCCGCGATAATACGGGACATGGTGACGAACTCCTGGCGAACCTGGGATGCCGCACGCGATCGGTGCGGCGGATTAGGTGGTCGTCAGGCTTGGGGCGGTCTCAATGCTGGGTCCGAAGGCACCGGCGCCATCGGATCATGGTTCCAAGACCCATGGGCCATGGGCAGCCCATCTACGGAGGCGACGAGACCTGCCTCAAACGGTACACCAATGTGATGGCCGTGGCAGCCACCATGATGGTGCGGGTAGGACTTGTCAGCATCGGCCGGCACTTGGTCCCCGTCACTAGCGCTATGCTCAAGCGCGCTGGCGGCGGTGAAATCAACGCATCTCACACCTTCGGTCGCGTGCGCGACCGATCCCAGCCCGAGCGACAGCATGAGCATCAAACAAAGGAACAAGGCAGTAAGCCGATGCATTGGCCTTCGCCGTAGCAACTTAACGACTCCCATGTAACGGCTGCCTGTAATCCGAAGGAAGAGGTGTCGGCCCGGATCGCAGTTCGGAGCGTGCCTGGCGCATAATCTGGAAGCCGCCGGACAGCCCAAGCGCTGCCATCAGCACGGCGACCATGAGATCAGGCCACGCGCTGTTGAGGCCAAAGACACCCCCCGCAGCCAGTACCACCGCGATATTGCCGATCGCGTCGTTGCGCGAACATATCCAAACTGAACGCATGTTCGCGTCGCCGCTGCGGAAGCGATACAACATGACCGCGACCAAGGCGTTCGCGATCAGTGCAGCAACTCCCACGATACCCATGACCTCGGCATGGGGTACCGTGCCGTGAAGCGCACCCCAACCTGCCGCGAGAAGGACATATAGGCCGAGCAGAGCAAGCGTCGCTCCCTTCAGCATCGCTGCGCGCGCGCGCCAGGTTATCGCCATTCCAGCGACGCCCAAGCTGATCGCGTAGTTGGCAGCGTCACCGAAGAAGTCGAGCGCGTCGGCCTGGAGCGCTTTCGATCCGCCCGTAATCCCGGCGACGATCTCGATCGCAAACATGCCGCCATTGATCGCGAGCGCGATCCACAGCGCGCGCCGCCACTTCGGGTCGTTCAGGGTGCCCGCCTTGTCGGACGCGCAACTCGTGCAGGCCATCTTGCCACCTCGGTAGAATCGATCTGGCAGCCTATATGCACCCTCTAGTCGGTAGAGGGTCAAGCGCTGTGTCTGAGAAACTGACGATCGGGAAGCTGGCTTCGGCGACAGGCACCAAGGTCGAGACGATACGCTACTACGAACAAATCGGCTTGCTGCCGACACCAGCGCGGTCCGCAGGCAATTACAGAACTTACGAGGACGAGCATCTGCGCCGCTTGTCCTTCATCCGTCGAGCGCGCGATCTCGGCTTCTCGATCGATCAGGTCCGGGAGCTTATGGGACTCGCCGATCGTCGCGAACAATCCTGCATGGCCGTGGACGTGATCGCCAATCGGCATCGGGATGCGATTACACGAAAGATCGCCGATCTGACGGCCCTCGCGGGCGAGCTCGACACGCTGATCGAATCCTGTAGCCGCAACACCGTGGCCGACTGCAGGATCATAGAAGCCTTGGCTCCGAGCCTGCATAGCGGCTGAGACGCAGCGCCCTCCACATCGAAGTGCGCCACGTGGCACGCCCTGCTTGTCCCGTAACGAAAGAAGGCCGCCCCTTGATGCCATGGACAACAGCGGGGACGGCCATATTGCCTACCCTATAAGCAGCGAGAGCCGTCACGCATAGGTTGAAACGCTGACAGTCCAGATAAACCAAAGGCCGCCCAATGGGCGGCCTTGGCCATTAGTTCCCTAGCGGGAGACGGACTCTCCTTGGGTGGACGCCGCGTAGCCGTGACATAAAGGGGAGAGCAATGAATGGTCAACTAACGGCGGTCATGTTCAAGAACTGGCGGCGTCGCAGGGTCATGCCGTCCTGGCCTCTCAATCGGTCCTCGAAAGCACGAAGACGCATCTGCTGGCGATTTCCAATCCCTTCATAAGCCTCCTACAAACGAGAACGAGCTCCCGTTTCGTGCTTTCGAGGACCAAGCAAGCGCTTGAGCCTGCCCACGGAAGGATGGCACACGATCAGGACCCTTCAGCCTGAAAGCGTCAGACCGAGTCGTCAGGCCTGTAGAGGCTACTTATAATCGACGGCATGAGGGACGGTGGGAGGCCCTCGGCCAGCATCATTGCAAACATTTCGTCTTCGTTGGCCGTTGGCGCCATGTTCTCGATGATGAGATTTGCCCGGGCATCAGCTAGATCTTCGCGCCACAAGGCGATTTGGGCGGCAGTACCCCGTTCAAAATCCATCGCGCGGATGCACCGGCGCATATGCTCAACATCGATCTCAGCCATCGCCGGCTATATCGCTCGCGCGCGGTTTCGTATGCAACAAGCTCGACAATCCGCCGCCTACTTTTAATAAGCTGCGGTGAGGCGCAAGACCGTCTCAGAACCCGTTCTCATTATTGCGCAACGATTCGTCTATGGCAAGCAGCAGCCGAGTGACGCGTGGAAGCATGAGTTCCAGGAATGCCGCCACGCTTGCACGAAGCGCGGAGATCGATCCTTTGCTTCCCGACCGTCCGCCAGTTTGGTCGTTTAAAGGTGAGAAGATCACTCCACGTCGCGGTCCAGCGTTCCAGCGTTCCAGCGTTCCAGCGTTCCAGGTGACTCGAAAAACTCCGCCCTACTCGACTACTTTGTTTTTTCCAGGAAGGGGGGTTACTGGAATAAACATCGGCAGTGGCGTGCGTGGTTAGATCGCTTATGTGTTAGCATGACTAAGCGCCATTGCCTCCGTGGGGTGGCAATTTTGGTTAGTTCGGTTATATGTTAGCGAGACTAACCACAGGAGCTGTCCATGGCGACCCTCGCCACCGCTGTCGATCCGAGCGCCTTCGCCAATCTGGTGTTCGCCAGCCTGGTCGAGACCGCGCGCGCCAAGCCGGCCAAGCGGCGCGGGGCTCCGCGTTCCGAAGCCGCCAGCGACACCTTATATATAGCGCCTACTGTTGAGGGCTTCTCCGAACAGTATCGAACCGCCGTCGATCACGCGATCGAGCAGCTGACCGCCACGGGCATCGCAGCCGACCCGGATCGACAGGCACTCTACGCAATCGTCGACAAGCTGTTGCCGGATGTCCGCGCGCGGCATCTCGAGCGCAAGATCGAGCAGCTCCTCGACGTCCTGGCCGATACCCATGATCCGATGGCCGAGTTCCATACCGCAGTCGCGGCTGACAACACCGCCATCCGCCAGCGCTTCATGCACGAGGTCGAGACGCTGACCTCGGCCGAGGTCGCGGCGCGCGCCGGGCATGAAGCCAAGAACCGCCACCAGACCGCCGCGCGCTGGAAAGCGCAGCGCCGCGTCTTCGCGGTCCCCTACCAGGGACAGGACCGCTTCCCGACCTTCCAGTTCGACGCCGACGGCAAGCCGCTTCCCCTCATCAAGAGGATTTTGGAGGTCCTGCCGACGAGCCGGTCACCATGGCAAACCGCCTTCTGGTTCGTGTCGACCAACTCGTGGCTGGGTGGACCCGCTCCGAGGGAACTCCACGACGATGAAGCGGCCGTCCTCGACGCCGCGGCGCATGAGAGCGACGAGATCGGCGGGTGACAGCGCTGGCGCCGACCGGCATTGTCCCCAAACCGCCGACCGCCTTTGCGACCCACGTCACCGATCTGCCCGTAGGCGCCGTTCTCTGGCGCATTCACGCCGAAAAGCTTGCCGGCGATGCGTTCAATCCGGGCTTTGGCTCCTCGCGATTCGCGCCGATCGGCCCCGTGCGCAAACGCGTGCCGACCGCCTATGCCGCGGATGGATTTGAGGCCGCGGTCTACGAGACGATCTTCCATGATCTCGATCCTGCTCAGTCCTTCAAGACGTTTCCGCTTAGCAAGCTCGCGGATGTGCGCTGCTCGGTGCTGCGGGTCGCCAGCCCGCTGGCGCTGCGCTCTTTCCTCGCGCCGGACCTGATGAAACTCGGCATTGCTCGCAATCAGTTGATCGACACACCCGAACGGTTGTGACACTACGCACTTGCGGCTTTCGACCGTTCCGATCCTGAAAGCTGTCAGCCAGCAATGTCCCCAATCCAAGTCGCTGAAAGCGGCTGGCAAGGTTCGCGAAGGGTCAGTCCATTGACATGAGCAAGCGGCGAATGTCGAGGAGCGAGAGGCGACAGCCGCAACTGGGTCGGAGCGGTTATGGTGGATCACGACAACTGATGCCGGGGATGTGCGACGCCGACGCCACCTCCGACAGCTTTTCTCAATCCCGACTGCTGGCCGACAAGAGTCGGAGTTGGGAGGAGCTTACTTGCTCTCGATCATTCCCCGGATACGCGTTGCCAGCGATTCGATAGCAAATGGTTTGGTGATCATCTCCATACCTGGATCGAGGAAGCCGTTGGCGATTGTGGCGTTCTCGGCATAGCCCGTCATGAACAGCACCTTCAGATCGCGTCGGCGTTCGCGCGCCTGATCCGCCAATTGGCGGCCGTTGAGCCCTGGCAACCCAACATCGCTAACGAGAAGATCTACACGTGTGTCGGTCTGCAGTATCTTTAGGCCCGACGGTCCATCAGCGGCTTGGATCGCGCGATAGCCCAGTTCTTCCAGCACATCGACGACGATTTCGCGGACGGCCGTTTCGTCCTCCACAACCAGTACTACCTCACCGTGTTCGGCGCGATGATCCTCGTTGAAGCCGGGAGCAGCCACGTCGGCATCCTCCCCTTCGCCGTAGTAGCGAGGCAGGTAGAGCTTGAATGTGGTGCCCTGATCAACCTCGGAATAGATCTTGGCGTAGCCCTCCGATTGGCGGGCGAAGCCGTAGATCATCGACAGCCCAAGGCCGGTCCCTTGCCCGATCGGCTTGGTAGTGAAGAAGGGATCGAATGCCTTGGCGATCACGTCCGGGCTCATGCCGGTCCCCGTGTCGGTGACGCAGATGCAGACATACTGACCCGGCGGGACCCCGCGGAGCTTGGCGGCATAGGCGGTGTCGAGGTGTGCGTTGCAGGTCTCAATGGTGAGGTTCCCGCCGTCCGGCATGGCGTCGCGCGCATTGATGGCCAGGTTCAGTATCGCACTTTCGAGTTGATGCGGGTCGCACAACGTCTGCCAGAGCCCGCCGGCGGTCACGATCTCGAGGCGGACAGCCTCGCCTAGGGTGCGGCGAAGCAATTCTTCCATGCCGCTGACTAGACGGTTCGAATTGACTGGCTTTGGGTCGAGCGGCTGACGGCGAGAGAATGCGAGCAGTCGGTGCGTGAGGGCTGCGGCTCGGTTCGCCGACGTCATGGCGGTGGTGGCGTAGTGCTCCACCTTGCCCATCTCGCCCTTCGCGATCCTCCTCTGCATCATGTCAAGGGAGCCGATCACCCCGGTGAGCAGATTATTGAAATCATGCGCGATGCCGCCGGTAAGCTGGCCGACCGCCTCCATCTTCTGCGCCTGGCGCAGCGCTTCCTCGGTCTGTTGAAGAATTTCGGCTTGCTCCCGCTCGGCCGAGACATCGCGAGCCACAGCATGGATCAAATTGTCGCCGGGCACTGCGGTCCAAGACAACCACCGGAAAGAGCCGTCCTTGTGTTGGTATCGATTTTCGAAGCGCAAGGTCGTTTGTCCGTCGCCCAGCTTGCCAGCCTCCTCCAATGTGCTGGTGACATCCTCGGGATGGACCAGATCGATGAAGCGCCGACCAATCAGCTCGCGCTCAGCCCATCCGAGCAGCGTCGACCAGGCCGGATTCACCGCGGTAATCACCGCGTCGAAGCGGGCGACCAACATCAGATCGGTCGAGAGGCGCCACATGCGGTCGCGATCAGCGGTGCGTTCGGCGACCTGAGCCTCGAGCGTCTCATTCAGCTCGCGAAGTCGGAGCTCGTCCGCCTTGCGTGACGTGACGTCCACGGCAGTGCCAATCACACGGTAGCAATAGCCTTCCGCGTTGAACAAACCTCGGCCCTTCGCTGCCACCCAGCGAACCAATCCATCTTCCCTGCCGACAGTCCGGTATTCCACGTCGTAGATCGGCCGGCGCTCGGGATCAGAGGCCGCTTCATAGGCTACGCGGGTTTGCTCGCGGTCTTCAGGGTGCACGCCGTTGATGAAGTCGTCCAGCGTGACCGGCACGTCGGGCGAGATGCCGAACATGGCCTTCACGCGGGGCGGCCAGAACATGTCTCCGGTCACGTTGTCGACATGCCACTGGCCGATTTCGCCAACTTCGAGTGCCAGCCTCAGCCGCTCTTCATTGAGCGCCAACTTTTCTTCGGCTTCGCGACGTTCGTCGATGTCGATCACCGAGCCGACATGGCCGAGGAAGCGACCGTCCTCACCGAAGCGGGGGGCCGCAGCGTCGATTGCCCAGCGATATACCCCGTCGGCGCGACGCAGCCGATATTCGACGCGGAACGAAGCCTGTGCCGCTACCGCGGCAAGGAACGTGTCCTCGGCGAGCTTCTGGTCGTCCGGGTGGGTCGCCTTCGTCCAACCGAGCCCGAGCGCTTCTGCCTCGGTCTGCCCGGTGAATTCATACCAGAATTTGTTGAGGTAGCTGCAATAGCCGTCGGGCTCCGTCATCCACATCATCACGGGCGAATGGTCTGCCACGTTTCGGAATCGCGCTTCGCTCTCGAGCAACACGGCATCGGCGCGATGTGCCTCGGTGACGTCCTGCCCTTCGACGAAGATGCCGGTGACGCGGCCTTCTTCGTTAGCAATAGGCTGGTAGACGAAGTCGATATAGCGCTCGCTTGCGGGCCCGCCGGCGGTCGGCTGAACCACGAACTTCGCTCTGGTGGTGGTGAACGCTTCCCCTGTTGCGAACACCTGATCGAGCAGGCCCAGATAGCCTTGCCCAACCGCCTCCGGCAGGGCTTCCGCTACGGTTTTTCCGATCAGCTCACGGTCGCCGACGAGCTCCCGGTATGCTGCGTTGGCGAGGGTAAAGCGATGAGCTGGCCCCTCAAGAACGGTGATGAAGCCGGGAGCCTGCTCGAACATCCGCCGCAGCCGCTCGGTCTCAGCGTCGCGCCGGCGCTCGGCAAGCACGTTGGCGGTATTGTCGATGGCGGTGACAAACACGCCGCCGATCTCGGAGCCGTCCCCATGAATCGGGGCGAAGCTGTAGATCCAGTAGGTGTCCTGAACCTGCCCGTTCCGCTCCATGCGCAGAAGCTGGTTTTCGGTTGAGAATCCGCGACCGGTCTTGAGGACTTGCTCGACCTGCGGGCCGAGAACATCCCAGATCTCAGGCCACACGTCTCGGAATGGCTGGCCGAGAGCGCGTGGGTGTCGCTCGGCAAGCGCGGGCGCGTAGGCGTCGTTGTAGATGATCCGAAGATCAGGACCCCAATGAACAGCGCTGACGAAGGGCGTAGTGAGGCATATCGAAACTGCAGTTCGCAGCGATTGCTCCCAGCTGTCAGGCGCGCCGAGCGGAGTCTTCCTCCAATCGTGCTCACGTGAGAGCGCGGCCATTTCTCCGCCTCCTGCAAGGAAGTCGGGGGTGTGTTTCAAGAAAGTATCATCGTTGAGTGACATAGACCCGGGTCAATTTCCATGCAGCTTCCACGGGCCAGCCGCAGCTATGATCCCTTGCACAACAAACGATAGCTTGGTTCTTCAAACCGTGAAACCCGGCAGCAGCCTTCGCGCGTGAAACCGTTTAGGATCGCTATCCCTGACTTTCAGACCCCTTGTTGCCCTGCATGAGCGGTATCCAGCCCGCCCGCAAGCAGGGATTCGAGCACCCGGGCGGCCCATGCCGATCAGGTCGATCTACGCCGCAGCGGAAGCACGGTCGTGGTAATAGTGCAGTAGGCAACGCCGTCGGAGCCGGCCGGAACGTGGTCTGCGATGCTGCCTGGGTACCGACCGGAAGGATCTGCATCCCAAGTTTGGGCTCAATTCTTGCGGGTCAATCAGTAGACCTGTTCGTTAGCTTGCCTTCAATCCAATCGTTTATTTCTGCTTCTGACCAAGCGATGGCCCTGGCGCCGAGCTTTCGCGACTTCGGGAACGAGCCCAGTTCCATCAGCCGGTAGATCGTTGAGCGACCGAGGCCCACCCGCTTTCTGACCTCGGGTAGCCTGATCAGGCGTTCTGTCGATCGGGCGAGATGAGCTTGCATCAAGCTGTCCTTGTTTAAAGTGTGCCCGACCTCTCCCCAGTGGCCGGCTGCTAGCGGATTAGGCGGTGCGACCTGGCGAGAAGTCGCCGAGCCGCTGTTCTCGTTCGATCAAGTCGTGGATGTGGTGGGCGATACGCTGCGCCACGAAGCGCGCGGCCTGCGTACCCCAGCGTGGGTCGACCCGGTCGCTGGTGTCGCCAATTTCCGCGGCGAGCGCATCGGGGAGGGCGGCCACCATCATCTCCAAGAAACCACCAAGGCCTGAGCGTGCCCAGTCGGTCGCGAGATCCTGGCGGTCGAACAGCGCCAGCGTCAGTGTGCCGCGGGCCGGCAGCCCAGCTTCGTGCAGGATCGTCGCGGCTTCCTCCAGGCTCATATGGCGCGTGCCCTTAAGCGTGCGGCTCAGTTGATCCTATGATGCTCGCGCAAATTGAAGATCCTCGCACAGCGCTCCAACGGCTGATCGACGAGCGCAACGAAGACTATGCGGGTCTGTCCCGCATGCTTCGGCGCAACGATGCTTACATCCAGCAGTACATCAAGCGCGGTACGCCCAAGCGGCTGCACGAAGAGGATCGGCGCGTTCTTGCCGCTTACTTCGGCGTCAAAGAGGCCGTTCTTGGAGGGCCGCAGGAGTGGGAGCAGCCGGCCTTGCAACAGGTGCCCGTGCTCGACGTCTATGCGTCGGCCGGACATGGCGCTGCCGATTTCGGTGAGGCGCGGCGCACGACGATCGGCTTCGATCCGCGTTGGCTGCGGGATCGCACCAAGGGATCTGCCGACGGGCTGTCCGTTATCCAGGTGAAGGGCGATTCCATGGCGCCGACGTTGGCTGACGGCGACGACGTGCTCGTCGATCGTAAGGACGGCGTCGGGCGACTTCGGGACGGCATCTACGTGCTGCGGCTCGACGACAGCCTGATGGTCAAACGGCTCGCCCGCAATCCATCGGGCCGAGGCATTTCGATCAAGAGCGACAATCCGGATTATCCGAGCTGGCAGAACATCGAGCTTGGCCGGATCGACATCGTTGGTCGGGTGCTATGGTTCGGCCGCACCCTGAGCTGATCGCGGCGGACTGAGACATGGCTATGAAGCAACTCAGCCTGCATGTCGTTGGCGCGAACCATCCGAATGCCGATGGCAGCAACCGCCGGTTCGAAATCCTACTCTGTGTGCCGGGTGAGCCGATCGAGCTCGTACCCGAACCCAAGAACCCCGTCGATCCGAGCGCCATTGCCGTCGTCAGCGCCCGTCATGTTCAGATCGGTTACCTGACGGCGGATCGCGCGCCCTGGATCGGCAGCATGCTACGCAATGGTCGGGAGCTTCAGGCAGTGTTCCAGGGGGCGACACAGCCTGGAGCAGCGATCAGGATCGGGTTCGACGGAGAAGTGCCCGTCTTGCCCGAGTGCGACCGGAAGCGGCACGCCGCAGAGACGACTGAAGAGGTCGATTTCTGGCCCGATGAACTACCGCAGGACGATTGATCATGGCGAGACGAAAGCTCGACCGCAGCACTCTGCGGAACGCCGTCAGCACAGACCCGAACTCCGCGCCTTTCCGATCGACGGCTGGTGAGCCGCGTAACCGCCGCGCTCGGAAGCAACCAGCGACCGAGATCGTGCCGGACCATGGCGACCAGCAGGAAGCCTGGGCAATAGCGGCCGAATTGATCACCGATCTGGGCGCACATGACGCAGTCGCATGGGCTGACAATTATATGCGGGATCTGCATCGGAAACGGGATTGGCGGGGCATGAAAAGATGGGGAATCGTTGGGTCTGCTCTGGACGAGCTGGTCAGCGCCAACGTGCATTAGGGGTGGATCGGACATGCCTCGGGACCGGGAGTCCGACGCTATGCGAGTCGATACTTCTCCCGCGATGATGCTATGTTGCCGTCGAGGTTTCCTAAGCAGCGATCGGAGGATCGGCGGTCGTGGATTCAGAAACACTCAGGGCCGCCGCGAGACTGGCGCGAGCGCGAAGCACCCCGCCGCGGTCTGTCGATCATCGGGACGGGCTTGAGCGCCTTGGCGCTCGCCGCGCCTTGGAGCAGCTCGCGAGGGACCTGGAGATCACAGCGGATCATGAGGAACGGCAGCAACGGAAGAGTCGCTGACCGTCGGGCTCGCATCGCCTCACGCCGCGAGGTCGTGGACATGTAGCACCGCCGGCGGACAGTTTGTCTTTGACCGGGATCCTCCGCGGGTGGTGGATCACCCAGGAGGTCGCGGCTCTTTTTCCAAGCGCCGGCGATGGCCGCTCACGGTCGTCAGGCGCGACCAGTGACCGCGATCAACGGATCACTTGCACGGCCGTCGGCGAGGACGTCCGCGGTGATGTGGCGAAACCCTGCGCGCTCAAGGTAGAGCCGGACCAGCGCGGCGTGTCCGTTGATGTCGAGCGACCGCCAGATGGCAACTGCCTTTGTCGGGAAACACCGATTCGAGAAGCTGACAATGAGCGGGGCTTCCGGCACCAGTACCCTGCGCACTTCGGTGAATACAGCGACCGGCTGCTGAAGATATTGGGCACCGACGCAGCAGAGGGCACCCTCGAAGGATCGGTCGTCCAGCGGCAGCGTGGCGTCGCGATTCAGATCCTGCACGAACCAGCGGTCAAGGCGTGGATTGGCGGCAAGCTCTTCGGCGTTCATGCCATGTCCGACGACAGGAGCGTAGGTCCGGTCGGGCGGCAGGTGGCTGACCCAACTCGACATGAGGTCGAGTACCGGCTTGTTCTCGGGCAACAGACCTCGATAGTGTGCGGTGAGCGAGGCCACCGCCCCCTCGTCGATGTGCGTGACCAGCCGCGGAGGGGCATAGATAGCGAGATCATCACCGGTGTCCTGCTTGGCGAAGGCGCCAGCGGGCAGTTCGGGGAGCGGGTTCATCACGGCGCGCGGTCCTCCTCTCTCAGCCAGTCTGCATAGGGTGTGTTGGCGACCATGTGCCGATTGAGATCAGGCGTCCCATCCTGCCACCATACCGGCCCGCGCTCGCCGAGCACGACCTTGGCTTGGCCGACCTGGGCACGGGCCTCGGCAACGCGAGCCTTGTCGCCTGCGCGCAGCGCAACCCCCACGGCGCGTCTCGCACCCATGAGTTCGCCGACCAAGGCTCCGCGCTGCTGTTCTGGCAAAGACGGGTTTGATCGCCGCCACAGGCGCCCCCGGACGACGAAGTAGCGTCCATCGGGTGTGACCAGATAGTCCTTTGCGGTCACCCTACCGTCTCGCTTGAGGCTGTCGACGAGATCAGGCGAGGGGTGCTCTCACCAGGCTCGCTGCTCGAAACTCCGCCGAGGAGTGCGGTGAGTGTCGTCGGCCGAAAGCCACGGGCATCTACGCCGACGTCGAACTGGCGCAGCAAGGGCTTCAACTTGCCATGACTATGCCCGTGCAGGTTGATGGAGCGGCGATGCTGTCCGTTCCAGCTCCTGAATGGGTAGTGACAGAGCACCAGCAACACGCCGTCCAGCGTCAGTTCTGCATAGTCCTGGACGCTCGCCCAGCCTGTCGCATCGCCGGTTGCGGGACCGTCATTGTTGCCGCGGACGAGATGCTTGATGCCGTTGAGCTCAGCCAGCAAGGCCGCCACGTCCGCCGAACGACGTGCGACGTCACCGAGGTGCCAAACCTCGTCGTCCGGGCCGACCCTCTCGTTCCAGCCGGCAACGATCGCCTCGTCCATTGCCGCCACACTGGCGAACGGGCGGCGGTGCATGTTGATCGTGCGACGATCACCGAAGTGCGTGTCGGCGGTGAAGAAGATCGTCATTGCGGAAGGCTCAGAGCATCTCGAGCGGGCGACGCGTGCGGGGGCGCGGGAACGCTGCGTCCAGTGTTGCGAGATCAGCGTCCGAAAGGACGATATCGGCCGCCGCGCGGTTCTCCCGCACATGATCAACGGAACCCGCCTTCGGGATAGCGATGACCCCATCCTGGCGCATCGCCCAGGCGAGCGCCACCTGCGCCGGCATCGCGCCGATGTTGCTCGCGATCGCAGCAAGGGTGCGATCGGCGAGGAGCCGTCCCTGTTCGACCGGGCTGTACGCCATCGCCGGAATGCCGTGATCGGAGAGCCAAGGCAGCAGGTCGTGTTCCGCCCCCCGCCGCGTGAGATTGTAGAGGATCTGATCGGTCGCGCAGGCAACTCCACCTGCCGCGACAAGCTCTTCCATGTCGCCGGTGTCGAGATTGCTGACGCCCCAGTGGCGGACCTTGCCCTGTGCTTTCAGCGCCTCCATCGCCTCGACCGTCTCAGCAAGTGGCACCGAGCCGCGCCAATGAAGCAGGTACAGGTCGAGCCGATCGGTGCCGAGCCGCTTCAAGCTCGCCTCGCACGCTCTGGCCAGACGATTGCGCGACGCATTCTGCGGATAGGCCTTGCTGACGAGGAACAGCCGGTCGCGCATGTCGCCGAGCGCCTCGCCGATCAGGGTTTCGGACGCACCATCGCCATACATCTCGGCGGTATCGATCAGCGTCATCCCGCATTCGACCCCCGCACGGAGCGCTGCGATCTCGTCTGAACGGCGCTCGCGGCGCTCGCCCATCATCCAGCTGCCCTGGCCAAGCGCCGGGACATTCTCGCCGCTGGGTAGCGTCACGGTCTTCATCACAGCCTCGCACATAGGAACGTTGAGCAATCAACGTCGCAACGGTCACTCGGGCGCATCGACGGCGGCTGGAATGTCGTCCGCCATGTCCCATCTAGGATGTCTCGAGAGTAGGATGGGTGAGTAAAATGGCGGGCGGGTGGACGCGCGACGGCGCTATCCAGGATCAGATCGACGACACGGTGACCGACGCCGTCCTGTTCGCGCGATCACGCCTTCTCGGGGGCGAGAGTGAAACGCACTGCCAGGAGTGCGGCGAGGAGATCCCCGACGCCCGCCGTCAGGCGCTGGCGGGTGTCCGGACCTGTGTGCAGTGCCAGTCCCAGCGCGACAGCCGGCCTGTTCGGTCCGCATTTAACCGGCGCGGCAGCAAGGACAGCCAACTGCGCTGAGGGCGTCGTGCAGAACCGCCGTGCCTTATGACACTGACTTCGGCTTCCGCGCCTTGGGCTTTGGAAGCGGCAGCTCGGCGATCGTGCTTCGGACGACCCCTGCGAGCCAGTCGCTGTCATCCCACCGATCCGGATCGACGAGCAGGCAGGGCTTCGCGCCGGGGTAGGGTGGCGCTTCCTCAAGATCCGCCGCCAGCGTCCTGCCGCCGGCGGTGGGCTTGATGAAGAGCTGACCGTCGCAGATCATCCCGAACATCTTGCCGTCGCAGTATAAGCCGTACTCGCCGAACATCGGCTTGGCCGAGACGCCGCCTACGGCGGACAGCTGGTCGACGATGAATGCGACGGTGTTTTTATCGGACGTCATCGGGCCAGCATGTCCCTTGTGACGGGCGCATCAAGGGAAAATTGCGTCCGAAGATCGTCTTCGGTCACGATCTCAATTGCAGAGCCACCCTGCCGCAATTCCTCCGCGCGGCGGTACGGGGCGCTGGCATGGGCAAACCTTCCGAACGGCTGATCCCTGCTGATGACCAGCATCGTGGACGTTGTGCCGACCGATGCGACAACGCGTGCGCCCAGTTCGGCAAGCCAGTGCCCGAGTTGCGCGTCGCGCGGCGCGCCGAGGATTGCGACGCGGTGCCCCTTCAGCGGTCCAGCCGCAGCCGCCTTCGGTGCCGCGCCGCCGCGTGGGTTCGTCGGCTTCAACCACCCCGCCAAGTCGATGCCGGTGTGATCGATCGCCTTCACGATCACCATTCCTGCAGCGCGTGCATCGCTCAGGGCGTCGTGATGCTTGTGTCGAACACCCAGGAAGCGGGTGAGCACGTTCAGCCGGTGGCTGGCAAGTTCGGGCCAGGCGCGTTTTGCGACGCGCACGCTGTCGAGCCAGGTCGTCTCGATCATCTCGCGCCGATGAACACGACATGCCGCTGCAAGCGCGCCCTTGTCGAAAAACGAGTGTGCCACTGTCGTGCGACCGGAGAGGTGTCCATCGACGGTCGCGTGGATGTGCCCGAAGGTGGGTTGTCCAAGCACGTGATCGCAGCTGATGCCGTGGATACGCGTGTTGAATGGCGAGAACTCGTCGCAAGGGTCGACGAGTGTCTCGAAGGCGAAGACCTCGGAGCCATCGCGGAAGCCTACGATGCCGATCTGGCAGATGCTGCTGACGCGCGAACACGCGGTCTCGACATCGACGACGACGAAGTCGACCGGGGACGCGGCACCGCACGGGACCACGGCGACGTCTGCTTTCAAGGGTGCCACGACGTTCATCACGCGGAACATACCATGCCCGGCGTGTTTCGACAGCTGCATCCATCACGGAAACGGGCCGCCAGCGGCGCCTAGTCGACGTAGCGCCCGGCGAGCCGCAGCTGCCGGATAATCCAGTTGAACGCCGCAGTAGTCCCCTGCGCGCGTCCAATCTCATTCTCTTGAGCGGCCGAAGCCCAGAACAGCTCCAGCGGCCATCGCTCTGCGCAATGGAGCAGGAGACAAGGCAGCGCGAGCCGCACTTCGACGACGTCGATCCGTGCCTCGCCCGACCGCGCCATCGCAGCGCGCAGGATGTGGACGGGAAGCGAGATGATCACGCGCTGGTGACGCGGCAACTCAGCCATTGCTCAACGGAAGTCGCGCGTCTTGACGCGCACCACGTCTTCGGGATTCATCCCCGCCGCGTGCGCTTCATCCGCTCGGCGACGAAGCTTTACGCGCGAGCAGATCGCCGAACTCGTTCAGTTAAATGCTACCGAGGAGCGCCCGCAGGCCCGAACACTGGCCCGCAAGTGCCTCGCCGACCTCGATCGCCGGATCACCGATATTCAGACCTTGCGAGCTTGGCTCAGCCAACTTGAGTATGACTGTGTCGAAGGCAGAGCGGGTAAGTGTCCAATCTTCTCAGCTTTCGAGAGCTGAACCGAGACATTGCGCCACATTTTGGGTGTTAGCCCAAGGCGGTTTGAATACGCCGCGAAAAGAGAGCGGCCCGCAATGCGGGCCGCTCGTCTTTGGCACTGTTCCGACCTTAGAGCTTACCGTAGTAGCCCGAAACCTGCTGGTCGTATGAGCGATCCCAAGTCGGCTCCTGTCCGCGGCTGTACCGCGGTCCGCCCTTCAGTTGCTCGACATCCCGGTTCACCACATAGCCGCCGTGATCCTCGTTATAGGTCAACTCGCCCCAGGGCAGCGGAAAGTAATCCTCGCCCATACCCAGGAATCCACCATAGCTCACGACCGCGTGCCGAACCTTGCCGTCACGCTTGCCGATCATGAGGTGATGAACAGAGCCAATCTTCTCGCCATCACGACCGTATACGGCCGTTCCGTCGACCTTTTCTGACGAAATGGTATCCTGAGTCTCGTTGCGGTCCATGGTCTGGATATTATCCATTGCTGATCTCCTGAGTTCTGCGATTCCATCGCTGTAGATCGCCGGCACGTGAGCAGATGATTTACATCCACTTGGACCTATGATGTGCTGATCGGCGCAGGCAAGCTGGCGTGTGATGGAAAGACACGCTCGGCTACTGCATAAATCCGGTGATATAATAGTAACATGTGAGCCGGCGAATCGTTCCGACGATCGGTTGGGTGCAGGTGATTACCTTCCGGATTACCTAGCCGTTCTCGGTTCTAATGACGGCTGTGGCAAATTGCGGTTGTTACGGTTTGCGGCCATGATGGAGTATGGCAGAGGACGAGCAACCGGGACGCGGAGCACTCGCGGAGGATCGAACCGATCTTGCGGAGGATCGCACGCTTCTCGCGAACGAACGGACGTTCAGCGGATGGGCTCGAACCTCGATGGCATCGATCGGGATCGGCGTCGGCTTCAGCGCGCTGTTCCGGCCCGTCGAACCGACCTGGGTAGCTAAGGCGATCGCTACGCTGTTCTTTCTGCTCGCCGCCTTCCTGATCATTTCCGCCGAGCGGCGCGCATGTGCGCTTCAGGCGCGTCTGAACGCCCACAAAATCCATGATCTGGCGACAATGAACTTTCGCGTCATGGCAATCGTGATCTCAGTCGGAGCGATGTCGCTCATCGTCGCCATTTGGTGGCTGACGTGAGTGCAGCCTGGTTGGCCATGCGAACGGCCGTGTTCGCGGGCGCCATTCTGTGATCGGCCTTCCCTCCGGCCACGCCATGGCGGCGATCGGCCTCACGACCGTGATGTTCTACGGTTTCGTCTCGGGACGGCTGCGGATCGAAATCATTTCGCTGTTGACCATCAGCGCCATTGCGCTCGGGCTATATACCTTCCCACTGACCGGACAGCGCGCGACAGACGGTCTCAAGCTCGCGTTCGAAGGCTTCGGCAATTATGCGCTGATCACGATCTGTGCATTGATGGTGATGGGACGTGGTCTGGTCGCCACCGGCGCGCTCGAGCCGGCTGCGCGTGCGCTGACCCGCGTGTGGCGGTTGAACGCTACGCTTGGCCTTCTCGTGACGCTGGTGCTCGCGATGACGATGAGCATGCTGGTGAACGACACACCCGTGCTCGTGCTGCTCCTGCCGATCATGGCGGCACTCGCCACCAGCGGCGGCATGCCTGCGTCCAAGACCCTCATCCCGATCAACAGCGCGGTGCTGATCGGAGGCATGGCGACGACGATCGGCACGTCCACCAATCTCCTGGTCGTATCGATCGCGACCGACATGGGCTTGCCGCCGATGAGCGTGTTCCACTTCACGCCGGTTGTGCTCGCTGCCGCGGCCGTCGCACTGCCGTTCATCTGGCTCATCATGCCCCGGCTCCTGCCGGACAACTCGCCAGAGGGCGGTCACCTACCACGGCAGTTCCTTGCCGAGCTGCGCATCGGCACGCAGTCTTCGACACTTGGGCGTAATGCCGCAGAGGCGCTGCGTCCGTTCGGCAATGAGGTCCGCCTCGTCGATTATCCCGACGGTGCGCTGGCAACGGACGATAGGGTCCGGGTGGTTACGTCCCACTCGGTGCTGGAGGACGTCATGCGCGCGATGGGTGCGACGACCGCGCCGGCAGCACTTGAGGAGCGGATTGCACGAGCCGCCAAGAACATCGGGGAAGACCTTGCCATTGCCGAACTGGCCATTGCGCCGGATTCAGGACTGACTGGCACGCGCATCGCCACGTCCGGGATCGCCGAGGCGCATGACGTGGCAGTGATCGGCATCCATCAAAGTCGGCGGTCCTGGAGCGATAATGAGCTGGCGACGGCGGAAGCGACGATGGCCGAAGGCGACATCCTTTTGGTGAAAGGCTCGATGACGGCCGTCACCGCTCTTGCGCGCGCCGAGAGCCTGTTGATGCTTGATGGTGCGAAGGAGGTGCCACGGACCGCCAAGGCGCCGCTGGCGCTTGCGGTCATGGCGGTGTCTGTGGGTCTCGCCAGGGTTGGCATATTGCCGATTGCGATCAGCGCCTTGGCGGGCGCGATCGTGATGTTCGTGACCGGATGCGTCCATTTCGACAAGGTCGGCCGTGCCCTGTCGGCCAAAGTGATCGTGCTCGTAGCCGCCAGCATCGCGGTAGGTCGTGTGATTCTGGAAACCGGTGCTGCAGAATGGCTGAGCCAGCTGATCGCGCTAGGGTTGTACGACCTGCCGGCTGGCGGCGTGCTGGCTGCGGTTATGCTGTTCAACACCGTGCTAACAAATTTCGCTTCGAACCCCACCGCCGCAGCCGTGGGCACGCCGATCGCCTTCAGCCTCGCGCAAAAGCTGGGAATCCCGACCGAACCGCTGGTGCTGGCGGTGCTGTTCGGGTGCAACCTGTGCTATGCCACGCCGGTCGCCTACCAGACGAACATGCTGATCATGTCGGCAGGAGATTACCGCTTCGGCGACTATACGCGCACGGGCCTGCCGCTAGTGCTTATCATGGTCGTGACGTTGTCGACGCTTCTGGTCTTCCGATATCACCTGTACTGAAGCGCCGTTGCCGGCGGCACGAGCAGCGATCGTCTTCCTACAGGTAACCGATGCACGGACTGACACATTTGGACGCCTGACCCATCAACATCTAAGACCGATCGCGATGAACCCTTGAAAGCTTTGCGACTGCACATCTCCTGCGAACGGTGCTCGTGTTGTTCGACGGTCCTGCCGCCGCTTGCAGCTGTCATGCCCGTGCTTCCGAAAGAGAACTCTAGATGATTGTAGCCGTCGCCATCCTCTCGGCGGTGCTCGTCGCAGCGCTGTTGAGTTTCGGGCGCTTCGCCCGGTCGACCGACTGGCGCGCGACGGTAACGCCGCTCGCCTCCATCATCGGCTCCGGGTTCCTGATCTGCGGGCCGCTCCTTGCCAAGGAGTTCGGCTCGGCCGCCATCCTGGCGATGGCTGCCCTGCTTGCCTTGGCCTATGCGGTCGGGGCGGTGATCCGGTTCAACATCGTGCATGTCGAAAATGCTGCACCCAAGCTGTCGCTGAACGATCCGATGGCATGGGCGATGCGGGCGGCCCAGGTCATGCTGGCGATCGCCTACGCCGTCTCCGTCGCCTATTATCTCAAACTGCTCGCCGAGTTCTCGTTGAAGCCGATCGCGGTATCCGAAGCATATCACGATCTGGTGGCAAACGGGGCTGTGACCGCGATCATCATCGGGCTGACGGCGCTCACCTTTTCCGGCGACATCCGCAAGATCGAGCATGCCGCGCATGCCAGCGTGTCGGTCAAGCTCGGCATCATCGCCGGGTTGTTGGCGGCACTGGGTCTTTGGTGGGTAACACGAACCGGCGCTCCGCTCGACGTGCCCGCCTCCAAGGTGTCCTGGAACAGTATCCCGCTGCTGCTCGGGCTACTCATTACCGTACAGGGGTTCGAAACCTCGCGCTACATGGGCGATCATTACGATCAGGCCACGCGCGTGCGGACGATGCGCTATGCACAGTGGCTGTCATCGGCGATCTATCTCGCATTCCTTGCGCTGCTGACGCCCTTCCTGGCAGAGGCGCAGCATGCCGAGGGGGTGGCCGGCATCCTCGACATCATGGAGCTGGTCGCGCCGCTGCTCGGCATTTTCGTGCTGATCGGCGCGGTGTCGAGCCAGCTGAGCGCTGCGATCGCGGACTCAATCGGCTCCGGCGGCCTACTGGTAGAGGTGTCACGCCGGAAGCTCAGCGTGCGTCAGGCGTTCATCGCGGCGGCCGTGCTGGCGATCGCGGTCGTGTGGCTGACGGATCCGTTCTCCGTGATCGCGCTGTCGTCCCGCGCATTCGCCCTGTTCTACGCGATGCAGGCCGGTCTGGCCTTGTGGGTGTCTCTCCGTACTGGGAAGGGCAGTCCGGCAACGCGCGTGGGCTTTGCACTCGTTGGGGTCATCTGCATCATCGCTGCGGCAGCCGGTGCACCGGCGGAAAGCTGACAGGGTGGACGCGCCCCCGCCAGCCCCGAGTTAAAACGACAAGCAGCTTAAATTCGGCTGATCCCCTAGTCGCGGTGAACGTGACCGCCGACGGGCCCGTTGCGCGGCAATCCTTTGCTCCCGCAGCGGATGTCGAGCTACGGTGGGCAATGGACATCGCCACTATTCTTCTGCGCCGCATACGAGACATGGGAACCGAACTCGTTCGCATTCTCCCTCAGCTCGGCATCGCGCTGCTGCTGCTCGTCGTGACCTACTTCGCCGCGAGGTCGGCCAGGCGGATCGCGGAGCGGCTGCTCTCGCACACCGACCTGCGCGGCTCGCTGGTCAATCTCGTCGAGACGCTGGTCGGCGTGGCGATCTGGGTACTCGGCCTGCTGATCGCGATGTCGGTCGTGCTGCCGGGCGTCACGCCCGCCAACATCCTGGCGGTTCTCGGCCTCGGTTCGGTGGCGGTCGGCTTCGCCTTCAAGGACATCTTCGAGAACTTCCTTGCGGGTGTGCTCATCATGCTGCGCAAGCAGATGCGGATCGGCGACTTCATCCGGTGCCAGGATGTGGAGGGCCGGATCGAGATGATCAGCCTGCGCGACACGCACCTGCGGCACCTGAGCAACGAACTGGTCGTCGTGCCGAACGCGTATCTGTTCAAGAATCCGGTCGAGGTCGTGACGCAGAGCCAGCTGCGCCGACACGAGATCGAGGTGGGCGTTGCCTATGACGTCGATCTGGAGGTCGCTCGCAAGGTCATTCTCGAAGCGGTTTCCGGGATCGGGGTGGTCCACGACGACCGTCCCGTCGAAGTATACGCCAAGGAGTTCGGCGACAGCTCGATCAACTTCCTTGTACGCTGGTGGGCAGGATCGAAGCCTGTAGAAATGCACCAGTCGCGAGACGAGGTCGTCCGCGCGATCAAGCGAGCCTTGGACGATGCCGGGCTTGAGATCCCGTTCCCGTATCGCACGCTGACCTTCAAGGAGCCCCTACCGCTGGTTCGCGCGCAAGGAACACAGGCCGCTCCGCACGAAGAAGCAGGCAGCTGAAGTCCTCGCCGATCCGTCATGCCTGGATGGCGGACCTAGGCGGGGTCGAGCACCAGCACGGCGCCTCCGGTCGCGTGCAAGGGAATGCGCAAGGACGTGGCAGGGCTTACCGGCCCTTCATGGCCGGCGACAACTGTCGGACGATCGCCGTCGATCAAGGCCGTCGCATGCCATCGTCCAGGCGCGAGGAAACGCAGCGGCACACTGACGCTCCGGACGTCGCCGTCGTTCATCACGCCGACGAACCATCGCTTTCCGCTGCGGCGCGCCACGGCGATCCACTTGCCCCAGGCTCCCGCGACCCCGCGAGTTTCGTCCCAGGTGGCGGGGACGAGCCGCAGGAAACCCGTTTCGGGCAGCGGCCGATTGCGGTCGTCGAGATAGGCGGCAGGCGCATCGGCAAGCGATTGCAATGGGCTTGGATAGACTACGAACATCGCCAGCTGGTGGGCGCGTGTCGTCATCACCTCCGGCAGCTTCTTTCGAGCGACGAACGCGGCGGGCGCGACGTTGCGAAAAGCGCCAGGGGCATAATCCATTGGTCCGATTGCGGCGCGCGTGTAGGCGAGGCGGACATTGTAGCCGGCGGTGACCTTGCGGCTCCACTTGTTGTACTCGGTGCCCATCACGCCTTCCTCGGTCAGGAAATTGGGATAGGTCCGCTCAAGTCCGCGCGGCACGGGCGACCCGTGGATATTGACCATCAGCTTGTGTCGAGCTGCTGCCGCCAGCAACCTGTGGTACCAGCCGATCGCGACCTGATCCTGGCGGTACACGTAATCGACCTTGATGCCGGCGATGCCCCAGCGCTGATACAGCGCGAAGACCTCGTCCATCTGCCCGTTCACCGTCTTCCAGTTAGTCCACAGCCACAGCCGGACACCGCGGGCAGCGGCGTAGCGTGAGAGCGCGGGAATATCGACGTCGGGACGGAAGCGCGTGATATCTGCCAGCTCGTCATCGCCGTTCGGCCGCGCCGCCCAGCCCCAGTCGATTACGAAATAGGGCAGGCCTAATCGCGCTGCGAAGTCGATGTACCGGCGATAGGTCGCGTCATTGTATCCCGCGTTCGGTACGCCCGAGGCGTCGAGCCCCGCCCACCACGCCCAAGCCGCCTTGCCCGGACGCACCCAGCGTTCGTCGCCGATGCGCGAGGGTGGCGCGAGTTCGGCCACCAGGCTGTTCTCGATCAGCTGCTCGGGACGATCGGCGACCATGACAACGCGCCACGGCGCAAGGAGACCGGTCGAGGGGAGGGTGGCGCTGACCGCGATGGCGTCGTTCTGCGGCAGCGGCGTCAGGCGCACCGCCACGCCGTGCGCGCCGGCCCTGACGAGATAGGCGCCGGGATAGCGCTCGACGCCGCTTTCCGCGATCGCCACCGTCTCTCCGCCGCGGCCCGTGCGGCAACTGAGCGGCAGATCGTACAGGGCGCCACGCCGTAGCGCACTGGCGCTCACGGCGGCGTAGTCGCCTTCATGGCTGTTCAGATATTCGCTGTGCCGCACCGCCAGGCAGGCATAATCCCGCGGAAAGCGCAGCTCGGTCGTCTCCGCTGCGATGCTGACTCTGCCGAATGCAGGCTGCCGCGGAAGCTCCAGCCGGAACGCGGCACCCGTATCGTAGGCGCGCAGCCGCAGGTTGACCTGCCGGCGGGCACCGCCGCCCTCGCGCGTTGCCACGATCAGTTCGCGATAGGGAAGGGCAGTGCGGTCGGGCGCCGCCACGGAGGGCCGGGGCTGGACGGAGGTGATCACCAGTGGCCCGAACTCATCGGCTGCGAGCCGCCAGCCTACGGTCGACGGTGCGATCACGTCCATCCCATCATGGCGGACGCGAATTGCAAGCTTGCCGCCGGGAAGCCGTCCTGCGACGACCTCGACGCGACCGTCCGGCGAGGCAACCGCCAGGGGGTTGTCATGTGGTGTTCGCTGACAGCTGCCCAGCACCAGAAAGCAGATTACCCACAGGCTACAACGCACGATCCACTTTCCCCGTTCGGGATCGAGAGTTTGATCGCCGCTGACGCGCGCTGTAGCCTGAGACATGGTCAAGAGCGATAGTGCAACATTGTTCGGCGACAGCACACTCGATGGACCATCAATCTTCGCCCGCGTCCTGGACGGCCACGGAGGCCTGCAATCGATCGATTGGAACTCTGCAAAGAGCTGGCGCCCCGATACTGCCGATCAAACGCTCTGGCTTCACCTAGATCGGGGCCACCCCGATGTCGTCGACTGGCTCGCTACGGGCCTTGGCGTGCCCGAGGCGACCGTGGAAGTTCTTACCTCCGATGAAAACCGCCCGCGGGCCTTCAGCGAGGATGGGGCACTCGTCACCGTGCTGCGCGGCATCAATTTCAACCCGGATGCCGCGCCCGAGGACATGGTCGCGATGCAGATTTGGGCTGATGCTCAGCGCGTCGTCACCTTGCGACGCCAGCATCTGCAGACGCCCTCCGATGTGCTCGCCACGATCGAACGCGGGCGTGGTCCCCGCACCGCCGGCGATCTCGTCACCGAGCTTGTCGAGCAGACGGTCGCCAAGATGAACCGCTCGATTGTCGACATGAACGACAAGATCGACGAGTTGGAGGCAGCGGACGAGCAGAAGACCGCATCGCCCGACGAGACGTTGGACGTGATTGCGGACATTCGCCGCAACTGCCTGGCGCTCAAGCGCTATATGTCTCCCCAGCACGAGGCGCTGATCCAGATCGGGCGCGACGCGCCCACCTGGATGAACGAGGCGAACCGGCGGGATATCCGCGAGACGATCGATCGCCTGCGCCGCTATATAGAGGACCTGACCGTCTCGCAGGAGAGCGCGATCGTTCTGCAGGACGAGATCAACAGTCGCGAGGCCGCCAAGGCTAATCGCACGATCTACATGTTGTCGATCGTCGCTGCGATCTTCCTACCGCTGACCTTCGTCACCGGTCTGCTGGGGATCAATGTCGGTGGTATCCCGGGCGCCGATTCGGCCCGCGGCTTCTCGGTCACGGTCGGCGCTCTCGCGGCTGTGCTCGTGGTTCAGATCATCGTATTCCGAAAGTTGAAGTGGTTGTGAGCCTCACGTAGCGTTCTCGTACGCCTCCGTGACGAGAATCTCGAACGCTGACCGGGTTATCCTATGTGCTCGCCGATCCAGTCTCAGCGGGGGCTTGCGTGCGCGGCATCGAGCGCATCCGGGTCTCGACCGCTGACGCGGTCGAACAGCCGTATGGCCAGAGTCACCGTCAGGCCGTGCAGCACGATCGAGACCAATACGATCGCGCCGACGACGCCCCATAGCCGGTCATCGGCGGGCGAAGTCGGCCGGTTGAGCGCATAGGCCAGCTTGTAGAAGATACGATGCCCCGAGGCCAAAAAACGCCAGCGTCAGCTTCGCGCCGCGCTCGACCCGGGTGCCCCAAGACCGATCATTCGGTCAGGGTATCGGGATGATCATGGCTTGCGAACAACCCGCACGGCATTCCGTTCGATAGATGCTGGCGACGTTCCGAATCCGGAACATTCCCGTGCCTACGACGCTTTCTTAACGAACGTTAGAACTTGGCCGTCGATGGTCGCTCAAGGGAGCCCAACATGAAAAAAGACCTGAGCCGGACATTCCTCGTGGCGATCGCGTTCGTGGCCGTGCCGCTCGCAGGATGCAGCAAGAGCCCGTCCGACAAGCTTGCCGACCGCGTCGAGAATGCGGCGGATGCGCGAGCCGATAACCTGGAAGCTCAGGCCGACATGCTCGACAATCGTGCGGACAGGGTGCGTCAGGCGGGCGAAGAGCGCTCCGACGCGATCGAAGCAGCGGACCGCAACGTCGCAGCGATGAGCCAGGAGCAGCGCGACGCAATCGTCGCAAATCAGGCCCCGGCTGTCCGCTAGATGAATAGGCCGAGGAGCGGGCGGAGGGCCATCCCGCTGAGCAGGCCGACGTCTTTCGCGGGCGAAAGCTCGTGAAAGGCCGACTGCTTAAGTTCGGCGACGACCTTCGGCAGAGCTACTGGTTCTTGCCCACTATCATGGCGTTCGCGGCGGTTCTGCTGGCGGGCGGCATGATCTGGCTCGACTCCTACGAGGGGTCGGCCTGGATGGACCAGTTCGCGTGGCTGTATGCGTCGCGGCCGAGCGGCGCGCGTCAGGTGCTGTCATCGATCGGCGGGTCGATGATCACCGTCGCCGGCACGGTCTTCTCCGTGACCATCGCCGCCGTGGTCTACGCCTCGGGGCAGTACGGTCCGCGGCTGCTCAGCAACTTCATGTCGGACCGCGGCAATCAGGTGACCCTGGGCACCTTCATCGCGACGTTCCTCTACTGCCTCATCGTGCTGCGCACCGTCCGCTCTCCCGAGGAGTCCGGGGGCGTAGGGTTCGTGCCGAACATGGCTTTGCTAATCGGCGTGCTGCTCGCGGTCTGTTCGATTGCGGTGCTGATCTTCTTCATCCACCACGTGCCGAGCAAGATCCATATCAACAGCGTCATCGAGGATGTCGGCGACCGCCTGCTGAAGGAGATCGACCACCGCTTCCCGAGCTTCATCGGCACCGCACCCGGCGAGGGCGATGCGCCAGGAGACCTCGCCCGCATACCCGCCACCTTCCGCGACGACGCGACGTCGGCCGACGCGGAGCAGCGGCAGCTCGTCAAGGCGAAACGGACCGGGTACGTTCAGATCGTCGATGACGATGTGCTGATGGAGCAGGCGCGACGCCGCGACCTCGTCTTGCGGTTGCAATATCAACCTGGCGACTTCGTTCATGCCGGTCGCGCGCTCGTAGAGGCATGGCCGCCCGGCCGGTGCGATGACGATCTTGCGCGCGAAATCCGGTCCGCCTTTTCGGTGGGCGCACGCCGTTCCGCCTTGCAGGATCTGAGATTCCTCGTCGATGAGCTGGTGGAGATCGCCGCCCGTGCGCTCTCGCCCGGCGTGAATGATCCATTCACGGCTATCACCTGCCTCGATTGGCTTAGTGCGGCCGTGTCGACGCTCGCCAAGCGCCGGCTTCCGTCGCGGCTGCGGCTCGACGAAGATGGCGCTCTCAGGGTCATCGCGCATCCAATCACCTTTGAGAGCATCGTCGATCGTTCGTTCGGCGCGCTGGTTCAGTACTGCGCGACCGACATGCTGGCCGCCCTTCGCTTCATCCGTGCGCTGGGCGAGGTGTCGCTCGACTGCGACGAACCCAACCGGGTGGCAACGCTCGGTCGATACCTCGACCATCTGGAAGCACTGGCGGTAGGCAAGCTGGACGGGTTTAACCGGTCCCGCGTTCAGGAGCGCGCCGGAGAGCTGCGCCGCGCACTGTCGGAGCCGGACTACAAGCGACGCCTCCGCGACGGCACAGCCTGGCTAGCCGGAACGGCCTAAGCGGCGAGCAGCATGTCTCTAGGCGCGTTTCGATTCCGTGGGGCATGGCTCGATCGGGCAGGCACGCACGTGAACGCGATGCGCGCGGCCTGACAGCTGCGCCTCGGCAGCACGATCACCTCGTCGGCGTGGTGGCGCCCGGCGAGCCGGCGGTAAGCGTCGACCTTGTGCCGATAGTCGTGACCGACATATCCGCCATGCCGCGCTCGGCGCGTTTTCCGCGTCGTCCTCGTGAAGCATGACCCCCGGTCAGCCGCCGTTGAAACGGTTCAACCGTTCGCGATCGATCGCTCGATATCGTCTACCGACGAATTGGTCAGCGTTTTTGCCAGTTCGAGGACGATCTTGCTCGTTACCTCCTGATGCAGCGACGGCCTGATCTGGCCCAGCGTATCGGGATCGGCGGCGAGGATCAGCGCGTCGAACTCGCCGGCATGCGCCATTGGATAGAGGCGCTGGGCGATGAGCTTGGCGAAGGTTGCCTCGTTCAATTCGTGCGGCGGCATGTCGGGCGGCGTTTTCCCGGCGGGGCCGTCGTCGGCGAGGTGCCCGGGTGACCAGTCGCCTTGGTGCTCGAGGGAGCCGTTGCAGACCCGGAAGGTTTTTGCACCTTCGCCGGTCGCGACGACAACGAAGGTGTTCTCCGGGTAGTTTAGGTTGGCCATGTCAATTTCCTCTCATGTTAGGCGCCTTGAAGGCGTCCGGTGAAGCCGCTGAGGCGAGCAAGAGATCGGCCGTCGTCAGCGCGCTGCGTCCGCTCGCGCCGTGATCACGCTCGATGAAGAACTCCGCCGCCGCGCCGAATTGCCACTCTAGCCCTGCGAACGCGTGACAGCGTAGCCGAAGGCGAGGTGTCGCCCATTTTCAACGCCGTCCGCGGCCGAGGCTACGATGACGGCTTGAGCCGTCGTCCAGAAACCACGCAGCAAGATGTCGACGGGCATAATCAGACCAGTTGAGAACGTCCCCGCGCTCACCGCGTCGTTGTCAAGGCGCTGTGTGACGATCAGCGGATCGTTGGTTCCCGCCGCTTGCGCCCGTTTCGTGTCGCTCATTGCCTTAAAGCCGACGCTGAAAGCCTCAACCGTTCGACCGCGAAAGAGCACCGCATCGCGGGCTGAGAAGGCATGATCCCGAAGTGATAACCACGACCCGAGATCTCGTATACTGCGGCCACGTCCAATCTGATGGCATGACAGGAGCTAAGAGCCTCAGTCCTGTTCATCTTCCTTTCGAACACTCGTGATCCCGGTTTTGCCGTCCACGAGATGCTCTTTTTCTGCTTGAGTTGCGATATCTCTTTGCAGGGCACCACCTGACCGGCCGCCTTGCGCAGGAGTCGGCTCGATGGACTCGATCATCTCGCTATCATCATGACGGCGCGCATCCTCGGTCCTGTCATTGCTGTCAGTCATCAAGAACTCCTCATCAGAGATGAAAAACTTAATCGGGCTCTAGGCCGAGATTGGCCGGTGCTGCAGCATTAGCGTGACGCACGACTAACCTTTACGACCAGTAACAAACTGATAAACGGCAACAATCGCGGCAACTACAAGCAGAATGTGGATCAGTCCGCCGGCAACATGAAAAACCGCAAAGCCAAGAACCCACAGTATGATGAGTATGACAGCTATGGTCCATATCATACATAGTTCCTCTTGCAATTATCAAAAGCCGAGATGAGACCGATTAGCATACTACTGTACGATAGAACGTAAAACTAAGATGTACTAATAGATCTTGCGATACCACAGATCGTTTATGCGCGACGCGCCGTGGCAAAAGACACGAGGCAACCCGCAGAATGGTGCCGGAAGGGAAAGTTGAACTCATTCGGGTCATGCAAGAGATCGCCGCTACCGCTCTTCGCATTCTTTCCTCATTTACAGCGAGTACGATTTCGATCGACAGCGCGCCCTGCAACTGCTCCACCCGCAGCCCCTAATAGCGTGCCGAGCGTTTCCGAGCCGCCCGGAGCAATGATGTTGCCCAACACCCCGCCTGCGACACCGCCAACCAGCAGGCCGGTCGTTCCGTCGTTGCGGCGGCAATAGTAGCGGCCGTCCTGGCCCCGATAGACGCGGTCGTTCCGAGACAGGCGCCGTTCACGGTATCTACGGTCGTCCCGATAGTAGCGGCTCGCGTCATAAGCACCGTAGGAGGGATCAGGCCGATTATAGTCATAGTTCCTGTAGCCCGGATCGACCTCATAGCGGGCTCCGCCGTCGCCGACGCAACCGGCAACCAATGTCGCTGCGGCGAGCGTGATCAGGGTTTGGGCGCGCATGTCTCTCTCCAACTTTTCTCAACGGTCGTAGCTGGACCAAACGGGCGAATGGTTGACCATGGTTAAGATCGAACCCGGCGAGCGCATTAGCCGGGTGAGCAGGGCAGGCTCTCCTTTTACCCGGTGCGCCCATGCCGCGCCGATCCGCGGCATGAGCAACGCTTATACAGCCATGGAAAATACCACGATCGGCACGGCGGGCATACTCGATCTTCCGCTCCCCGTTCGGCGCAAATCGGGACTGGTGTCCAGCGTCATCTATCGAGTGCCAAACGCGTTATTTGGCCGACCGCAATCTTTGCTGGAGATAGCTGTCGTCGAAGCCGGCAATCCGCACCAGTTCGGCAATCTTCGAGACGACGAGTGCGCCACGTGTCAGCTGCATGATACCTTGAGCCTTGAACGCTCGAAGAACGCGATTGACGTGCACCGGAGTCAGCCCCAGCGCGTCTGCGAGCATGATCTGGCTGAGCGGCATCGTGCAACGGTCGCCGTTGGTTAGGCCATGGACGCTCGCCTGCACGTAGAGTTCGCACATCAGGTGGGCCACCCGTTCTGCGCTCCCGCGGCGACCAAGGCTAGCGATCCATGAGCGCGCCACGCCTAAGTCGACCAGTTGCGCCCACCAGAAGGCCCGCGTGACGATCGGGCACAGATCGACCAGCTCCCTCATGCGTGCCCGCGGGACGGTCGCGACCAGCGACGGGGTCACCGTGGCGATGGTGTGATCCATTTCATTAAGGACATTGGTGTGCAGATCGCAGAAGTCGCCGGGTAGCAAGAAGGCGAGGATCTGTCGTCCGCCCTCGGGAAGAATTTTGTAGCGGCAGCCCCACCCCTCGAGAAACACGAACACCGGCCCAGGATCATCGCCTTCGCGGATCAGGTCGTGTTTGGCCGGGTATTGCCGGGCGGTCCCGCATGCTGCTTCAAGTGCTGCAATAGCGTCAGCCGGTAAGGCAGCCCGTGCATTCAACTTCTGGACGAAGGCATTCGGCATGCGCCAAACTCCCCCAGGCGATAGCTCGAGGCGTAGCAGCTTACAGTAGGACCGGCCAGCTTGATCTCAATCGAGATTGCCGCCTCGGATTGGGTTTATCGAAGGATAGCGTCGGCATCGGTTTCCCAGGCAGCTTGCGTTCGAGAGAAGCCCTTCTCCCGCCTGCAGCAAAGGCGAACCGATGGCGGAAGATCCAGCAAACACGGTGCGATCCGATCCGGACGGCCGAGCCGACCCGGATGCGCACGGGCAGGCGGCCCTCCTGTTGGTAGAGAGCCTGATCCACGGGTTGATCCAGAAGGGCACGCTGTCGACCGAGGATGCACTCGAGATCGCGACCGGCGCGTTGGAGGTGAAGGAAGCGATCATGGACGATGTCACGGAAACGAGAGCTACCGCGCAGCGTTCGCTCCAGATGATTGCCAGGATCATCGCGAGTTTGGAGTTCGACCGGCCAGCCGCAAACGGTTTCCGCGATTAGGCGGACGGTGACGCTGATCACCACTAGGTTTCCCACATTCGCTGTGACTTGAATATCTTGATCGCAGTTAACTTCGGTGTCGCTGCCGCGGGTAAACTGCCCGGCACGATGGACTGCCACCCACTCGTAGTCGTTTCCCGTCTCGGCCGGTCGTTCAGGTGAGATGGCAGCACCAGCAGGACCATTTCATTTGGATAGGAAAACGACTGGTATGGCCGACACGGCAAGCGGGTTTACGTTGTCCTCGACGAGGTCAGGACGCCTGACACGCCGGCCGAGGGTCGTGTCGACGTCGATAAAGGCAACAACGTCAATCTGGTCGGCACGATCCGCTCGGCCAGCAACGGCGCGCCCGAGGGCGCAGTAAAGGGAGCGCAGGCCGATCCGCTCCCGGCCGGCATCGCCCAATCCATCTACGCTCAGTCGGCAAAAGTCGTCAGCTGAGCTTCGGAACGTTGAAATTGGAGAATGACGATGAACAGGCAACATGACGTCCGCAAGCTGGCTGGCCTTGACGACTGGCAGCTGGAAGATTCCGACCAGGATCTGCGCGGCAAAACGCTGATGACTGCCGATGGGCGCGAGGTCGGCCGGATCGACGACATGCTCGCGGACACGGACGCGGAGCGCATCGTCGGGCTGCGGCTTGACGACGGCCGAGTGGTGAACGTCGACTCGGTCGACATCCGTGACGGCTGCCCGGTGCTGCTGGTCGATACCGCCAATGTTCCAGCGGCTCCCGCCGTAGGCCGCGGTGAGGTCACCAGCGAGCATATTCCGATCGTCGAAGAGCGGATGAACATCGGCAAGCGGCAGGTCGAGCTCGGCACAGTACGGGTCCGCACTCGCGTGGTGTCCGAGGACGTCAGCGAGGACGTTTCGCTCCGCGAGGAGCATGTCAATGTTGATCGCCGGGTGATGAACGAGCGGGTCAGTGCAGCAGATGCCGACGCGCTCTTCCAGGAGGGCACCATCGAGATGACCGAGACCGGCGAGCGTGTCGTCGTCAGCAAAGACGCCGTGATCACCGGTGAGGTCGTGGTCGACAAGAATGTCGACACGCGCGTCGAGCGGGTCGAAGGAACGGTCCGGCGTACCGAGGTCGACGTCGACCGGGACACGCCGCCAAACCGCTGATCGTCGCACGCATTGCGATCAGGCTCCCTGGGGTGCAGCGATGCACCCCTTTTTTTACAGGACGGGCAGATGGCAGGCGAACAAACGGATGAGGATCAATCCGTCCGCATCCCGACCATGGAAGAGCGGCTCCACCTAACCCGGGAACGCGTCGAAACGGGGCGGGTGAGAATATCATCGACGGTCCGCACCGAGCAGGTCGCGGTCGATGAGGAGCTGACCAGCACATCGGTATGCGTGGAACGGGTACCAGTGGATATCCTCGTCGATGTTGCCCCGCAAATCCGCACCGAGGGTGACCGCACGATCATGCCTGTCGTAGAAGAGGTGATGGTCAAGCGCTTCCGCATTATCGAGGAGGTGCACCTCATCAGGGAGATGACCATCGACCGCTACAAGGAAGATGTCTCCCTTCGGCGGCAGGACATCGCTGTGGCACGGATCGACGTGGACCAGCCTGCCGGATCGAAAGATGGTCAGGCGTCCTGAGACATGCGGCGACACGAACGGAGATCGTTGATGCGCAAGGTGCTGGGCTGGTTCTTTGCCACCCTGGCGGTGCTGGCACTCGCCGAGACGCTGGTCAGCCTGATCCACTCCAACCAGTGGTGGATTCAGATCCTCAACTTCCCACGGCTGCTTACCCTGATAGTGATCGGCGTGATCGCCTTAGGCTGTGCCGCGTTTGCGCGAGCCCAGCGATGGGGAGCCGTGCTGGTGCCTGTGCTGGCAATCGCCGCCGGCCTGCAATTCTGGCGCATCTACCCCTATGTTCCGTTGGCGGCGATCGAGGTGGTCGAGGCGAGCGCCTTGTCGAATATCCAGGCGGGCTCCTGCTTCAAGGCGCTCGGCCTCAATGTCTTCCAGGACAACCGCCAATATGGTCGCACGATCAGGCTGATCGAGCGCGAGCAGCCCGACATCCTGTTGCTGATGGAAACCGACGGTCGGTGGGTTAAGGCGCTCGCACCCGTGCTGAAGCGCTATCCCCATCGTCTCTTGCGACCGATCGACAATACCTACGGGCTCGTTTTCGCCAGCAAGTTGCCTGTACGGTCGGCGCGCACGGAAAACGTCACCGACCAGAACACCCCGACCGTCTATGCCGAGCTCACCACCAGAGACGGGCAGCCGTTCGACTATATCGGCCTGCATCCGCGTCCGCCGCTACCGGGACAGGACACGGACCTGCGCGATCGCAAGATCGAGCATGCGGCGCTCCGGATCGCCGGTCATCGCCTGCCCGCGATGGCGATGGGCGACTTCAACGACGTCGCATGGTCCAGGACGACACAGCTGTTCAAGCAGGTCGGCGGCTATCTCGACCCGCGGATCGGACGCGGCAGCTATCCCAGCTTCCCGGCCAAGTACGCGCCAGTCGGCTGGCCGCTGGATCAGATGTTTGTATCCCGCGACTTTGCGATCCGCTCGTTGCACATCCTGGAAAATGTCGGCGCGGACCATCGCCCGTTGATGGCGGAGCTGTGCCTTACGCCTGAGGCGGCGCGTCCTGCCAACGCTGCCCCCGACACTACCGGCCCCCAAGCCTTCAGGGCGGCCCGAACTATGACGAGGCACTAGATGATCACCGGAAGTCTCTACGGCCTGCTCCGTATCATCGTTGTCGGCCCGCTCGCCTACTTGATCCTGATCGCGATCCTGCGGGTGAGCGGCAAGCGAACGCTGGCCAAGCTGAATGCCTTTGACTTCGTCGTCACCGTGGCGCTGGGATCGACGCTTGCTACCGTGTTGCTGTCGAAGGACGTGCCGCTGCTCGAAGGAGTGCTCGGCTTCTCAGTCCTCGCCATTCTCCAGTTCATTATCGCCTGGGTGGCTCAGCGCGCCAAGCCCGTCGAAGCGGCGATCAAGGCGGAGCCACGCATCCTCCTGCTCGACGGCCGTGTGGACCAGGCCGCCCTGCTCGACGAACGGGTGACGGAAGACGAAATCAGGTCCGCCGTCCGCAAGGGGGGCCTGGGCACCCTCGACCGGGTCGCGGCGGTGGTCCTCGAAACCGATGGCAGCTTCAGTGTCATTCCTGCCGACACGGCCGGTGACCGCTCCGCTTTGCCGGGTGACCGACGCGGCAACACGCCTGACCCGCGTTAACTCGCTTCGTTCCCGGAACATACGTTGGCGCGCTTCGCTCAACCTTTTGCGCGGCGATCACCTTGCCCCCTCTCGAAAGGAACTTTCCATGTCCGCTCCCGAAGATCTCAAGGATCTCTACACCGACGAACTGAAAGACCTCTGGTCGGCGAATGACCAGATGAAGCGCCTTCTCAAGAAGGTTGCCTCGAAGGCGAGCGACGACAAGCTGAAGGACATGCTGGCGAAGTCGCAGACCGGCATCGAAAAGCACACCGACGTTCTGAAGGAGCTCATCGCCGCGCAGGACGAGAAGGTGTCTAAAGAGCATTGCAAGGGCATGGAAGGGCTCGTTGCCGAGGCGACCAAGCACCTCGTCGACGAAGCACCTGAGAAAGGTCCTGTGATGGATGCGCTGATGATCGCGCAATATCAGCGCATGTCTCACTATGGCATCGCTGGTTTCGGCACGGCGGCAGCCTACGCGAAGGCCTTGGGCCTGAAGGACGACATCAAGAAGCTCGATGTTGCCACCAAGGAAATCTACAATGGCGATGAGTACATGACCAAGCTCGCGGAAACGACGGTCAACATCGACGCCGTCGACGCCTAACTGCCGTAACCTCGGCAAATGCGATCGCGCCGATCTTAACCACGGTCAAGTTCGGCGCAGCATTGTGCTCCAGAGTCGAATGGCTTGGTGTGGCGTTATCGCGTGATGCAGCACCACGCGGCAGTAACAACATGTTAAAAGGGTAATCTCATGCGGTTTATCACGGCGGCAGCGATGGTGCTGTTCGTAGCGCCTCTGGCGGCATGCGGCGGCAACGGTGACGACAAGCTCGCCGAGCGGGTCGAGGATCAAGCGGAAAATCGGGCTGACGCGCTTGAGGAACGTGCGGATCAGGTGCGCGACACCGGCGAACAACGTGCCGATGCGATCGATGCTGCCGATCTCAACGCGGAAGCGATGAGTGCCGAGCAGAAGAATGCCATTGTGGCCAACGAGGCGGCTGCCGTTCGTTGAGCGGGGTGCCGTCGCAGCGTAGTGGCAAGGATCACGGAGGGGTAGAAGCCTCCGGCGAATTCGACCTTCGCGTTTCGGCGCGGGCTGAAGTCGAGACCTGATGAAGGTCGATCAGTTGGTGGGCGGCGACCGCTACGCCGTTGGCGTGATGCGAATGGAGGTCGAGGGGCGCGACTCTTCGGCCTTCGAGAATATCGTCGCCAAGGCTGTCGTCGCCCTCGACCAGGCATTCTGCCGCGAGCCCCGGCTCACCGTCAGATCGATGGCGTTTGCCGGCCCGCATCTTACCCCTGGCGCCGGCAACTATGCGCCGCTCGATTTCTTGGAGATCGGGCTGGCCGAGAAGATTGAGCGCGATCTGCCGTTTCTGCTGATCGTCACCGAGGTGGACCTGTCGTCCTCCTCGCTTGCCTACACCCTGGCGCTGCCCAGCCAGTTGACCAACATCGCGATCCTCTCGACGCGGCGTCTCAGTCCGGAATTTTGGGGCGACAGGCCCGATCACGACGTGGCCGCCCGGCGCCTCACCGCGCTCATGCTGCACTCGTTCGGGCATCTCGTTGACCTGAGCCACGAGGTCGACCGCGACAACGTCATGTATTCTCTGGAGGGCGTCGAGGACTTGGACCGGATGATCGAGCTGTCCGATCGGCAACTCGATACCATCGCTCGCGTGCTGCCGATCGAGGCGCGCGAAAAGTCGACGCGCACGCACCGCGTGCGCTTTATCGCCCGGACGCTGCTCGGTGACGCCCCGGCGATCATGCGCGCGATCCGCCGTGCCAACCCGCTCCGTCTGCTGTCGAAGATGCCGACGATGCTTGCCACCGCGCTGTCGGTGATCGTCGTCCTGCTGTTCGGCGCCGAGACCTGGGACGTGGCGACCGCCGTGTCGATCCCGCAGATTGCGCTGTTCTCCGTGATGTGCCTCGCGGCCGCGGCGTTCGTCCTCTACCGCGCGTTCGCCTTCGACGCACTGCTCAGCCGTGACCGGCGCATCACGCAGTCGAGCATCGTCACCACGGCAACCACGATCCTGTGCCTGTTGCTGACGCTGCTGGCGATGTTCGTCTTCTTCGGCGCGTTGATGTACGTCGTCATCATTTCGGTGTTCCCCCACCCGCTGATGGAGAGCTGGCCAACCAACGGCGCGGCGACGACGACGCTCGACCATTTGAAGCTCAGCCTCTTCCTGGCGGCGATGGGCGTGCTGGCGGGATCGCTTGGCGGACGCTCCGACAGCCGCGACCTCGTTCGCGGTGTGCTGTTCATCACGGAAGACACATGATGAGCGGACCCGCTTGCGATGTTGATCATGATTTAGCTGCTGGGCGAGGGACCTGCTAGATTCGCAACATTCGCGAAAGGCTGCCGATCGATGAGATTCAAGCGTACAAGCTCCTTTACCATGCTGATCGCCCTCGCCGGATGTTCGAACGGCGCAACGGCGAGCGACACACAGATGAACCAGACCGCCGTCTCCGGGGAGTCGCAACTCGACACGACTTCGCCGTCGATCGCCGCCGATGCGCTGAAGGCTAGCGCGTCTGATGCCCAGGTTAAGGATTTTTACGAGCAGACCGGATGGCGGGGCCTCTGGTCCGCGGCGGGCGCGTCCGCCCTCGACCAAGCGATCGCCTCGCGCAAGCAGAACGGGCTTGATCGCGTTGAGTTCGGCAGCATCGACGCGTCGATGAGCCCGGCGGAGAAGGATGTGGCCCGGACCAAGGCGGCGCTTGCCTATGCCACAGCGCTGGCGAACGGCGCCCTCGATCCGGCCAAGCTGCACGACGTCTATACTATACCAAAGGCCGATGCCGACGTCGCATCGGGGCTCGCTCAGGCGCTGCAAGAGAACCGCGTCGCGGCCTTCTTCGCCGGACTGGCGCCGCAGGATGATGACTACAAGAGGCTTTCCCAAGCCTATGTGAAGTATGCGGGATCGAATACCTCGTCAGGGAAGATCGCAGCGGACGACACGATCCATCCCGGTGACCGCGATCCCCGGCTCGTGGAGATCGCGACGGAACTCGCTGCTAATGGCTATCTTCCTAAGGCCGACGTGCCCGCGGCAGACAATGATCAAGGTCCGCAGTACACGGCAGCGCTGGCTGAGGCGGTCAAAAAGCTGCAACTGGATTACGGCATCAAGACCGATGGCTTGGTCGGCAGCGACACGCTGGCGGTCATCAACATCGGTCCTGCCGACAAGGCACGGGCGCTGGCTGTCGCGCTGGAACGGCGACGCTGGCTGTCGCGAACGCCGCCCGCGACGCGGATCGATGTCAACGCGGCGGCTGCGACGCTCGAATATCATCGAGACGGCAAGCTGATCGACCAGCGCCGGGTCATCGTTGGCGAGCCCGGGCGCGAGACGCCGCCACTGCGCTCGCCGCTGTACCGGCTGGTGGCCAACCCGACCTGGACGGTGCCCAAATCGATTTCAGTGTCGCAATCCACCATCCGCGCAAAGAATATGCATCGCGAGAACGGCTATCTCGTTCAACCTTCGGGGCCGGACAATGCGCTTGGCCTGGTCAAGTTCGACATGCAGAACGATCAGCAGATCTATCTGCACGATACCAGCGACCACGCGCTGTTCGATCGCACCCAGCGCAGTCTCAGCCACGGCTGCGTTCGCGTACAAGACGCGCTGGGTTTCGCAAAAATGATCGCAGAGCAAGAAGGCATCGCAAGCGAATGGCAGCAAGCGCGTCAGTCGAGTGATCAGACCTTCGTCGATCTTCCGAAGCCGATCCCGGTCCGACTACTATATCACAACGCTTTCATTAACGGTGATGGCGACGTGACTTTCCGCACCGATCCTTACGGCTGGAACGACGCCGTTGCCAAGGGGCTGGGTTTCGGCGGATCCTCTGGCAAGAAGGCGGCCGCCAAGAACATTGATCTCGGTCCCTGATTGATGCCCGCGAGTCTCGGGGCAGATGAAGGCCCGGGCGATGCGAGCGAGGTCACCTCGTGTGCGGCGCTCGACGCCAAGTGAATTGCGTAATCGCTAAGAAGGAGAATGGCTGTGGCGGAAATCCCGATCGAGAGAAAAACAAAAGGTATAGCCTGGTGGGTTTGGCTGCTGATTGCGTTGCTGATCGCAGCGATCCTGTGGTGGCTGTTAGCCGGTCGTGACGATGACGGGGTCGCGCAGCCTCAGGCGCCGGCTGCCGTTTCCCAGACTGCGGTGGTGCCGACGGGTGGAGAACAGGCCGCTGCGGAGCCGATCACAGACCTCGGCACGTTGCTGACCGGAACTGACGATGCAGTGGTCGGGCGTCAGGTCCAGCTAACGAACGTGCCGGCGGGCGATGTGCCGGCAGATGCGGGCTTCTGGATAACCGGCGAGAACGGTGCCCGCGAATATGTGATCCTGCATGAGGTTCGAACGCCGAATACCCCGATCGAGGGCAAGATCGACGTCAACAAGGGCGATCGCCTCGACATAACTGGCACGGTGCGGTCCGCCTCCGAAGGCGTGCCAAAGGATGCGGCGATTCCCGGTCCCACCGCGCCGTTGCCGGACGGGGTAAAGCACTACATCGACGCTGAAAGCGTTACCAAAACGCAGTAACTGGAAGCCGGAGCGCTGACGTGCCAGCGCTCCGGACCAGCATATGGGGTGCAGGTGATGGCGGAAGCGCGCGGGAACCGATCGAGGCTGCTCATCGTGCTGGGCGGCATTGTTGGGCTGATCGGAGTGGGACTTGCCCTCGCCGGCGTCTGGCTCGCGGTACTCGGCGGTTCCTGGTATTATCTCGTCGCCGGATCCGCGCTGATCGCTACGGCTGTTTTGCTGACCCGGCGAAATCCGGCCGCGTTATGGATTTACGCGGCCCTACTGATATGCACGATGGCCTGGGCTCTGTGGGAGGTCGGCTTCGACTTCTGGTCACTGGCGCCACGCGGGGACGTTCTGGCCGTCCTCGGCATCGTGCTGGCGTTGCCGTGGGTGGTGCGCCGGCTCGGTTCGGAACGCTGGCCGGGACCGGCATGGCCGCTGGTTGCCGGCCTGGTGCTGGCAGGCGTCGTCGCGCTCGGGGCCGCGATAAATCGCCCGCACGACCTTCAGGGTGAACTGCCCGGCGCGCGCGGGCAGGCCTCGGCGGCGCTCTACGCGGGCGTGCCACAGCAGGACTGGACAGCCTATGGCCGCTCCTGGCGAGGAGACCGCTGGTCGCCGGTCAATCAGATCACGCCGACAAACGCCGGCAAGCTCGAGAAAGCTTGGGAGTTTCACACCGGCGACCTGCAGCGCGAGAGTGACCCGGACGAATTCACCTATGAAGTGACGCCGATCAAGGTCGGCGGGCTCGTTTATCTCTGCTCCCCTCACAACATCGTTTTCGCGCTCGATGCGGAAACCGGGCGCGAGGTGTGGCGCTACAATCCGAACATTCGCGCCTCCAAACAGATGCAGCACCTGACCTGTCGCGGCGTATCGTACCATAGTGCCGCACAGTCCGGATCGGCCCGTTCGGCCGGCGGCGACTGCCCCGACCGGATCATCATGGGCACGAACGACGCTCGCCTGATAGCGCTTGACGCAAAGACCGGTCGGCCATGCCCCAGCTTCGGCAACAAGGGCGAGGTCGACGTCTGGCCAAATGCGCCCGCGTATCAGCGCGGCTGGTGGCAGATCACCTCCCCGCCGGTGATCGTCCGCAACCTCGCGGTGATTGGCGGCGCGGTTTACGACAACAAGTCGAACTTCATGCCCTCGGGCGTGATCCGCGCCTACGACGTGACAACCGGCCGCCAGGTTTGGGGCTTCGATCCGGGCAACCCGGGCGATACCAGCCCGAAGGCGCCGGGTGTAGGTCGCTATGTTCCGTCCTCGCCCAACAGCTGGACGATTTCGGCCGCCGACGAGCAACTGGGGCTCGTCTATGTGCCGACCGGCATGGCGGCGATCGACCAATGGGGTGGACGGCGCACGCCGGAGACTGAGCGCTTCTCTGCAGCGATCCTAGCGCTCGACGCGGCGACCGGGCAGCTGCGCTGGAGCTTCCAGACGGTCCACCATGACCTGTGGGACATGGACGTCCCCGCCCAACCGGCGCTGGTCGATCTCGACCTGCCCGGCCGCGGGCGCGTGCCCGCGCTGGTCCAGTCCACCAAGACGGGTAACATCTTCGTTCTCGATCGCCGTACCGGTAAACCGCTCTTCCCCGTGAGCGAGCGTCCGGTGCCGGGTAACGCTGCGCCCGGCGACCGGCTTTCGCCGACCCAGCCCTTCTCCGCCGTCAGCATGATGCCGACGAAGCGCGTTACGGGCGCCGACATGTGGGGCGCCACGATGTTCGACCAACTCGCCTGCCGGATCAAGTTTGCCGGGTTGCGCTATGATGGGCCGTTCACGCCGCCGTCCACGCAGGGCAGCCTGGTCTTTCCAGGCAATTTCGGCGTGATGGACTGGGGCGGGATGGCGATCGATCCCGTGCGCCAGATCGCGTTCGCGCATCCCAACTACATGGCCTTTGTCGACCGACTGATCCCCCGTGAGCCGACCTCCGCGCGCTATGACCCATCGGTTGGTCCGCAGGAGTCGCCAAATACCGACCAGGGCCCGGCGGGTGGGTCCGACTTCAAGGGATCGGACACCAAAGGCTACAATCCAAACTACGGCGCACCCTTCGCGGTCGCACTCAATCCCTTCCTGTCGCCGCTCGGACTGCCCTGCCAGTCGCCGCCTTGGGGCTATGTCGCGGGCCTAGACCTCACCACCGGCAAGGTGGTCTGGCAGCATCGCAACGGCACGTCGCGCGATCAGACGCCGATACCGCTGCCGTTCAAGCTGGGCGTGCCATCGCTGGGCGGGCCGATCGTTACTGCGGGCGGGGTCGCCTTCATGGGCTCGGCGCTCGATTATTACCTGCGAGCCTATGATGTGACCACAGGCGACGTGCTGTGGCGTGGTAGGCTTCCCGCGGGCGGGCAGGCGACGCCGATGAGCTACTGGTCCAACGCCAGCGGCCGGCAGTTCGTCGTCATCGCGGCCGGTGGGCACGGCAGTCTCGGCACCAAGCAGGGGGACAGCATCGTCGCCTTCGCGCTGCCCAAAGGGTCATGACACGCAGTGCCCTTCTCGCGCTGGCGCTGGCGGGAGCGGCGCCACCTGCGTTCGCGCAGAGCGTTCAGAAGGGCGAGGCCGACGCGCAGGAGTCGCCGCCGGCCGGCTTGATCGCACCATTTGACCGTCTGCGCGGGCGCGCAACCAAGGCCGGTGTGACGCTGTCAGCGCGCTATACCTCGGAACTGGGCTTCAATGTCGCAGGTGGGGACGCAGAGCGGGTGACCGAGACGGGGCAGGCCGATGTCGGCGCGAAGCTCGACATGGGGCAGGTTGCGGGGCTGCAGGGCGGGACGCTTAATGCCGTGGTGACCTGGCGCCGGGGCCACCTGCTCGACAGCACCGCGAACCTCGGCACCCTGCAGCAGACGCAGGAGGTCTACGGACGCGGTCAGACATGGCGGCTGACCCGGCTCTGGTACGAGCAGGCGCTGGGTCCCGTCGCTCTGAAGGCCGGGAGGAGCAACGTTGGCGAGGACTTCGCCACCTTCTCCTGCGATTTCATGAACCTGAGCTTCTGCGGCGCGCAGCCGGGCAACATCGTGGGCGACTATTGGTACAATTGGCCGGTCAGCCAGTGGATGGCGCGGGCGAAGCTCTCCATCGGACAGGGATACGTCCAGCTCGGCGCCTATGAGGTCAACCCGCGCAATCTCCGCAAGACATTCACGATCGGCTATCTGCACGGCGCGACGGGGGTGCTTTTGCCTGTGGAGGGCGTCTGGAAGCCGAAGGTGGGCGGCCTGCCGGGAACTTGGCGGGCCGGAGCCTGGTACGACACGTCGCATGCAGACGACGTGGCGCTCGACCGCGCCGGTGGGCTGGCAGCGGCGGGCGGGCTCGGTCCGCTGCGGCGCGAAGGGCGTTGGGGCGGCTGGGCAATCGTGCGGCAACAGGTGACGGGGGCCGCCGACGAGGACGGCGCGGTCCGCGGCCTCACCCTGTTCGGGCGGGTGACGCAAGCCGACCGTCGCACCGCGCGCATCGACAGCCAGGTCACTGTCGGGCTGTTCTATGAGGGGCTCCCCGGCCTGGCCTCGGACGACGTGCTCGGCGCAGCACTAGGGCGGACGCATGTCAACCACCGGGTCGAGGCAGCGCAGCGGATCCGGGGCGAGGCGATCCAGGGCGCCGAGTGGACGGGTGAGGTCTTCTACAGCCTGCACCCGGCTACGGGCCTCGTGCTCCGTCCCAACGTCCAGTATATCCTTCATCCCGGCGGACTTAAGCACCGCTCTGACGCCGTCGTGCTGGGGCTCAAGAGTGCGTTCACGCTGTAGCCTAGGCTCAGGCAGAAAGCAGTTTCGCGATCCAGCGGCTTCGGTCGAATTGGCGGCAGACGATCACCGCCGTTGCCGTCAGCGGCACCGCGATAAGCGCTCCGGCGATCCCCCACACCCAGCTCCAGAACGTCATTGCGATGATGATCGCCAGCGGTGAGAGCGCCAGCTGCCGCCCTTGGAGAATCGGATAGACGAAGTTGCTGATCGCAATCTGCAATGCGGCGAAACCGGCGAACACCAACAGCGGCATGCCCCAACCGCCGAACTGGACAAAGGCATAGAGCACGGGCGGAATGATTCCGATGATATTGCCGATTACGGGAATGAAGTTCAGCAAGAAATTCAGCAATCCCCAGACGAGCGCGAGATCGAGCCCCGTCACCAGCGCCCACAGGGCAGAGGCGACACCGGTCAGAACGCTGGTTGCGAGAGTGGTGCCAAAATAGCGACGCACCTGTTCGGAGATCTTGACCGCCGTGGCGCGCAGCTCACCTCGCGTGCTGCCATCTAGTTCCTCCTTCATCTTGGACTGCATTCGAGGCACCTCGGGAAGCCCCAGGATGACGAGCAGGCCAATGAACCCGGTATATGTTGCGACGCTGTAGACGCTGGACGCCATCATCTGGATGAAGCCGATGACCCGCGCCCGGTCGGCAACTCCATTTATCGGAACACCCCACCGGCTCGCGCGCTCCGCCATCGAAGCATAGAGGCCTTCGAACTTCGGCCATTGCGCGCCGACCACCGAGACGACTTGGCCGAGTGACAGGTACACCGACGCCGCGAAGCCACCCAGCACCGCTAGGAGCGCGAGGATCGTCAGGATGTAGCTCAGCCACGACGGAAGCCACCGGTCCAGCCAAAGCTTGAGCGGCCAGAGCGCGGCAACGATCACCCCGGCGAACAGGATGGGCATGGTGACGGAATAGCTTGCGCGAAGCGCTGCCACAGCCAGCACGAATGCGATCAGCGTCAGCAATTGGTTGCGGTAGCGATCTGCAGGTGGAGTTCCGGTCATAGGATCACGTTAGCTCGCCCAATCTCGTCCGGCGATCGTCCCGTGCTGCGGTCCGTAGCGCCTCCGCGTTGACCTTAGCCCCAAACAGCAGGATCCACGCCGAAAGCATCAGCCACAGCAGCAGCACCACCACGGCCGCGAGTGAGCCATAGGTGCTAGCATAACGCGCGACGCTGCTGACGTACCAGCGAAAGGCCAGCGTCGCCCCAAGCCACAACGCCACCCCGATGAGGGCGCCGGGAACAGCCCAAGCCCAAGCTACAGGCTTGCGAGCAGCGGCATATCGGTAGGTCAACAGGAGCGCCGCCGCGGGTCCAAATGTCAGTGATCCCCACAGGAGCAGCCGGAAAAGCTGGGCTGCGGCCGGAAGGTCTTGCGGCAGCCAACCCTGGATCAGCGCCAGCGCGGAGATCGACACCAGCGCGGTCAACAGCATGGCCGCCGACGCGAGGACGACCGCCAGCGCAACGAGCTGACTCATGATCGGTCCACGGTCCTGCTCGACCTCGCTGGCGACATTGATCCCGTGGAGCAACGATCGACCCGCCCGTCGCGCCCCAAACAGGGTGATCGCGGCCGAGAGGAGAAGCGCCAGTCCGCTTGCCTCTTGCCGCGCAAGGCTTTCGGTGAGCCATCGGCGAACAAGGTTCTGAGCGCTACCGGGCAGCACGTCGACAAGCGTTGCGATGTTGGCGGTGACCACCTCTGCCGGCACCGCAATACCGTAGACAAGAGCGACAAGGCTCAAAAGAGGCAGGATAGATAGGAAGGCGGCGAATGCGATCGAACTCGCCATAATCCCGTAATCGTCGCGCATTGCACCGTCGGCCGCGCGAGCCAAGATGCGTGCCCAATCCGGCAAGCTAATCTGCCATGGTTTCGAAAGATCTTGGCCTTCCGGCGCGCGCGTGACGTGTGTCCACCAACGCGTGGCGCGATTGTTGTAAAGGGCAGCCACTATGCCGATCGGAGATCCTTGTCGGATTCAAACGAGTTGCGGGCAGGACGACGCCCGAGGAGATTACGCCGGGGCACTCGTCGCATATCAGAGTACGGCTGCCTAGCCTCCAGAGTGGGGAACGTTAGTCTCTGCCCTAGTCCTTGCCCAATAGATGCTGTGGGCTTGCTCATGCCTATGGCGCAGGTGCGTTGCTACCGTACAATCTGCCGCTGTCATCAGGTAACGACCGGGCAGGACCATTCAGCTCAGCGCCTGGCAGGTCACCCTGACGGTAGGTGCACCGCGGACCCCGCGAAGCCGGAGAATCAACCCGGTTCGTCAAGCTGTCGTGGACGGTGGCAGGCCTTGCCCATAAGCATTGTCCATGTCGTCTGGCCGCACTCTTCTCCCAAGCTGTCTACCAGCGGCGATGGCTTTGGCGCTTTCCGGCTGCAATCGTCGCCAATCCACCTTTGCGACGTTCGGCGAGGAAGCCGCGGCTATCGACCATCTCGCGCTGGTGATGACCATCGGCGCGGTTGCGGTCGCGATCGGTGTCGCCGCGCTGATGATCTGGGCGATGCGCGCGCGGCCCGGTGCCTTGAGCCTGCGCGGCGGCGAACGCCTGATCCTGATCGCAGGTGGACTCCTGCCGGTGCTGCTGCTGCTGGTTCTGCTCGGCTACAGCCTGCCCGTCATGCGCCCGCGCGCAGTGGCTCCCGCCGACATGCGGATCGACGTCACGGGCGAGCAGTTCTGGTGGCGCGTCGGCTATGCGCCGCCCGGCGGAAATCCGGTCACGACCGCGAACGAGATCCGTGTTCCTGTTGGGCGCACGGTACTGTTCCGACTGCGCGGGGCCGACGTGATCCATAGTTTTTGGATTCCTGGGCTCGCAGGCAAGATGGACATGATCCCCGGCCGCACGAACGAGCTTGTGGTCCGTGCGGTCCGGCCGGGGCTCTTTCGCGGACAGTGTACCGAATTTTGCGGGCTGTCCCATGCGCTGATGGCATTCGATGTCGTCGCCATGGAGCCTGACGCATTCGAGCGCTGGCTGGCGAGCCAGCGCCAGCCGGCGGCGGCGACGGCGCCGGCGACGGCGCATGTGGGCGCGGCCTTGTTCTCCCGCTATGGATGCGGTGGCTGTCACACCGTACGCGGCACCGGACAAGATGGCGCGATCGGCCCCGATCTCACCCATGTCGGAGGGCGGCGGACGATTGCGGCCGGCGCTCTGCCAAATGGAGAGGAGGCCATCGCGCACTTCATCCGTTATCCCGCGAGGACCAAGCCAGGCGTGCGGATGCCTGCTTTTCCGCACATGAGCGAAGCCGACGCCCATGCGATCGCCCGCTATCTGGGAGACCTCCGCTGAGCCTGCACGCCCAGGATGATCCCGACCTGCGCCATGCACAGGAGGAACGGCTGCGTGCCGCCTGGGCCTCGCCCACCGGCTGGCTGCGTCGCTGGACCGACGTCAACAACGATGCCGTGGGGGTCTGGTACACGCTGACCGCCTTCTGCTTCATGCTGTTTGCCGGCGTGCTCGCGCTGATCATGCGCACTCAGCTCGCGGTGCCCGACAACGATCTGGTCTCCGCATCGACCTACAACCAGCTGTTCACCCTGCACGGCTCGGCAATGATGTTCCTGTTCGCCGTCCCGATGTTCGAGGCGGTGTCGATCGTCATCCTGCCGCAGCTGCTCGGCGCGCGCGACCTGCCATTTCCGCGCCTGTCCGCCTTTGGCTACTGGAGCTTCCTGCTCGGCGGCGTTTTCGTGCTCGGCTCGATCTTCTTCAACGTGGCGCCCGACGGCGGCTGGTTCATGTACCCGCCGCTCACCACGCGCACGGACCTGTCGGGGCTCGGCGCCGATATCTGGATGCTTGGCCTGTCGTTCATCGAGGTGTCCTCGGTCGCTGCGGCGGTGGAGCTGATCGTCGGCGTACTTAAATGCCGCCCGCCCGGCATGCGCCTGAACCTGATGCCGCTATACGCCTGGTATATTCTGGTCGTGGCGGTGATGATCCTGTTCGCCTTTCCGCCGCTGATCGCCGGCGACCTGCTGTTCGAGATGGAGCGACTGCTCGGCTGGTCGTTCTTTTATGCAAGCCGCGGCGGCGATCCGCTGCTCTGGCAGCACCTGTTCTGGATCTTCGGTCATCCGGAGGGCTACATTATCTTCCTGCCGTCGATCGCGCTGTTCGCGATGCTGATCCCGACATTCTCGCAGCGTCACCTGCTGGGGTATCCGTATATAGTGCTGGCGGCGGTCGGCACGGCATTCCTGTCGTTCGGCCTGTGGGTCCACCACATGTTCGCGACCGGGCTGCCGAAGATCAGCCTCGCCTTCTTCTCGGCGGCAAGCCAGGCGGTGGTGATCCCGACGGGCGTTCAGATCTTCGCCTTCATCGCGACGCTGGCGGCGGGCCGGGTAATCTTCTCGACGCCGTTGCTGTTCGCGACCGGCAGCCTCGCCATCTTCGTCATCGGCGGGCTGACCGGCGTAATGGTCGCGATCGTGCCGTTCGACTGGCAGGCGCACGACACCTATTTCGTGGTCGCGCACCTCCACTACGTGCTGATGGGCGGCACACTAATGCCGCTTTTCGCAGGGCTTTATTACTATTGGCCGCTGGTCACAGGGAAAAAGCTGAGCGACCGTCTCGGTCGAACGGCGTTTTGGGTGCTGTTCGCAGGCGCTAACCTCACCTTCTTCCCGATGCACCTGTCCGGGCTGATGGGAATGCCGCGTCGCGTGTTTACCTATCCGGCGGAGCTTGGCCTGGGTGGGTTGAACCTCGCCTCGACCATCGGCGCCTACCTGTTCGCGGCCGGCGTGCTGATCGTCTGCATCGACCTTGCTCTCTCGCCCACTCGACCCAAGGGTCGGCGCAATCCCTGGAATGCCGGCACGCTCGAATGGCTTGCCATGCCTGAGAGCGAGCATTGGGGTATCCGCTCCATCCCGCTGATCGAAACGCGGTATCCGATCTGGGATCAGCCCGATTTCATGCGCAAGGTCGACGAGGGACGCTTCTTCCTTCCCGATGCGGAGGAAGGGCGGCGCGAGACGATCATCACGACGGTGCTCGACGCGCGTCCGGTCGCGGTGGTCCGGCTGGGGACGCCGTCGTTCCTGCCGATGTTCGCCGCCTTCGCGCTCGGCGGCGTGTTCATCCTGACCACCTACCACCTGTACTGGCCCGCGTTGGCGAGCGGCGCGCTGACGCTCGCACTGGTGTTGCGCTGGCTGTGGACCACCGCCGAGATCCCGGAAAAGCCGTGCAAGCCGATCGGCCACGGAATCGAGCTGCCGCTCTACATTTCCGGAACGCAGGCGCCGGGCTGGTGGGCAATGTTCATCACCATGATGGCCGATGCGACCGCGTTCTCCGGGCTGGTGTTCGGCTATTACTTCTTCTGGACGGTGCACGAGGCTTTTCCGCCACCTGGCATGACAGGACCGGGCAGCCACTGGCCGATGGCAGCGTTGGCGCTGACGGCCGCGAGCTGGGCGGCGACCGTGGGCGCGCGCGCGGCGAACCGGCGGGGACTGGTGACGACCGCCCGGCTGCTCCTGTCCGGCGGCGCTCTGTCGGCGATCGTGTCGATAGGGGCGGGGCTGGCGGGGCCGTGGCTGTCCGGTCTTGATCCAGCCGTTCACAGCTACGGCGCGATCGTCTGGGTCATCGCCTGCTGGACGACCGCGCACGCTGCCGTCGGCGCGATCGGCCAGCTTTACGCGCTCGCGCGCAGCCTCGCCGGGCGGGCGACGCCGACGCATGATGCGGACATCCGTAACGTGACGCTGTACCAGCACTTCCTGCTGTTCACCGCGCTGGTCACCTGGCTGACGCTTGGCTTCTTCCCGGGGGTTGCGTGATCGACGGCCTGCACCAGCGCATTCGGGCGCTCCACGTCACCTTGTGGACGCTGATTGTGCCGCCCGCCACATGGGCTTCGCACTTCCTCTTCTCCTATCTCTGGGCGGCCGTTCACTGCGCCAAGACCGGGCATTTCGCGGACGAGCCGGCCGTGTTCTGGACAGGAACCGGCCTCGCCGCCATCGTCATCGTCGCCTCGGGCTGGATCGCGCTCGTGCAGGCGCGCAAGCCGGGCGATCATCCCCCGCACAACGAGGGCACCGAAATCGACCGGCTCCGCTTCCTCGCTTATGCGACGTTGCTGCTAGCCGGGCTGAGCGTTGTGGGCGTGGCGTTCACGGCGTTGCCCGTGCTGTTCATCGACAATTGCCGGTGAAGACCACGTACCTGCCGGCCGCGCTCGCGCTTCTCGGCATTGGCTGGGGCCTGGCGGGGCTCGGCATGACCGGGCACATGGCCGCGCACATGATCGCAGTAGCACTCGCTGCTCCGCTGCTCGCGCTCGCTCTGGGCGGCAGCGGTGCCGACCCGGCGCACCGCTGGCCGGCCATGGTTACGCCGCTCGCCATGAGCCTGATCGAACTCGCGGTGGTCTGGATATGGCACCTGCCTGCATTGCGTGCTGCTGCCGGGCACGCGCCCGCGCTGCTGATGGTGGAGCAGCTCTGCTTCCTTGGCGTCGGCGTGCTGCTATGGTCCGCGGTGCTCGCGCGACCGCAGGCCGCGCGGGCGAGCGGCGTGGGCGCGCTGTTCCTCACCTCCATGCACATGACGCTGCTGGGCGCCTTGATCGGTCTTGCCCCGCGTCCGCTCTATCGAGCCATGTCGCATGCGTCGCCGTTCGGCATGAGCGCGCTTCAGGACCAGCAACTGGCCGGTGTCGTGATGCTGCTGATCGGCGGTGCTGCCTATCTTGTCGGAGGCCTGGCGGTGCTCGGCGGGCTGTTACGGCAGGAGACTATGACATGACGGCCCGGGTCACCTGGTCGCGCATCGGCCTGGCGCTGGCGGGCGCCATCGTGCTCGCGCTTGGAGTGGGCTGGTCCGGTGCGATCAACGTCGCTGCGTCGAGTGGCCACTGGCCGGTCACCCAATGGTTCCTGCACTGGGTCATGCGCAACTCGGTCGAGACGCGCAGCGCGCTGAACAGCCCCGATGAAGTCGCCGACTCGACGGGGCTGATCAGCGCGGCAGGTCATTTCGCGGGGTCATGCATGGCGTGTCACGGCGCACCCGGCATCCGGCCATCGCCGGTCTTCCAAGCGGCGACGCCGGCCGCACCGAACCTCGCGGAAACGGCACCAGCTTGGACCGATCGCCAACTCTACTGGATTCTGGATCACGGTGTGAAGTTCAGCGGGATGCCGGCGTGGCCGGCGCGCGGGCGCGAGGACGAGGTTCGACGGATGGTCACCTTCGTCCGCCGCCAGCCAAGCATGTCGCCCGCGCAGTTTCGTGCGCTAACGGGCGGGGCGGCCGGGGTCGCCGGTTCGCCGCGCTTCGAGGCGTGCGCGGGCTGTCACGGCGCGGACGGTCGCGGACGCGGGGCGGGCGACATCCCGATTCTGGGTGGGCAGCGGCCCGAATATCTGCTCGGCTCGCTGCGGGCCTATCGGAGCGGCGATCGGGCAAGCGCTGTCATGGGCAATGCAGCCGCTCAGCTGTCAGATGACGACATCCGTGTACTGGCAGAGCGTTTTGCGGGCATGACTGGCTTGGGCGGCCTATCGGGTTCAGGGGATCGGGCGGCCGAGCGCATCGTGGCGCAGGGATTGCCGGAGCGACAACTGCCGGCCTGTTTAAGCTGCCATCGCCCGGGCAAGCCTTATCCGGTGCTCGTCGGGCAGAAAGCGTCGTATATCGCGGCCCGGCTGAGGCAGATGCGCGGAGATGGCAAGCAGGTAGACGCGCGGCAATCGCAGGCGACCATGCCGGTCATCGCCCGGCGGATCCCGGACGACATGATCGATCGTTTAGCTCGCCACCTCGCCGGCGTTGAAGGAGATGTGCCGCGGTGATCACCAAGATCAAATGCTACAGTGGTTCGTCTCGCCCTGAACAATTTTCAGCTATGGTCTCGCTTACGCGAGTTCTGATGGCCCTGTGCTTGCTGTTATGCGCGCCGGCCGGGTTAGCGCAGGAAGCCGCTCCGGCCGCGGATCCCGCGCCCCCTGCCGCGGCGATCGCCACTAAGACTGCCGCCACCGAGAACACCGATATAACTCTTCGGATTCGGAGCATCTTCTCCGAAATTCAGGCGCTGCGCGCGGTTCAAGTGCGAGTTTCGGCGGGCGTGGTAACGTTGAGCGGCACCGTGCCGGCGCCAGCCGACATCCAGCGTGCGGAAGCGATCGCCGGGCGGGTTGCCGGCGTCGTAACCGTCCAGAATGAACTGACCCGCGATCTCGACGTGAACACGAACCTGTCGCCGGCGTTTGGGCAGTTCGGGGGTGATCTGCGCGATCTCGTCCGCGCTCTCCCGCTGCTGGGGGTCGCCTTGGCAATCGGCCTTACTATCGGCTTTTTCGGCTACATGCTCGCGTCAATCGACCGACTGTGGCGCTGGATCGCACCCAACCCGTTCCTGGCCGAACTCGCCGCGACGTTCGTCCGGTTCGTATTCGTCATCCTTGGGCTGATCGCGGCGCTGGAGGTACTGGGAGCGACCGCGCTGCTGGGGGGCGTGCTGGGTGGGGCAGGGGTGATCGGCATCGCGCTGGGCTTCGCCGTGCGAGACACCGTCGATAATTATGTCTCCAGCCTGATGCTGAGCCTGCGTCAGCCATTCCGCGCCAACGATCATGTCGTAATCGAAGGCAACGAGGGCCGCGTCGTCCGCCTGACCTCCCGTGCGACCGTGCTGATGACCTTGGACGGCAATCACCTGCGCATTCCCAACTCGATTGTCTTCAAGTCGGTCATCCTGAACTACACTCGCAATTCAGAACGCCGCTTCGTCTTCGAACTCGGCGTGGACGCCGATGACGATCCGATCGAGGGTATGGCGGTCGGGCTGGCGGCATTGAACGCCCTCAAATTCGTGCTCGATACCCCAAAGGCGACGGCGATCATCCAGGACGTTGGCGACTCGAACATCGTACTGAGGTTTTTCGGATGGCTTGACCAAAAGGACACCGACTTCCTTAAGGGTAGAAGTCTCGCCATCAACACCGTCGCCCGCGCTCTCACGAATGCAGGCTTCGCGTTGCCCGAGCCGATTTACCGCTTGCGTTTCGACGAAGGCGCTCCGCTACCCCTCAAGAGCATGGATGCGGCACCGCAACCAAGCGCAAAGCCTGCGAAGCCGGTGCAAGCTCCTGCGCTCGACCAAGACACCAGTCCCGATCTGCACATCGAGAAGCTGGTGGCGGATGAGCGGTCGGCGACTGACAAGGGCGACCTGCTCGACAGCGACCGTCCGATCGAGTGACGGGCTACAAGTAGCGGCGTGCCCACGAGGCGATGAGGTCAGCTGCAAAAACGGCGTCATCCTTGTCCGTCAACAGATGATCCGCGTCGCCGAGCGACACGAAGCTTTTAGGGTGCATTGCCACTCGGAACAGCCGTTCCGCATTGCCAATGTCTACCGTTTCGTCGCGTGGACTATGCATGAAGAGAAGAGAGGTTCGCAACGACGCTACGCATGCGGTCAGATCCTGTCGGCGGAGCGCGTCGATGAACGACTTCCGCACCGCAAAGGATCGGTTGCCCAGCCGGATTTCACCGTCGCCATCGCGTTCGATCGCCGCCAGCGCCTCCGGACCCAAGTGCTTGAGCACATGGTCGACATCGGCGGGCGCTGCGATCGTGCCCACAGCTCTCACATTCTGCATCGCTCCTGCCGCTGACAGCACGGCGGCGCCGCCGAGGCTGTGACCAACAAGCAGAGCAGGGCGAATACCGACCTCAGCCATCGCCTCTCCAGCCGCCGCGATGTCGGCTACGTTCCCGGCGAAAGTGGTGCGCGCAAACTCCCCCGCGCTGGCACCGATGCCGGCGAAGTCGAAACGAAGGACGCCGATCGCGCGCCGGGCAAGAGCCCGCGAGATGCGGACCGCGGCCAGACTGTCCTTCCCGCAGGTAAAGCAATGCGCAAAGATCGCCCAGCCAATCGTTTCACCGGAGGGCCGCTCGAGACGGCCAGTAAGCTGCCCGCCGCTTGCGCCGATGAAGTCGAATGATTCTGTCATGCAGATCGTCTCCCATCAGGTACGGTTCGAACCCCAACCGCAGGTGCCGATCTCAACCGGTCATGCCCCCCAACTGGGCGTCCATGCAAGGGCACGGGGACAACGTGATGCTGCCTGCCGCCCCGGTCTGATTGGGCGCGAGGGCAGGATGTCGCTATAGTGTATTTTCAAAGTTTGTGGATCTGAAGGACGCCTGACCCATGACGAGCCTCAGTCCATTCGATGCTGCAGCAATCCTGATCGTTATCGCTGCAGCCCTTGGCTATCTAAATACCCGAGTATTCAAGCTTCCCTCGTCAGTGGGCCTAACGGTCATGGGGGCGGTCGCATCGCTGCTCGTCATCCTGGTCGATCAGACACTTCCGGGCGAAAGCCTTTCGGCGATCGTCGTAGGCTTCCTGGAGGGGATCGATTTCCACACCACATTGATGGACGGCATGCTGTCGTTCCTGTTGTTCGCAGGCGCACTCCACGTCGACTGGACGGAGATGCGAAAGGGGCGCTGGCCCATCCTGGTCCTCAGTACCCTCGGCGTTTTGCTATCGACGGCAATCGTGGGGTCGGGGTTCCTGCTACTTTCCAGCATGTTCGGTATCTCGGTTCCGCCGATCTGGTGTTTCGTATTTGGCGCATTGATCAGCCCTACGGACCCGGTCGCTGTCATGGGAGTCCTGAAGCGTGCGGCAGTGCCGCCGACATTGCAGGCGACGGTCGCGGGTGAGAGCCTGTTTAACGATGGTGTTGGCGTTGTCGTGTTCGCGATCCTGCTTTCCGCCGCTAGCGGTGCGGAGGCACTTTCGTTCGGCCATGCCGCCACAGCGTTCTTGCAGGAGGCTGTTGGTGGCGCGTTCCTAGGCTTGATCACCGGCTGGGTCGCGTTTCGTGCTATGCGGAGCATCGACGACTATAACGTCGAGGTCATGATCAGTTTGGCCGTCGTCATGGGCGGCTACAGCCTTGCGCACTGGATCCATGTCAGCGGCCCAGTGGCGATGGCCGTTGCCGGCCTGCTGATCGGCAATGCCGGCGTCGCACGCGCCATGAGCGATCTTACCAAAGATTATTTGCTCAAATTCTGGGCACTGATCGACGAAATTTTGAACGCCGTACTCTTCTTGCTGATCGGGCTTGAGGTAATCGCCATCGCGCCGAACCCTCAGATGCTGCTGCTCGGCGCGCTTGTGATTCCCTTAGTACTGCTGGCGCGCACCATTGCCGTGTCGATACCGCTGATCGCACTTCGTCCGATCCTGTTCCTGGGACCAATGGCACGCCCCATTCTTGTCTGGGGAGGGTTGCGAGGGGGTATCTCGGTCGCGTTGGCTCTTTCGCTGCCGGAAAGCACGACCAGAACGCTAATCTTGGCAACAACTTACGTCGTTGTCCTGTTCGCCGTCATCGTGCAGGGCGGGAGCGTGGGTTGGCTAATCCAGCGGATGAAAGCCAATACCTCGAACTGATGCCAACCAGATCGGACGACAACCGACCTGCACCGAAGTGACCACGCTGCCACTTTCGTCATGCCTACGGTACCGGATGATAGCTGACGTGCTCCCCTGAAACTCCGCCAGTTTGAGCTAGAGTCCGCCTTCGTGAGGAGACGGACGTGAAGAAGAGCAGGTTCAGCGAGGAGCAGATCATCGCGGTGCTGCGCGAGCAGGAGGCTGGGATGAAGACCGCCGACGTGTGTCGCAAGCACGGCATCAGCAGCGCGACGTTGTACGCCTGGAAGGCCAAGTACGGCGGCATGGACGTGTCGCAGGCGCGCAAGCTGAAGGTGCTCGAGGAGGAGAACGGCCGGCTCAAACGGTTGCTGGCCGATGCAATGCTCGACAACGCCGTGCTGAAGGAGGTGGCGGGAAAAAACTGGTGAAGCCCGCCGCTCAGCGGAAGGCTGTCGAACATGCTCGGCAGCTGTTCGGCATCAGCGAGCGTCGGGCGTGTACCATCTTCGGCGTGGACAGGACGTCGGTGCGCTACGCGCCCCGGCGTAGTGATGATGGCGACCTGCGGTCGCGGCTGCGCGAGATCGCGGCCGAGCGGCGTCGGTTCGGCTACCGGCGGCTGGGGATCATGCTCGCCCGCGAAGGGCTGGTCATGAACCACAAGAAGCTGCTGCGGCTCTACCGCGAGGAGAACCTGCGCGTGAGGCGCCGGCGTGGCCGCAAACGAGCCATGGGCACGCGAGCGCCCATGGCGCTGCCGCAGGGTCCGAACCAGCGGTGGAGCCTCGACTTCGTCAGCGACACGCTGATCAGCGGCCGGCGCATTCGCATCCTGGCGGTGGTCGACGACTTCACGCGGGAATGCCTGGCACTGGTGGTCGACACCTCGCTGTCAGGTGCGCGGGTCGCCCGCGAGTTGGACGCCATCATCGCTGCCCGCGGGGTGTCGCCGTTGATGATTGTCAGCGACAACGTCCTATGTCGGGAAGCGTTGGCGGGTTTGGCCCGCAGGTCTCCTGGCGCCGACAACCATCGGCGCGGCATGCAATCTGAGCCAGATGGCTCCCACCGTCAACGGGATCGCTCCCTGCCATAGCAAACATAGGATCCAGCGGCGCCGAGGCGGCCGTGGTCCTCACCATCCTTAAGACGAGATACGCACCCAGGTGGAAGGCCCGAACATTATCTACAGGGTCGCTCGACGAGCGCCCTCACGGCACTTGCAGAGAGGGGTCCTTCCACCTGGCATCCGACCGTTCGAGGAACGGCCGGTACTCTGTCCCCGTCTTGACGACGGCGTGAGCCACACGCGCCATCTTGGCGGTGAGTGCCGTCATCGCCTTGCGGCGACGGTCGGCATCGTCCGCGTGCCCGGCGGTGTACCGTCCGAGCTTGTCGCGGAAGCTGTTGTCGCGCTGACGCGCGGCGACCTGGGCAGCCATCCAGAAGGTGCGGCGCAGACGCGCGTTGCCGTACTTAGACAGCTTGGTGCGGCCGCGGAACGTACCCGACTGGCAGGTGGCGAGATCAAGGCCGCAGAACTTCAGGAACTGACGATGATGGTTGAAGCGGCGCAGATCACCGGCCTCGGCCAAGATGGTCAGCGCGTTGATCGGACCGATGCCCGGAATGTTGCGCAGCAACTGGTAGTCGACGTGATCGGCGAGCCGCGCATGGGCCAGCTGCTCGATCTCGTCGCGCTGGTGGATGAGGCTGCGGCCCTGCGCGATGACCATGCGGAACATGGTGATGGCAGCTGAGTCTTCCGGCACCGGCAGTGCCGTCGAGGCGGACGCCGTCTCGTAGATGTCGTTAATGAGCCGTGCCTTGGAGACCTTGCGGCCGATGAGCGGCCAGGCCGCGGCCGAGAACGCGTCGCGGTCCAGCACCGTGATGGTGACCGGTGTCGGAAACCGCTCGATGAGCGCGAGGAACCAGTCGGACCGGCTGTTACCCGCGAAGCGAGCGATCTCGGGGAAATACAGCGGCAGGTAGTGTGTCAGGATCCGGTGCCAGGTCTGCGTCTTCATCCTGGAGATCGTCTCGTGGGTCTTCGAGAGCTCCTGCAGGTCATTGATGCCTGCGGCGAGCGGGTCGACGTAACGCTGCGTCGCGCCGATCCGCAGCATATGCAGGATGACCTGCGCGTCCTTGGGATCGTTTTTATCCCAGCCGTTGTGCAGCGCCTCGCGCGTTCGGGCGAGGGCGACCGATGAGATGAGCCGCAGCTCGAACCCCGCCGTCAGCAGCCGGTGCGCCAGCGTGCGATGGTAATTACCCGTCGCCTCGAAGCCGACGATGATGGGGCGCCCGATGGCAGCGAGTTGCTCGGCAAAGCCGTCATAGTCCTGCCTGGTCGCCATGACGGTCATTCGCCGGCGCCGGCCGCCTTCCGGTCGCTCGATGAGGACCTCCTGCCGGTTTTTGGACATATCGATGGCTACCAGCACGGCGCCGGCAGGCGTAGAGGTTAGCTTGGTCATGGTCGGTCGGCCTCCAAAGTGTTGTCTCGACAACCTCACTTTAGAGACCCGCTGGCCGGCCATGGCTTGCCCTGATGAAGCCTGCGGCCGCTCCGCGGCCTTGCCTCCATCAGGGCCTCGGCGGCTCCCGATCCGACCCTTCCCAATGTGCTACGGCACCGAGCTGACCAGCCTTGCGATCCTGAGATGGACGCAGGAGCGGCCTGTCGAGTGGCACTATATCGCGCCGGGCAAGCCTCAGCAGAACGGCTACGTCGAGAGCTTCAACGGCCGCCTGCGCGACGAGTGCCTCAACGAGACGCTGTTCGTGTCACTTGGCCATGCCCGCTCGGTGCTGCGGCTCTGGCGCGACGACTACAACCATGTGCGCCCGCATAGTGGTGTTGGCGGGCTGACGCCCGCTGATGTTGCCAGGCGGGTTGTGCAACACCGCCCCCAAGGGCACCATACCAACCCCGGACTCCAGTTATGATTGGTAGAGCTTTGGGGAGCACGTCATAGCCATTCCTTCGGTAGCTTACGGCATGCCGTAGGACTCAACATCGCCTGCCAATTCCGCTCGCGCTTTTCAGGCCAGAGACGGAGCTGCCCTACCATTGCCTAACATCGGTGTCCGTCTTCTGCGTGCCGCAACTCGTCTAGCCAGGCCATCGCTCGGCGACCGTGCGTGCCTCGCGCGCTCCCTTAAGCGCAGCGCCGTCGCGCTCACCACCGGTCCCATCTGGGCCGAATTCGAAAGGTAGGTCACGGTTGAGGTTGCGCGGTGATCGGCCTGCGATCGGTCGCTCAGCCTCCTCGACGAGATGTTGAAGTGTTTGCGTCGAGCGAATCGGGACTAGGTTCCCAGGCGATCACGCCTGAGTGCCGAGTCGAACAGGAGCATCCTCTCACTTCCGAGGGCTCGATGAATTGCGCTGACCGCAGGCCGCGCGGCCAGCGGCGCCGGCATCCGCTCTCAACACGACCGCGGCGATACGGATCATAGGTTAAAAACGCGCTGCGCACCGCAATTTCGGAATGCTGTTACCTAGCGCGATACCTAGCACCGATCCCGCGGTCGGAAAGAAGGGACTAAGTTATTGAAAGTATGGTGGACGCACTTGGGCTCGAACCAAGGACCCGCTGATTAAGAGTCAGCTGCTCTACCAACTGAGCTATGCGTCCACACCGCTGCCGCTTGGTCCGAAGAGCCTCGCTGCGTTGCGAGCGGCGCGATTAGCAGTGGGGTCGCGCGGTGTAAACAGGCATGTGCGAAAAATCTCAGCGGGCGGTGGGCGCGTTTCGGTCGATCGCCATCAGCAGGCCCAGGCACAGCAGCACCGTCATCATCGCCGAGCCGCCGAACGACACCAGCGGCAGCGGGATGCCCACCACGGGGGCCAGGCCCATCACCATCATCAGGTTGATCGCCACGTAGAAGAAGATCGTCGTCGCCAGCCCGGCCGCCGCCAGCCGGGCGAACTTGCCCTCCTGCCGCAGGGCCACGCGGATGCCCCAGTTCACTACCGCCAGGAATGCGGCGATCAGGAACAGCCCACCCATCATGCCCCATTCCTCGGCCATGGTGGCGAACACGAAATCGGTGTGGCCTTCGGGCAGGTAATCGAGGTGGCTCTGCGTGCCGTTGAGGAAACCCTTGCCGAAGATCCCGCCCGATCCGATCGCAATCTTCGACTGGCTGATGTGGTAGCCGGTACCCAGCGGATCGCTCTCGGGATCGAGGAAGATCAGCACGCGGTTGCGCTGATAATCGTGCATCGCGAAAAACCACGCGAGCGGGGCGGCCGCCGCCACGCCCAGCCCGCCGCCGATGAACAGCCGCAACGGCACCCCGGCCAGGAAGGTGACGGTGAGGCCACCCGCCACGATCATCAGCGCGGTGCCCAGATCGGGCTGAAGCATCACCAGCGCCGCCGGCACGCCGATCAGCAGCGCCGCCGGCCAGATCGCATGCCAGCGGCGGATCTCGCCAGCCGGCAGCAGATCGTAGAAGCGGGCGAGCACCAACACGATCGCCGGCTTCATCAGTTCGGACGGCTGGAGCCGGATGAAGCCGAGATCGAGCCATCGCTGGCTGCCGCCGCCGACGAAACCGAACAGCTCCACCACCAGCAGCAGCAGCACAAGGACGGCGTAGGCGGGAAAGGCCATCGCCTTGATCTGATCCTCCCGCACGCGTGACAGCACCAGCGCGCCGCCAAGGAAGACGAAGAACCGCGTCCCCTGCGAGATCGCCCACGGCCGGATGCTGCCGCCCGCCGCCGAATAGAGCACCACCAGCCCGAAGCTGCCGATCGCCACGACGAGCAGGATCAGAACCCACGGCAGGCGGGCAAGCGCGGCGGGGACGACGGAATCGCGCATCAGTCCGGTTCCTCGTCGGCGGGGGGCGTCCCGATCGGCGCCGGGGCCGGCGTGGCAGGGGGCGTGGCAGCAGGCGAGGGTGCAGCAGGCGAGGATGCGACAGGCGCGGCCGCCGGCGGCACGACAGCCGGCGGCGGATCGTTGCGCGTGCGCCACGCCACCCCTTGCGCGGCGGTGCGGGTCAGGATGTCGCCGCCCCATTTCTCCTCCAGCGGAGCGAGCTGCGCCATCGCCCGCTTGGGATCAAACAGGTACGTCAGCGTATCGCGCGCGATCGGCGCGGCGGTGACGATGTGGCCGCTGTGTTCGAGGATGGTGGCGCAGGCGTAGCGCGGGTTCTCCACCGGCGCGAAGCAGACGAACAGCGAGTGATCGCGCAGCCGCCACGGCGTCGCCGAATCGCTCAGCACGCCGCGCCGGCGCTCGGCCATGCTGATCCGCCGCACCTGCGCGGTGCCGGTCTTGCCCGCCAGCATCACGCCCGGCACGTACATTCGCGCCGAGCCGCCGGTGCCGCCGCCGTTGACGACGCCGCTCATCGCATCGCGCACGATCGCGAAATGCTCGGGCGGGATGTCGAGCGGGGGGGCGGGGGCCTGCGCGCCGCCCGCGATCAGCCGGGGCGATACCTGCCGGCCTGAGGCGAGCCGCGCCGCCATCACCGCCAGTTGCAACGGGTTGGTCAGCGTATAGCCCTGGCCGATGCTGGCGTTGATCGTGTCGGCCACCGTCCAGCCGGTCTTGTACTTGCGCTGCTTCCACGCGCTGTCCGGCACGGTGCCATAGCGTTGCGAGGCGACCGGCAGCGCATATTCCTCGCCCAGCCCCATGTCGCGCATCATCGTGGCCAGCGCATCGATGCCGATGCGGCGGATCATCGTATAGAAATAGATGTCGCAGCTCTGCATGATGGCGTGCTTCATATCGAGCGCGCCGTGCCCTCGCCGCTTGTGGCAGTGGAACACCGTGTTCCCGAGGCGATACTGGCCGGTGCACACCACGCGCTCGTCAGCACTGATGCCGGCGTTGAGCAGCGCCAGCGCGTTCATCGGCTTCACCGTCGATCCCGGGGGATACAGACCGCTCAACACCTTGTTGATGAGCGGGTGGTGATCGTTGGCCGAGAGCATGTCCCACTCGCTGTGGCTGATCCCGTCCGAAAAGCTGTTCGGATCGTAGGACGGCATCGAGGCCATCGCCAGCAGGTCGCCGGTGCGGCAGTCCATCACCACCACCGATCCGCTTTCGGGGCCGAGCCGGCGGGCGGCGTAATCCTGCAGGCCGATGTCGATCGTCAGGTGCAGCGCGCGCCCGGCGACGTCGGGGCGGGTTTCCAGATCGCGCACCAGCCGGCCGCGTGCGGTCACCTCGCTGCGCTTGGCGCCGGGCTTGCCGCGCAGCAGCGGCTCCATCGTCTTCTCGAGCCCCTCCTTGCCCACCTTGAAGCCGGGGGTGATGAGCAAAGGGTCGTGCGTCTCCTCATAATCCTTGGCGGAGGCTGCGCCGACATAGCCGCATAACTGCCCCACCGCCGCGCCGGTGGGGTAATAGCGCGAATAGCCGCGCGCCGGCGCCACCCCGGCCAGATCGGGCAGGCGGACGCTGACGGCGGCGAAGCGATCGTAATCCAGCTTCTCGGCGACGGGCACCGGCTGATACCCCGCCGCCTTCTCCAGCTCCTCGCGGATGCGCGCCATCTCCTCGTCGGGCAGCGACAGGATCTTCTGGAGCTCGGCGAGGACGTGGTCAGGGTCGTGGAGCTGGTCCGGGATCAGGTCGACGCGGAAGTCGGTGCGGTTGATCGCGATCGGCTTGCCGTAGCGGTCGACGATCCAGCCCCGGCGCGGCGGGATCAGCAGCAACTGCACCCGGTTGCTCTCTGCCATGAGCCGGTAGCGTTCGTTCTGTGCGATCGCCAGCCAGCCCATCCGCCCCGCCAGAACGCCGCCCACGGCGAATTGCGCCCCACCGAGCACGAGCGCGCGGCGCGTGAAGGTGAAGCTCTGGGCATGTTCGGTAACGATGCGGGTGGGCCGCCTCATGGCTGACGCCTTAGCGCCTCAGGCGCCAGCGGTCGAGGACCGCGCAGACGCGGACCACGGCGGGGAAGCAGAAAATCGTCACCATTATCTGTGGCAGGATCGCGCCGATGGCGCGCTCGCCGGTGGTGAAGGCGGCCACCGCCCAGGTGCCGGTCATGCACAGCGCGATCAGCGCGGCGGCGACCAGCCACTCGATCCAGTAGTCGCGCCAGAGCAACCGGTCGTCCAGCATGTCCAGCAGCAGGAAGCCGAAGGTCCACAGCGTCATCGCGCTGCCGGGCGGGTGGCCGGCGGCCAGATCGTCGAACAGGCCCAGCGGCAGCGCCACCCAGGCATGCCACAGCTCGGGTCGCAGCAGACGCCAGCCGAGCAGCACCAGCAGGCCGAACGGCGGCATCACCGGCGCGGTCGCCACCACCGGCAGCGCATGCAACAGCGATCCCGCCATCGTGGAGGCGACCGGCACCAGCCGCGCGCGCGGCGGCAGCAGACGGGTGCGATCGGCTGCGGTGCGGATCATTTCTTCGCCGGCGGCGGGGGTGGCGGGGGAATATCGGGCTGGAACACCTTCAGCACGGTGGCGAAATCGAGCCGCGCCGGGTCCGCCAGCGGCCAGGCAGTGGCAAGGTCGCCGTTCACCGCCGTCACCACCGCCACCGGGATATCGGGCGGGAACACGCCGCCGGTGCCGGAGGACAGCGCGATATCCCCCCGGCGGAACGGGGTGGCGCCGGCCACCAGTGCGCGCAACTCGATCCGCCCGTCGCCCTTGCCGGCGGCCAGCGCGGGTACGCCGCTGCGCGCGAGCCGAACCGGCACGGCGCTGCCGCTATCGGTGAGCAGCAGCACTTGCGCCGCGATCCGCCCGGTGGCGACGACGGTGCCGACCAGCCCCTCGGGCGAGCGCACCGGCTGACCCTCGGCCACACCGTCGTTGGTGCCCGCGTGGAGGATGGCCAGCCGGCGCGGGGAGGTGGCGGTGGACGAGACGATCCGCGCGACCGCCACGGTGGCGGGCGCATCCTCGATCAGGTGCAGCAGGCGCTTCAGCCGCCGGTTCTCGAAATCCAGCGCGCGCGCCTCCACCAGCCGGCCGCGCGCGGCCTTCATCTCCGCCCGCAGCGCGCGGTTCTGGCCGGCGGCGTCGAGATAGGCGGTGATGGTTTCCCCCACCACGTCGACCCCCCGCACCATGTCACGCCCGATGGCGGAGACCGGCGCGGTGGCGTCGATGGCGACTCCGCGGATCGCGGCGAACCCCTGCGGGTCGAGCCGGGCCGACAGGATCAGCCCCAGCCCGGCGAGCAGGCCGGCGACCGCCACGACATAGCCGGTGAACAGGCCGAGCTGGGCGCGCCGTGAAAAGCCGGGACGCCGGTTGGGGGGCGGCGCCATGGGTGGAGCGTGGCCTCAGTTCAGGCGGTTTGCAGCACGCCGCGGAAGATCGGCTCTTCCAGCGCACGCCCGGTGCCCAGCGCGACGCAGGTCAGCGGCTCGTCGGCGACGGTGACGGGCAGGCCGGTCTCCTCGCGTAGCACCTCGTCCAGCCCCTGCAACAGCGCGCCGCCGCCGGTCAGCACGATGCCCTGATCGACGATGTCGGCGGCCAGTTCCGGCGCGGTATTCTCCAGCGCGATGCGCACGCCCTCGACGATCGCCGACACCGGCTCGCTCAGCGCCTCGGCGACCTGCGCCTGGTTGATCGTGATTTCCTTGGGCACGCCGTTCACGAGATCGCGGCCCTTGATGTGGATCGTCTGGCCGCGCCCGTCGGCGGGCATCTTGGCGATCCCCATCTCCTTCTTGATCCGCTCGGCCGTGGCCTCGCCGATCAGCAGGTTGTGGTTGCGGCGTACGTAGGAGGAGATCGCCTCGTCCATCTTGTCGCCGCCCACCCGCACGGAGGTGGTGTAGGCCAGACCGCGCAGCGAGAGCACGGCCACTTCGGTGGTGCCGCCGCCGATATCGACCACCATCGAGCCGATCGGCTCGGTCACGGGCATCCCCGCGCCGATCGCGGCGGCCATCGGCTCCTCGATCAGCCAGACCTGGCTGGCCCCGGCGTTGCTGGCGGCGTCGCGGATGGCGCGGCGCTCCACCTTGGTGGAACCGGAGGGGACGCAGATCACGATCTCGGGCCAGCGCGGGAAGCGGCGCTGGCCGTGCACCTTCTGGATGAAGTGCTTTATCATCTGTTCGGCCACGTCGATGTCGGCGATCACGCCGTCACGCAGCGGGCGGATCGCCTCGATCGAGCCGGGGGTCTTGCCCAGCATCAGCTTGGCATCGGCGCCCACCGCGCGCACGCGCTTCACCCCGTCGATCGTCTCGATCGCCACGACGGACGGCTCGTTCAGCACGATGCCGCGACCGCGCACATAGACCACCGTGTTGGCCGTGCCGAGATCGATCGCCATGTCGTGCGACATGAATTTGAACCAGCGCGTGAAGAACATCGAATCGCCCGTCTTGTGAAGCAGCATCGCGGCCCCACGCCCGGGCGTCGCGCTATAAACAAGGTGAATGCCGGTCGCGGGAGGCCGTCGCTTGGGCTACAGCCTGCGCCATGTCAATACGCCGCCTTCCCGAGCATCTGGTCAACCGCATCGCCGCCGGTGAAGTGGTGGAAAGGCCGGCCAGCGCGCTCAAGGAGTTGGTCGAGAATGCGATCGACGCGGGGGCGACCCGCATCGCCATCATCCTGTCCGATGGCGGCCTCGCCCGCATCGCGGTGGCGGACGACGGTTGCGGCATGGCGCGCGACGAGATCGCGCTCGCGCTGGAACGGCACGCCACCTCCAAGCTGCCCGACGAGCTGATCGAGGCGGTCGAGACGCTCGGCTTTCGCGGCGAGGCGCTGCCCTCGATCGCCAGCGTCTCGCGCATGACGATCGAAAGCCGGGTGCGCGGGCACGACGGCTGGCAGCGCACGGTGGACAACGGCGTGCTGGCCGGCGAGGGGCCGGCCGCGCTGCCCCCCGGCACCCGCATCCGCATCGAGGATCTGTTCGCCCGCGTGCCGGCGCGGCGCAAGTTCCTGCGCTCCCCCCGCGCCGAATATGCCGCCTGCGTGGATGTGGTGAAGCGGCTGGCGATGGCGCGGCCCGAGATCGGCTTCACGCTGGAGCATGACGGCCGGCGCGCGATGGCCGTGCAGCCGGCCGCGCATCGCGCCGAGCGGGTGGCGGCGCTCACGGACCGCGCGCTGATCGAGAACAGCGTGCCGCTGGATCACGAGCGCGAGGGCGTGCGGCTGGGCGGGGTGGCCGGGCTGCCCACGTTCAACCGGGGCGTGGCCGATCACCAGTATCTGTTCGTCAACGGCCGCCCGGTGCGGGATCGGCTGCTGGTGGGGGCGGTGCGCGGCGCCTATCAGGACATGCTGGCGCGTGATCGCCATCCGGTCGTGGCGCTGTTCATCGATCTGCCGGGCAGCGAGGTGGACGTCAACGTGCACCCGGCCAAGACCGAGGTGCGTTTCCGCGACGCGGGCATGGTGCGTGGGCTGATCGTCGGTGGCCTGCGCGCCGCACTCGATGCCGCCGGCCACCGCAGCGTGCGGCACGTCTCGCCCGCCGCGCTGGGGATGTGGCAGCCGGGAGGTTCAGCGGGGGCGTCATCGGCGGCGGGGCCGGGGGCTTACGGTCGCCCGATCATCCCGGCCCCGCCGCCGCCCGGCCCCGCACAGGGCAGCGTGTTCGATCACCGCGCCGACTTCACCGCCCCGCCGATGGCACGGGCCGAGCCGGCCGACGCAGCCCCGCCCGCGCCGGGGCGCTACCCGCTGGGCGTGGCGCGCGGGCAGGTGGCGGCCACCTACATCGTCGCCGAGGCGGAGGACGGCCTCGTCCTCGTCGATCAGCACGCCGCGCACGAGCGGCTGGTGCTGGAGCGGATGCGCCGCGCCATCGCCGGCGGCGGCGTGCCCGCCCAGTCGCTGCTGCTGCCCGAGGTGGTGGAGCTGGATGAGCCGGCCTGCGACCGGCTGGAGGCGCGCGCCGCCGAACTGGCCGATTTCGGGCTGGAGCTGGAGCGGTTCGGCCCGAAGGCGGTGCTGGTGCGCGCGATGCCGGCGATGCTGGGCAGCGGCGAGGCGAAAGGCCTCGTCACCGACCTCGCCGACGAACTGGCCGCCTATGACGAGGCACTGTCGCTGAAGGAACGGCTCGACCATGTCGCCGCGACCATGGCCTGCCACGGCTCCGTTCGCGCTGGCCGCATTCTCTCGGTCGCCGAGATGAACGCCCTGCTGCGCGAGATGGAGGTGACGCCCCACTCCGGCCAGTGCAACCACGGCCGCCCGACATGGGTTAATCTGGACCTCAAGGACGTGGAGAAGCTGTTCGGGCGCAAGTGAGGGGGGTGCGAGAAATTGTCGGTGATGACGATGACGGCTAACGCCCATTGCGGACATTCGCCCGATGCTACCGGCGAGCGTCGTTGTATTTAGCCGCTGCGGATGGATTGACGGAATAACCAGCAGCCGTACGCACCAAGTCTCTGGTCAGCGGTATGGCTCCACTAGGCATAATCGGGAGAGACGCCGTCGCGGGCCAAAATTCCTTGATCTTAGGAACAAGCTTTTCTCGGAAGCGAGCGGAACGCGCTGGGTCTTGGCCAAGTGGAAACGAAATCCATACGCGCCCAATCCGATCTTCGAAGTCCATAGCTGAAGCCATCAACTCTTCGTCTTCCTCTCCTCGCCAGACCGCCGCATTGAACGTCATCGGGGAGACCTCAGACTGAATCGCCAACGCGCCTCGGGACGCCGCATCAACATGAAAGCCCTGCGATGCACCCTCCTCACGCAGAAGCCGAATGAAGCGTGCCTTATCCGTGTCGGTTGATAGCGGCACCTCGTATGCAGCGATTGTTTCCGTCCACTTCGGCTGCTCGGCGACGCCACACGCAGTACAGATGACCGTGAGGCAAAGGATCAGGCGACGCATGAGGAGAGGATCGGACACACCACGCCATGCGTCAATGTCCGCTAACCACCACTTTCCGCCTCCTAAGTAATCGATCCGAAGCCAAGCGTGCAGCGGTTCCCACCCGTATCGCCGAAAGCTACACCTGCGTTCCGCCCCGGTTCAGCCTTTTGGGCGCTACCGGCGGGAATGGAACGTCCGCCGCATATCCTCAACGCCTCGTCCAACCTGCTGGGCATCGCGCTGCTCATCATCACCGGCCTGAACATTTCCAAGACGGCCGGCGGCACGATGGCGGACGAGGTCGCGTGGGTGGCGTGTCTGATGTTCGGCGCCAGCTGCCTGCTCTCCTATCTGGCGATCCGGTCGCCGGAGGGCGGGCGGGCCGAGGTACTGGCGGACCGGATCTTTCTGGCGGGGCTGGTGGCGCTGCTCGGCTCGGTGGTGGTGCTGGCGCTGAACCCGCCCGTCTAGGTGCCTGCCGCGCGGCTTTGTCGCCGGCGTGGCCGCTGCTCTCACTCGGGAAACGGCGGTGAATGCGGCGCTTTCGCCGATACCGCGCGGCATCGGCGCACGGTATCGGGCAGGCGGAAGCCGATCGTCAGTGAGGAATGGTCCAGCGGATGCGGTCGAGGTACGTCGTCGCGATCACCCGCCCTTCCTCGTCCTGCGCGGGGGTGAAGCGGGCGCGACGTTGGTAGAGGCGGCACGTCGCCTCGTCGAGCTGGGGCGAGCCGCTGGAGGCCGTGACCGCGCAGTCGCTCACCCGCCCGTCCGCACCGATGCGCAGGCTGATGCCGACGCTGCCTTCCTCGCCGTTGCGCAGCGCGCGCGCCGGATAGTCATCGGTGGTGATCCAGCCGGCGCGGTCGCCGCGCGCGCGTGCCCCGCTGGCGCGCGAGGTGGTGGCCGGCGGCGCGGGTGGCGCGACCCGCACGGTTTCCACGCCCGGGACCGGCAGGGGCTGGATCTCCGACACCAGCACCGGATCGACGGCGGGTCGGGGTGGCAGCGCCACCTCCTGCCGTGCCACGGTCGGCGTGGCGGGAGAGGCCGGCCGGGCAACGGGTGGCTGGGGAACATCGGGCGGGGGCGGCGCGATCGCCGGAATGTCGATCAGCCGGAATACCGTGGGCACCTGCCGCATCACATCGGAGGCAAGGCCGCTGATGAAGGCGTACCCGATCGCGAGGTGGACGATCGCCACCCCGGCGACCGGCTTCAGGTTGAGACGACGCTGGTTGTCCGCATAGGCCACGATGCATCCTCCGTTCGGGTGCATCGCGGTGGCGGGGGAAACCCGTCTGCCGGTGCATCTCCAACCGGGAAGCTGCGCCTGCGCCGATTTGGCGTCAAGTAGCGGGAATGCCCCGGGAAGGGACACCCCGCCACCCGCTGTCAGCCGGCGATGGCGTTGCCCACGGGCTGCTTGCCGCGCTTCACCATCAGCTTGTTCAGCGCGTTCACATAGGCGCGCGCGCTGGCCACCATCGTATCGTGGCTGGCACCGCGCCCGCGCGTGGTGCGGCCGTCCTCGGCGAGCAGCACGGACACCTCGGCCTGCGCGTCGGTGCCGCCGGTGACGGCGTGGACCTCGTAGCGTTCCAGCACGGAGCGATCGTGCGGCACGATCTGGCGGATGGCGGCGAACAGCGCGTCGACCGGGCCGCTGCCGCGCGTGGCGGCGACATGCTCCGCGCCGTCCACTTCCAGCGTCAGGATCGCGCGGGCCGGGCCGGTGCCACAGTAGATCTCGACCTCCTTCACCTTGATCGAGTCGTGGCCGCGCAGCACCTCGTCGTCCACCAGCGCGACGATATCCTCGTCGAACACAGCCTTCTTGGCATCGGCCAGCGCCTTGAACCGCACGAACGCATCCTGAAACGCGTTGTCGCCCAGATCATAGCCAAGCTCGATCAGCTTGGCCTTGAACGCGGCGCGCCCCGAATGCTTGCCCATCACCAAGCTGGAGGTGGCGACGCCGACGCTCTCGGGCGTCATGATCTCGTAGGTGGATGAATCCTTGATCATCCCGTCCTGATGGATGCCGCTTTCGTGCGCGAAGGCGTTGGCGCCCACGATCGCCTTGTTGGGCTGCACCTGAAAGCCGGTGATGCCGGACACGAGCCGGCTGGCGCGGGTGATCTCGGTGGAGACGACGTTGGTACGGAACGGCATCACGTCGCCGCGCACCTTCAGCGCCATCGCGATCTCCTCGACGGCGGCGTTGCCGGCGCGTTCGCCGATGCCGTTGATCGTCGATTCCACCTGCCGCGCGCCGCCCATCACCGCCGCCAGCGTGTTGGCGACGCCGAGACCCAGATCGTTGTGGCAATGGGTGGAGAAGATCGCCTGATCCGCGTTCGGCACCCGCGCGATCATGTCACGGAACAGCGCGCCGTAGGTCTCCGGCGTGGCGTAGCCGACCGTATCGGGCAGGTTGATCGTGCGCGCGCCGGCGCGGATCGCCGTCTCGATCGCGCGGGCGAGGAAATCCGACTCGGTGCGCGTCGCGTCCTCGGCCGACCATTCCACATCCGGGCACAGGTTGCGCGCATGGCGCACCGTCCGCTCGATCGCCTCGATCACCTCCTCGGGGGTCTTGTTCAGCTTTACCCGCATGTGCAGCGGCGAGGTGGCGATGAAGGTGTGGATGCGCGGCGCGCGGGCGTGGCGCACCGCTTCCCACGCGCGCTCGATGTCGGCGATGGCCGCGCGTGCCAGGCTGGCGACGGTGGCGCGCTGGCACTGGCGCGATACCTCGCTCACCGCCTCGAAATCGCCTTGGCTGGCGATGGCGAAGCCGGCCTCGATGATATCGACGCCCAGCGTTTCCAGCTGGGCGGCGACCTGGAGTTTCTCTTCCAGATTCATCGAGCAGCCGGGCGACTGCTCGCCGTCGCGCAAGGTGGTGTCGAAGATCAGAATGGTATTGTCGGTCATGGTAGGCCTGCTCCCGTGCAGGGTGGTCTGTTCTGTGCGGATCGACCCTTAGGCGTCATGGCTCGAACGGCCGACGGCCGCGAGCGGAGGTACGCGCCTAAGGGCGCGTAAGTCGAAGCAGGAGAAGGCCACGGAACGACGTCATGCCCCGCCTATAGCGCGAATCGCGGGGCGGCGTCCATCCGATTTGCGTCAATCGACGCGCGGGCGGCGTCGGGTGAGGCGGAAGCGCGCCTGTCGCACGGTCGGCCCGCCCGGTATCCGCCAGCCGGGAGCGACCTTGCCGAGCGGTGCGAGCACGAAATCCCTGACCGCATGGTCGCGATGCGGGAT
>NZ_VNIM01000029.1 GCF_007785815.1 Alterirhizorhabdus solaris | reverse complement strand
GGATCGGCCTGTTCGCTTATTATACCGTGCTGAACCTGGCGGTGCTGGCGATCGCGTGGCGCCGGGCGTGGCGGATGGTGAACCTGATCGGCTTCGTCGCCACCTTCGGCCTGGCCACGCTGTGGGGCGTGCTGGTGTACGATCCGGCGCTGTACGGCCTCTCGCAATTCTTCCTGATCCTGTTCGTGCTCATCTACGTGGTCGCCGGAATCCTGCACGCGCGCAACCGGCCGGGGCGGATGGGGAACGTGGTGGACGGCACCCTGCTGTTCGGCCCGGCGCTGGCCGGCTTCGGGTTGCAGGCCGGGCTGGTGCGCGATCTGCCGCTCGGCAGCGCCTTTTCCGCGCTGGGACTCGGCGCGCTGTATCTCGGGCTGGCGCTGTTCGTGATCCGACGCGGGCGCGGCGACAATCGCGTGCTGGGCGACGGTCTGATCGCGGTCGCGGTCGGCTTCGTCACGCTGGCGGTGCCGCTGGCGCTGGGCGTCCGCTGGACGGCCTCGGTGTGGGCGCTGGAGGGGGCGGGCGCCTTCTGGCTGGGGATGCGGCAGGCGCGCTGGCTGCCGCGCGCGTTCGGGCTGGCGTTGCAGGCGGCGGGGGCGCTCGTCTTCCTTGCCGCCGTGCGAAACAACGTCTCGGCGCTGCCGCTGCTCAACCCGAACACGCTGGGCGCGCTGCTGCTGGCGTTGCCGGCCTTCGCCATCGCGTGGTGGCTGCGCGGGCCGCTGGCGGAGGGCGAGTCGCGCTGGGCCAAGGGCTATGCCGGGATCGAGCGCGCCCTGCCGCAGCCGATGTTCCTGTACGCCTTCCTGCTGTGGTGCATCGCCTGCCTGCTGGAGATCGGCCGGTTGCTGCCCCCGCGTGTCGCGGGCGAGGCGCTGGTGCCGGTGGTGCCGTGGGATCTGCGCGGTCCGGCGGCGATGCTCGCGTTCGTCGCCAGCGCCGCCGTTTCGGCATGGATCGGCCGGCGACGCGCATGGGCGGTGGCGACATGGCCGGGGCGGGTGACTTTGGTGGCGCTGGTGCTTGCGCTGCTCGGGCGAAGCGGGGCGGGCAGCTTCATCCTCGTGACGCCCAACTGGCTTTTCTGGCTGGCAGGCACGGCGCTGCACTATCGCCTGCTCTATCTGAATGACCGGGACACGCCGGCGGGCGATCCGGCTCTCGGCCTGCAACGCGCGGTGCATGTGGGCAGCGCGTGGCTGGTGGCGGCGATGGTGACCGACTGCCTGTGGTTCGCCATCGACCGCGCCGATCTGTGGCACACGTCATGGGCGGGCGTGACCTTCCTCGTCGGCGCGATCGCCGCGCTGCTGGGGCTGGCGCTGTGGGCGGGGCGGGGCGCGGGGCGCCGGTGGCCGCTGGCCACCCACCGCGAGGAGTACCTCTGGTCCGCCGCCGTGCCGATCGCCGCCCTCGTCTATGTCGGCGCGGCGGGCACCGCGCTGTTCGCCGAGGGGCGCACCGATCCGCTGCCCTATGTGCCGCTGCTCAACCCGGTCGATCTGTCGCTGGCGCTCGCCATCGCGGTGCTGGCATTGTGGCAGCGCACCGTCGTCGCCGCTTCGCCCCGTCCGCCGGGCGCGGCCCTGCTCGACGGGCCGCCGCCGTTGATCGCGCTGGCGGCGCTCGCCTTCGTGGTGGTGAACACGGTGTGGCTGCGGATCGCGCATCACCTGCTCGGCGTGGCGTGGAGCGGGCCGGCGTTGATGGGCAGCTTCGTGGTGCAGACCGGCCTGTCGATCCTGTGGACGCTGCTGGCGCTGGCGCTGACGCTGACGGCGCACCGGCGCGGGCAGCGGACGATGTGGTTGGCGGGCGCAGGGCTGCTCGGCGTGGTGGTGGCGAAACTGCTGCTGGTCGATCTGTCGAACGCCGATGGCGCGGCGCGGATCGTCACCTTCATCGTGGTCGGCATATTGATGCTGGTGGTCGGCTATTTCGCGCCGCTGCCGCCGAAGGCCGCCGATGCGCCGGCAAGGGAGGGGCGGGCATGATCCGATCGATCGCGGTATTGGCGGCGGCGCTGCTGCTTTCGGCCCCGGCCGGCGCTGCCGAAGCGGATCGGCCCGAGGCCTATGCCGTGCGCATCCCCGTCACCCCCGCGCCCGGTGGCTCGTTGCAGCAACTGGCGGTGCCGACGCGCGCGCTGGTCGCCTCGCAGCGGGCCGGGCTGGCCGATCTGCGTATCTTCGACGGGCGCGGGCAGGCGGTGCCGATCGCGCTTTCCACCGCCCCCGCCGGGCCACGCCACCGCATGATGACGCTGCCCGCGCTGCCGATACTGGGTGCGGCCGGCACGCTGGCGGTGACGGGCGTGTCGCTGCGGATCGACGAGGGCCAGCGTGCCAGCGTGGTGCGCGTCGACGGCACGCCGCGGGCGGGCGCGGGCGCGGGCACGGTGGTGCTGGGTGTCCTGTTCGATACGCGCCGCCTCGCCGGACCGGTCGATGCGCTGACACTCGATGCCGAGGTGCCGGTCGCCCAGCCCGTCACCTTCACGATCGAGGCGAGCGACGACTTGCAGGATTGGCAGCCGGTGGCCTGCAAGACGCTCTATCGCGCCGATGCGGCGGCGGCGCCCGAGGCGATCGCTTTTGCGGCCATGGGTCTGCACGGCCGGTATCTGCGGGTCACGTGGCAGGCGGCCTCGCGGCTCGTATCGCCGGTGGTGGTGCGGGGGGCGCGGCTGGCGATGGTGGCGGGCGAGGCGGTGGCGAGGCAGCGCGCCGTGATCGGCCTGCCCGCATCGGCCGGCGGCAAGGCGATCGAGTTCGCCTTGCCGTTCGCCACCCCGGTCGCCGCGCTGGAGGGGGTGCCGACAGGCGGCGACAGCGTCGTGCCCGTCCGCATCCTCGGCCGCGACGCGCGCGATCAGGCGTGGGTGCCGCTCGCCGCCGGCCCGGTGTTCCGCCTGACGAACAGCGGGCGCACCCGCCTCAACCCGCCGTTCGACCTGCACGGCGCCCGTTTCCGCACGCTGCGGATCGAGACGGACGCCAACAGCGCCGGTTTCGCCGCCACGCCGGAAGTAGCGGTGCGGTTCGATCCGGTGCGGCTGATCTTTCTTGCCAGCAGTACGCCGCCATTCGTGCTGGCGGCGGGGCGGCGGGATGCGCCGCCTGTCTGGCTGCCGGCCGCCAGCCTCGTGCCCGGCTATGGCCCGGCCGCCGATGCCGCACTCCCCGCCGCGACGACGGCGCCCGCCGCCGACCCGGTCGTGGCGGCGGCGGCGCCGGACGCGACCGCCGCGCGTCGCGGCATGGTGCTGTGGGCGGTGCTGCTGGCGGGCACCGCGTTGCTCGGTGCGATGGTGTGGTGGCTGATGCGTCAGCGTCCGCGCGCGGCGTAAGCGGCGGGGCGCCTCGGTATCATGTCGACAGGCGACACGACGCGGCGATCGGCAGACCTGACCCGGGACGCCCGCGCCATGGTGTTCGAGGCATGCTGATTTCGGGGCGGCGCGGTCCTGCCGGACGAGTCGGCAGGCGTCTCGTGCCGCCGACTGGCTTGCGGGATCGGCCTGACGCTCGTGTCGCAGGAAGGTGCGATCGGCATGTATCCCTTCGTCGCGGCGCCGGGCAAGGTGGTCGAGAAGGGTCGTCTATCGCGGCTACGACACGCCGCTGCCGGCCACGCCGCAGGCCGACCGTGACCGGATCGACGGCGTCCGCCCGAACGGCATCCGCGCCGCTATCCCCGATGCTCTCCATCGTCTGGGATCGCCTGGACCGCCGTTGCCGCCGCCGTGCCGATAATGCCGACGCCCTTGCCGGTAGGTCGGTCAGCCCGCCTTCGGCGTTCCCGCCGGTATAGGCATAGTCCCAGCGGTTCGAATGAATTCGCTGGTTACGAGGCGCCTATGTCGAGGACCAGCCGTGTGAGCCTGGTGCGAGCGATCTTCCAGCCGTCCTCGCTCCTCACATAGGTTTCCGTATAATGGCCGTAGCCGGTAAGGCTCGGGCCGCCTTCGAAGATCACGCGATCCTGCATGGCGAAAATCGCCTCTGCCCGGTCGGCGCCGTCGAACCGGATCTCGGGCGCGTGGATCTGATGAGCGGTCCTGGCGGTTTCGAGAAACTGACGGACGGAGGCGACCGCCGCCCCACGGCCCTCGATCGGTGCCGGACCGCCGGCTTGCGAGGTGTCGAGCACCAGATCGTCGGTGAACAACGCAGCCCACTGCTCCCACTGCTTGGTATCGAGCAGGCGGCAGTAACGTGCCTTGACCTCACCGATCGCGATCCTGTCGGCGATGCGCTCTGCTGACACCCGTATCTCCTTACCGGAAAGTCGTGAGCGGTCATCGGGGAGGTCGCATGAGATCGGCGTCCTCCCCGGTGAGGCCGCGAGGATCAGAAGCGGAACGACACGTCGATGCCGTAGGTCCGCGCTTCCTGATACTCGGCAGAGGAGATGAAGCCCGCGATCAGCCCGAACGTCTGCTGCTTCTCGTTGGTGAGGTTGCGCCCCCACAGCGCGACCTCGGCCTTGACCGGGCCAAGCCCGATGTCGGTCAGCGCCGCCCGGGCGTTGACGAGTTGCTGCGCGGGCGAGAAGCGGAGCGTGGCGTAGTTCGGATTGTTGCGGATCTCGTTGGAATCTGTCCTGAACCGGTCGCGCCAGATCAGATCGCCACGCAACGACACGCCGACGTCACCGAAGAGCGGGCCGGACTCATATTGCGCATAGGCCGACCCGGTCCACTTGGGCTGGAGCGTGGGACGGAACGCATCCTGAGTGGCGGTCGTCAGCCCGACGGTGGCGAGCACCTGCGGGTTGAGCGATCCGAAGTTGATGTCGGTGTAAGCGACGCTGGCGCCCACGGTGACACCGCGAACCGGCGCGGCGGTGGCCTCGAACTCGAAGCCCTTCACCTTGCTCGATCCCTGCGTGACGATGACGGTGCCGAGTTCGTTGCGGGCCGGGACGAGGTTGCGGCCGCCCTGGGCGGTCTGAACGTTCTTGTACTTCGCGAGATACACCGAGAGGTTGGTGCGTAGCTTGCGGTTGAACAGGTCGGCCTTGACGCCGCCTTCGAGCGAACGGACCGTCTCCGGGGAGAAAGTGATGTCCGCCACCGCGCCACCCGTCACGAAGGCGGTCGAGTATTTCGCGTAGAGCAGGATGTCGTTGCTCGGCCGGAAGTTGGCGCCGGCAAGATAGTTGACGCGCGTATCGTCGAACTTGAAAGCGAAGAGGGTCGGTGCCGCGGTGGTCCCCGCGAGCAGCGAGCCGCTCTTGCGATCGTTGGTCACGCGAGCGCCGCCGACGAGATCGAGCTGATCGGTGACGTGGAACTCCGCCTGCGCGTAGGCGGCCAGCGATGTGGCCTTGTTGCGGGACAGGCCGTTCTGCGCCGTGCCACTGAAGTTGATCTGGTTCAGCGGCGTGTTCAGCTGCGCGATGGTGGGGAGGATCAGCGACGGGTTGGCGCCGAAGCCGCCGTTGGTCGTCACCAGCGAATAGTTCGTCGGCGCACCCAGCGGATTGCCGGTCACGTCCTTGCCGTGAAAATAGACCCCGCCGACCGTGAGCGTCAGGAAATCCGACTGGTAGTTCGCCTGAAGCTCGTTGCTGTATTGCTTGCTGATGCTGAAGTTCTGGTTGGCGATGAACAGGAACGGCCGCCCGACATAGCCCTGGACCAGCGGCGTGGTCGCCGCGATCGCGGCCGCCAGCGTTTGCGCGTTGGCCGGCAGCCCGAGGCTGGGGTTTGCGCCGAGGACGAAGATCGCCGCGACGGGGCTGACCGCCGACTGCGGGAATGTCAGCCCGCCCGCCCCGTCAAGCTGGGTCGCAGCGCTGACCCGGCTCTTGCGATAGGACGCGATATTCGTGAGCGACAGGGCATCGCTGACGTCCAGCTTCATCGTCAGATTGTGCCCGTACACTTTCTGGTCGCGCGGGATCGTGAAGGCGTTGTTGACGGCCTTCGGCCGCTTGCGTCCATCGGCGACGTCGAAGTTGCGCGTCGCGAAGATCGAGTTGGCGATCCCCGCGAGCGGGCCGAGCTGGGAAGTGTCGATCCCGGTCGTGGCGATGCCGCTCGGCGTGCCGCGATCGCGCGAGATGTCGAACTTGTAGGTGGCGGTGAAATTGCCGCCCGGATCGAACTTCAGCGCACCGAAGAAGGAGCGGGTATCCTTGGCGCCCAGGGTCTTGGGCGATGTCGCGGTGCCGAAGCCGAATGCGGAGCGATCGAGCACCGTGCCGGCGCCGAGGTTGCGGATGTCACCGTCACGATCCTCCGCCACGAAGGTGGCGTATGCGCTGAACGGGCCGAACTGCGGCGTGTCGATCGTCGTCCGGGTGCGGAACAGGTCGTAATTGCCGACCGAGAAGACCTGCCGGGCGCTGAACTCGCCGGTCGGGTCGCGGGTGGAGACGCTGATCGCGCCGGCGGTGGCGTTGCGGCCGAACAGCGTGCCCTGCGGGCCGCGCAGCACCTCGATCCGCTGGAGATCGGGAAGATCGAAGATCGATCCGCGCGGCGAGGAGACGTACACGCCGTCGAGATAGATCGACACCTGCTTGTCGGACCCCGGGACCACGCCATAGCTGGTCGCGCCACGGATCGAGAAGGTCGGGATGGAAGAGCCGCCGGCGGCCGGGCGCACCGTCACGCCGGGCGCCAGGCCGCTGAGGTCCGTCACGCTCTGCACGCGGTTGGCGGTGAGCGTCTCCTCGGTCACCGCGGTGATCGCGATGGGCACGTCCTGCAGGCTCTGCTCGCGCTTCTGGGCGGTCACGACGATGTCGGCGAGGCCGCTCTGCGCGGTATTGTTCTGCGCTGCGGTTCCCGTATCCTGCGCGACGGCCGGAGCCGTCCATACGGTCAGCCCCATCGCCGCGGTGCCGAGCAGCAGCCGGGTGCGTGCGCTCGCGATAGCCTTGTAGTTCGTCATGATCCCCCCCCCAAACCGCCGACCCTTTTATCGGTCGGTCGTTGTCATTTCATGTTTCGCTGCCTGACACAGGCCGCATCCGTAGTTTCGTATCGGGTCAACCCGTAACGACGTGTTCGACTGACGCTCCCCGTCCGAAACTACGGCTGAAGCACCCCGGACGAGGCCTGACCCGCCCACGGATCGAAGAAGCGCTATGTCCCCCAACTCGCCGGTCTACGACTGTGTACGGTTGGACGTAACAGCCCGACCGATCTACGGCAAGGCGCATGAAGGAAAAATCAGGCGAGACGCCGACCAGCCGACCCCGCAATTCCGCCATGACGACCGAGGCGATCCTTCGGGCCGCTCAACGACTGTTTGCGGCGAAAGGATACACGACGACCGGCGTACGCGAGATAGCGGCCGAGGCAGGGGTGAACTCGGCGCTGGTACGGCGATACTTCGGCTCGAAGGAGGGGCTGCTGCGCGCCGCGATCGAGGAATATCTTCACATGGACGACATTCTCGACAGTGATCGTGCAGGGCTTGGCGAACGCGTCGTCGCCCAGTTGCGGCTGGCGGAAACGATCGACAATCCGGTTTCGATGATGGTGCTGGCAACCGCCGATCCCGCCGCGCGGATGCTGTGCTCGGATCTGGTGCACGAACGCGTCATCCTGCCGTTGGCGGAGTGGCTGGGCCCGCCCGATGCCATGGCGCGGGCCGGGCAACTCAACCTCCTGTGGATGGGCTTCATGACAGTGCGGGAGATCCTTCCGACGAAGCCGGTTCATGAATTCGAGGCACAGACGTTCGACTGGCTGGCGAAAGCGACGCAGGCGATTGTCGACCAGTGAGGGACGGCGGCGTTGACACGCCGCGCCATGATGTCCACGAATGAGTACATAACGGTAGAATGGTCGGCATAGCCGGCCGGGTGGGGAGGCGTGTCGTGACCTGTCGATCTGGCACACCGAAATGATTGAGACCGTACCGGACAAGCCGGTTCTGGTCGCTGGTGCCAGCGGATTTGTCGGCAGCCACATCACGCGATTGCTGGTCGAGCGCGGTCGCCGGGTTCGCGTGCTGCTGCGCGCATCGAGCAATCGCGAGGCGCTGGAAGGCCTGCCGATCGAGATCGTCACAGGCGACGTACTCGATCCCGCCTCGCTGCATGCCGCGATGGAGGGGTGTGACACCGTCTTCTACAGCGTCGTCGATCCGCGCTTCTGGTTGACCGATCAGACGCCGATCGTACGCAACAATGTCGAGGGACTGGTCAACGCGATGAACGCCGCGTTGGCCTGTGGCGTCCGGCGCTTCGTATTCACCAGCAGCATGGGCACCCTGGGAATCGATCCCGATCGGCCGGTGACCGAGGACGTGCCGTTCAACTGGCATGACCGCGCACCTCCCTATATCCGCGCACGTCTCGAGGCGGAGACGCGTTTCCTGGCCTGCTGCCGTGAGCGTGGCCTGCCCGGGATCGCGCTGTGCGTCGCCAACACCTACGGTCCGCAGGATTATCAGCCGACTCCACATAACGGCTCCTTGTGGCGCGTCGCCAGCGGGCAGCAGAAGGTGGCGGTGGATGTCGCGCAGCCGGTGGTCGATATCCGCGACGTCGCCGAGGCCGCCTTGGCGGCGGAGGCGCTTGGACATATCGGCGAACGCTACATCATCGCCGGTGATTTTGTCGGTGCTCGCGACTTCTATGCGCCGGCCGTGGCGCGGCGGGGGGTGCCGATGCCACGGTTCATGTCGTATCGCCTCGCCTATGCAATCGCCTGGGTCGCGGAGCGCTGGGCAAGGCTGCTCGGTCGCCGGGACAGCCTCCTCACCACCGATGCGATCTATCTGTCCAACGTGTTCCGCGCGCTCGACAACGCCAAGGCACGTCGCGACCTGGGATGGACGCCGCGACCGCTGCGCGAAACCATCGAAGACACCGTCGACTGGTTTGCCGCCCGCGAGAGAAACCTGACGATGAAATAAAAATAGCCGATGAAGGAGGTTGCGATCGCCGGTGTGGGGTCGATCAAGCGACTGTGTCCATTCGCGCTTTCCGACGTTCCCTCGCGGCCTGGCGCGAGGTTGGTGACCCCTACGGGAAGGGTCTGCGGGAAAAACTCTCAAGTATAATCAACAACTTAGCTAGGCGCCTAGGTTTCGTTCGTAACGCGTTTGTAGCACCGAAACGCGATGGAGGAATATGGAAAAGAGCCCGTCAGGTCAACAGGATCTCATGGACGGGCCTGGACGATCGACGTGCTTATCGGGGCGGCATGTTAGCCACGGTCGACGAAACTCTTGGCTGTGGTGCGTGGCGCCCGGGGGGGACTTAGCGCCAACCTGTCAACCGTTTCACGACCGCGTTCGCGGCGCTCATCTACGCTAGGCGCGGATGCGCACGAGATGCTCGATGTCGTGCCGGTTTTTCAAGATTGCGCGCTCTGGGTCGTATCGAACCGTACCTGGGCCTGACCCGGAGTAAGGCCGCCGCAACGAACCAACTTGGGTAGCCGCGCCTCCGCTCGCTCGATCCCCTCGGGCATCGGATAATTTGCTCTCGCCGCAGCGCTTTATCGCGGCATCCCGCCGAGCCCGCTTGCCTGGCGCAGCGCGTCTCCGCCGAGGCGGTAGCCATCCAGAAAGACGGTATCGACATGGCGCAGGTTGGTGAGGTCGCGTGAGACGTCGCCGTCGACGAGGATGATGTCCGCCGTCTTGCCGGGCGCGATCGATCCGGTGCGATCGGCCATCCCGGTCATCCGCGCGGGAATGATCGTCGCGGTCTGCAGTGCCTCGGCGTTGCTGAGGCCAGCCTGCTGGTAGAGTTCGAGCTCGCGGACCAGTTCCAGTCCGTAGCCGTCAGTGCCGGCGACGATCGGCACGCCGGCCTGATGCAGCCGGCCGACGAGCCCTACCATCTTGGCGAAGCTCTTGCGAAAGTCCTCGCGCGTCAGGCCGCCGAACAGAGGGTAGCCGGCGATCTTCCAGCTACGCGCGACCGCTGGCGGTGCGATCGCGACGAATGGCGCATATTCCGGCGCGACCGTGCTGCCGTCCGAAATCATCAGCGGCTCGAACACGGTGAGGGTCGGGTCGATGATCGTGTGCCGCTTCGCCAGTTCCGCGTAGAAGGCCTTCATCGCCGGGGCGTCGAGATCGACATCCTTGGCGTATCTCGCCGGGCCTTCGAGGCGGGCGGCGGTATTGGCCTTGTCCACCACGTCCTGCGGCATCGCCTGCATCATGATGAAGTTGATGTGCGTCACCTCGTCATAGCCCGCCCGTACGGCATCCAGCGGACGCATCCCGGCGGGCACGTGGCCATGAACGTGCAGGTCGAGCTTGTGCGCCTCAGCGGCCGCCGGAGCGATCCACGCCGGGTTCATCGAGGTGTAGAACTTCACCCCCCACAGGCCCGCCGCCTTGATCCTGTCCACCGCCGCGATCGCCTCCGCCGCCGACGACACGGTGAGCGCGCCCTGCGCGGCCAACGGATCCTTGCGATCGATGATGACCGAAACCTTGCCGTCCGGCGCCAGCAGATCACCGGCGGCGCGGCGCTTGTAGATGCTGAGGGCGTCCTCGATCTGCGAGCCGGGGCTGCGATAGTTGGTCATGCCGGTGGCGACGTTCTGTAGCAGGTTCCAGTCGTCCCCGCCGACGTGGCGATGCGAATCCCACAGTCCGGGCGTCAGCGTCTTGCCGCGTCCGTCGATCGTGGTGGCACCGGCCGGCGGCTTGATCGTGCCGCCCGCGCCCACTACCACAACCTTGCCATCGGCGATCAGCACCGCCCGGTCCGGCAGATATTTACCCGCGACCGAATCGAACATCAGCACATGATCGACCAGCGTCGGCGTGCGGTTGGCGGGCTTCAGAAAGCCATGCGCCACATCGCGCACCATGGCGGCAGTCGCCTGATCCTGGATGTCTTTCAGCTTGGGGCCGGCGATCTCGTAGCCCTCGGGCAGCAGCGATATGTCGCCGACATTGCCGAAGAAGCGGTTGTCCCCATCCAGCCAGATCGGCACGGGCGCGAAGCCGTAGCCCCGGATGAAGGCGAGCCTGACGGTCTTCGGCCCCTGCGGCCCGGTGATCTGTACGGGTGCGCCGATTGCGATGCTGGCGTGGCCCGTCGGCAGCAGATCGATACCCTTGCCGCCAGCCACGACGAGCGCCTCAACGTCTCGCTCCATGGCGAGCATCGGCCCGCCATAAGGGTTGTAGCGTTTGCCGGCGAACGGCGCCGATCCGGCATCCACCGCGGTCTTCCAGTGGGCCACGCCGGTGGGGTCGACGGTGAACTCCTCGGTCGCATCGCCCGAATCGGTGAAGCCGCGGATGGCGATGGCGGTCGGCCGCTGGTCGGCGCCGGCCGTCAATAACTCATCCGTTTCCGTGACCCAGCCGCGCAGGGACATGGACATGCGGTAGGCCAGGCGCTTGTCCGGCATCGTCCACGACCAGACATCGCCATGTTTGCCCGCAGTCGAACTGATCGTGTAGTGGCGCGCGCCGGCTGGCGGCACCATCAGCTGCTCCTTCGTCGCCGGCGTGGCCATGGCGATCGATGCGGCGGTGATCGACGCGGGGGCGGCAAGCAAGGACGCAAGCATCGGGCGGCGCATTCTGTGTGACCCCCATTAGAATGCGGGCAGCTTGGCGAGCCGCGTCCCCCAGCGCAACGGCTGTTCTACAAAGATGCCGGGCGGTGGGCCGTGCTCGAGAGTGCGGCCGGGCTAAATCCAACAGCGTTAGGGACCCAGAAAGCGACATTGCCGAGCCGCTTTCGCCACCCAGACATTTGCCGTTCGTTCAGGCGTCGGCGACTCCTCGATCGATGGGCAAACGCCGCCGGTCTGCGCTCCGATTTTCACCTAAAGGAACAATGAAAACCGGAGCTGTTGAGCCTTGGCCGTAAACAACTCGTCCGGCAGTCCCGCTCAGGCCCATCCCCCCCGCCGGCCACGTTCGCGCATCGCGTCGATGAACACGCGCACCGCGGGCATCGTCGCCCGACCGGGGTCGTAGAGCAGGCTGACCGGCATGGCGGGCGGGGCGTGATCCGCCAGCACCTCGACCAGTCGCCCGCTGGCGATCTGTGCAGCGGAGTGGTAGCTCAGCACGTTGGCCAGCCCCCCCCCCGCCTCGGTGGCGGCGAGGATCGCGTCGATGCCGTTGATGGAAAGGCGGGGCACCAGCCCGGCCGCCTTCTCGGCGCGCGGACCGAACGGCCATCCGCTGCCCGCGCGCACGCCGCTGCCCATGATGCACCGATGGCCGGCCAGATCGGCGGGATCGCGGGGCACGCCATGCTCGGCCAGATAGGCCGGGCTGGCGACGATGGTCTGCCGCACCGAGCTGATCGTCACGCTGCGCAAGCTGCTGTCGGCAAGCGCCCCGATCCGCACTGCGACGTCCACGCCCTCCTCGACGATGCGGACATTGCGGTCGAGCAGCATCATGCGGGCGCTGAGGCCCGCATGGCTTGCCAGCAACGTGTTGATGACTGGCAGCACATGCAGCCGCCCGAACATGACCGGCGCGGTCACATAGAGCAGTCCCCGTGGGACCGATCGACTGCCCATCGCGATCTGCTCCGCCTCGCGCAGTTCCGCCAGTATCCGCCGCGCCCTGTCGAGCAGGACCGCCCCGTCGTCGGTCATCGACACCGCCCGCGTCGAGCGATGGAAGAGCGTCACGCCCAGATGCCGCTCGAGCGCCGCGACCGCGCGCGTGACCGCGGGCGGCGACAGGTTCAGCGCGCGTGCCGCCGCCGCGAAGCCGCGCTGTTCGGCCACCGCGACGAACACGGACAGGCTTTCGAAGCGATCCATCATTCCTCGATGCGCAATAGTGAATGCCGTTGATCGCGAATTATCATGGTTACGGCAACGCGCCATGTTGCCGGCCATGGCACAGACCTATCTCCGCGCGCTTTTCGGCCCCCGTGCCCGCGCGATGCAGGCGGCCGCGGGCTCGCGCGCATCCTATGCCCGAATGGAAGCCGGCGCGGGGCCGCTGGACGCGTTGACGGCGCGGGAACTGGATTTCATCGCCGCCCGCGACAGTTTATACATGGCGAGCATTTCCGAGCATGGCTGGCCCTATGTCCAGCATCGCGGCGGGCCGGCGGGCTTCTTAAGGCACATCGAGAGCAATCGCATCGGGTTCGCCGACTATCGCGGCAACCGGCAATATCTTTCCGCCGCGCATGTCGCGGCTGACGACCGAATCGCGCTGTTCCTGATGGCCTATCCGAACCGCCGGCGCCTGAAGATCATCGGCCATGCCGAGGCGAGCGACGACCCCGCGGTCATCGCCGCGCTGATGCCACCCGGCTACGCGGCCGAACCGGAGCGCGGCTTCCTGATCGACGTCGTCGGCTTCGACTGGAACTGCCCGCAACATATCACCCCGCGGTTCACCGAGGCGGAGGTGCGCAGCGCCTCTCAACCGCTGATCGACGAGATCGCGGTGCTACGCGCGCGCATCGCAGAACTGGAAGGGACAGCATCATGACCGCCACACTCACACGGGGCGTCCACCATATCGGCCTGACCGTGCCCGACCTCGATCAGGCGCGCGGCTTCTTCTGCGGCACGCTGGGGTTCGAGGAGGTCGGCGGCGTGCCCGATTATCCCTCGATCTTCGTTTCGGACGGTGCGATCCTGCTGACCCTGTGGCGCGCCGCCGACCCGCCGACCGCCCGCGCCTTCGACCGGTGTGCCAATATCGGGCTCCACCATCTCTCGCTCTCGGTCGCCGACGATGCAGCGCTCGCGGCGGCTTGGGACGCGGTGACCGCCCATCCCGAGGTGGTGGTCGATGCGCCGCCCGGCTCCATCGCGCCCGGATCGACGACGCGACATTTCCTCGTCTTCATTCCGGGCGGCATCCGCCTCGAATTTGCCACTCCCTTTGCCTGAAAGGATCGACCCGATGTCGCGACCGCCCCTACCGCCCTTCACCCATGAGACCGCGCTGCAAAAGGTGCGCGCCGCCGAGGATGGCTGGAACAGCCGCGATCCCGGGCGCGTGGCGCTCGCCTACACCCCGGACAGCCAGTGGCGGAACCGCTCCGACTTTCTTCGGGGACGGGACGCCATCGTCGCCTTCCTGACGACGAAGTGGCAGCGCGAGCACGACTATCGGCTCATCAAGGGGCTTTGGGCGCGCGACGGCAACCGGATTGCGGTGCGCTTCGCCTACGAATGGCATGACGAAGCCGGCGACTGGTATCGCGCCTATGGCAACGAGAATTGGGAGTTCGCGCCCAATGGCCTGATGGCGCGCCGGATCGCCAGCATCAACGATGTCCCGATCGCCGTGAAGGATCGGCTGTTCCACTGGCCACTCGGCCGGCGCCCGGAGGATCATCCCGGGCTGGAGGCGCTAGGGCTGTAGGTTCAAGCCGTTGCTCTTCAACCGATCCCGATTGATCCGAACTGCTGCCGGTTTCAACGACTTTTAGCGGCAAGCATACGCGGCCAACCTTGCTCTCCACGAAGCGTGGCATCCGTTCGGATCACGAGCCTGAACAACCGGGTTCGGGGTGCGAGCGGTAAGGCGGAGGTGACCCACACCCGGTCACTCAGCCACCCGGAACTGTCGCTCAGAAACGGACGGCTGTTCATCTTCAGCGAAGACCGTCCTACAAGCATCGGCTGGCGCTGGAGGGAGCAGAGGATGATCGTCACGGCGAGATTGGCTGTCGCGTTGGGCGTTGCCGCCATGTTTGTTCGCGCGGCAGTCGGTCATGCCGCGCCCGTTGAGCAGGTGCCGTGGACGGTGCCGTCGGACGTCATGGTCGAGCGACGTGAGATCACGGTAGAGAATCAGGGCGCGCGCCTTGCTGGCACCCTCTTTCTGCCCGCTGGCCGGCAGCCTCGTGCGGCCATCATAGCGCTGCATGGTGCGCAGGTGCCGTTGCGCACCGATCCACTCTACCGCCACCTCGTTCAAATCCTGCCGCGGCTTGAGATTGCCCTGTTCCTCTACGATCGGCGAGGCTCGGGCCAGTCCACCAGCGGCGGAGCGGCTCCCGGCAATTTTGACCTGCTGGCGGCTGATGCGGTGGCCGCCTTAGCGCGGCTTGCGCGCGAGCCAGGCATCGATCCCGCGCGTATTGGTTTCTGGGGTCTGTCACAGGGCGGGTGGCTGACACTGCTTGCCGCCAGGAAGGAGCAGCGCGCCGCTTTTGCCATCGCCGTGTCGGCTCCGATGGCTGGCGCCGACGTGCAGATGAACTTTGCAGTTGCCAACATCCTGCGTGTTGCGGGACAGCCACAGGCGGTGATCGACCGCGCCATCCGAGCACGCACTGTTGTCGATGATTATGCCCGGGGCCGACGCAGCCGCGCCGAGGCTGCGGCAGCCGAGGCCGATGTCCGGGGCGAGCCTTGGTACGACAAGCTCTGGCTCAAGGGCAACATCGACGACCCCGAATGGAAGCGGCAGATCGAGGCTGATCCATTGCGTGCGCTGGCCGGTTCACAGGTCCCGACGCTCATTCTCTTCGGCCAGGCGGACCCCTGGGTACCAGTCGCGCCCTCCCTAGTCGCGCTGCGAACGCGGGCTGCCGAATTCCCGAAGGCTACCGTGCGTGTCATCGACGGGGCAGATCACGCCATGATGCTCGATGTGTCGCCCGCGCGTCAGCTCGACACCCAGTTTGCCACGCAGGCCGCACCAGATGCACCAGCCTATTTCGCGGTACTCGGTGCCTGGCTGGATGCACGGGCGAAACCGTGACGCCTTGACCCAGTTATGGACGTTCAGCCCGCCTTGACCTCTCCCCGGAATTGGTCGTTCGTTCAGGTTTACCCCGTGGTCAGTTTCAAAGCCTGCGGGAATTGAACGGTAGGGGGAGGTAGCGGCCCGGGAGTTTGTGGCGGAAAAAGTTCAAGGTGAGCATTTCAAGGCTTGCCCAGGTTCTCCCGTCAAGAACCCAGCAGGCGCCACGATCCTCGCTAGGTCACCGCCGACTGCGGCTCGAAAGTCGGCGAATCTATGCGGCCAAAAACAGTGCCCCACGGTTAACGACACCCGCCCGGCCGATACGTGGGCGGCGGAGCGGGAACCGCTGATTGCGGAATCTCACCGAGCGGAATTTGTGAGCCGGCGGCGTCGCGTTCTGCCTGCCCCGACATCACGAATTAGAGCTTTGTGCGAAGGGTGACGCCGTAGGTGCGGGGATCGCCCAGGGTGCCGGTGATTGCGCCGGTATTGGCCGCCGAGAGCGACAGGAAGTAATCCTTGTTCGTCAGGTTGCGCGCCCACACCTGCACGTCGAAGCGCCCGTCCTCGCTGCGTACGCCGGCCCGCAGGTTGACGATGTCGTAATGCGGGATCAGCGAATAGCGGCTGTCGTTGGCGGTGGTGTAGAAGTTCGAGCGGTAGCTGTAGTCGCCGCCCAGATACACCTCGCTGTCATGGCCGAAGCGGGTGCCGACCGGCGCCTTCAGCTCGCCACCGGCCGACCCCGCCCATTTCGACACGCCCGGCAGGCGACTGCCGCCCAGATCGCACAGGGTCTGGCCCGTCACCTCGATCGGGCACGGCGAGTTGGGGTAGGAGACATAACGCGCATCGTCATAGGTGCCGGACGCGTAGAGCGAGATCCACCGCGCCGGGGCCACCCGCAGATCCCCCTCGAAACCGCGCGTACGCACCTTGCCGGCGTTGGCGAAGAAGCTGAAGCTGTTGCGGTCCAGATCGACGATGGTCGTCTGATAGCCCTTGTCGTCGGTCCAGAAGCCGGCGACGTTGGCCGTGATGCGGCCGCCCAACCAGCTGGTCTTCAGCCCCACCTCGTAGCTGTCGATCGTTTCGGGCTGGATCACCGGGTTGGCGGCGAACGGGCCGGTGGTGGTGATGTTGGCAAGGTTCAACCCGCCGAACTTGTTGCCGCGCGCATAGGTGGCGTAGGTAAGCACCTGCGGCGTGATCTTCCACGACAGGGTCGCCTGCCCGGACAGCCGGCCCTTCTTCGTCTCCGCGTCATAATAATTGGCGACGCCATAGCGTGCGCGGATCGCCTGTGCCGCCGCCTGCTGTGCGGTCGTCAGGCCAGCCAGCGATGCGCCGGTCGCTTCCTGATCGAAATAGCCACGCTTCGTCTCGTAGGTATAACGCAGGCCGGTGGTGAGATCGATCGTCGGGGTGACGTGCAGGATCGTCTGCGCGAAGGCGGCGTAGCTGTTGGTGACGGGCCGCGAATGGCTGATGATGCTGTAGCCGTTCAGCGCGGCGGCGCCGACGACCGGATCGGTGCTTGGCGGCAGGAACCAGCCGGCGGCCTGCGTGCCGTAATTGTTCACCGCCTCCGCCTTGATCGACTGATACAGATAATAGAGGCCGGCGACATAATCGATCCGGTTCGTACCGTTTGATGCTGCGCGCAACTCCTGGCTGAACTGGCGCTGGTTGTTGCTCTGGTGGAAGTCGGAGCCGGCATCGAGGCTGGTGGAATCCCCGTCATTGTGCGGATACCAGTTCCACGCGCGGTAGGCCGTCACCGAGGTGAGCGTCGCGGCGCCGACGTCCAGATCCGCCGTCGCGGCGATGCCGTGCTGGTTCATCCGATAGCGCGGGTTGGCATCGGCATCGGTGGTGCGCAGCCCGATATCCGCCGGCACCGGCGTATAGCCCAGCCGCGCGGCACGATCGTAGAAGTTGTTCGCGAAGACTGTACCGTTGTCATAGGAACGGATCGCGCCGGTCAGGATCGATCCGGCGGTGTTGGCGTGCTGGCGGCCGTAATCGGCGATCACGCGCAGCTGGAACGCCTCGTTCGGCTTGTAGAGCAACTGCCCGCGCAGGCCGAGATCGTGGTAGCTCTGCCTGTAGCGGCCGTCGGCGCGATTGTAGGTGAAGCCATCCCGATCCGTCTTCGAGACGAACAGGCGCGCCGCCAGCGTATCCGTCAGCGGACCCGAGGCGTAGGCGTGCAACTGGCGGAAATCATGGTTGCCGAAGCTGATGTCGCCGCCCGCTTCCGGATCGAACGTCGGCGACTTGGTCGTCACCACCACGGCGCCGGCGGACGTGTTCTTGCCGAACAGCGTGCCCTGTGGCCCGCGCAGCACCTCGATCCGCTCCAGGTCGGCGAGATCGAACACCGTCTGCCCCGGCCGCGCGAGATAAACGCCGTCCAGATATACGCCAACCGCCGGCTCCAGCCCGTCATTATAGACCGCGACATTGTTGCCTAGGCCGCGAATATTGATGCTGGTGTTGCGCGGGTTGGTGTTGGTAACGACGAGGCTCGGCGTCAGCTGTTGCAGGTCGCGCAGATTATAGGTGCGCGTCGCCTCGATCTGCGCTGCGCCGAACGCGTTGATCGCGATCGGCACGTCCTGGCTCTTCTCCTCGCGGCGGCGGGCGGTGACGAGGATGTCGCCGGTCGAGCCGCTGTCCGCTTCCGCCTGCTGTATGGCATCGGGCGCCGGGACGACATCGGCCAATGCGGGTGCCGCGATCAGGGCCGTGCCGGAAATCAGCAACAGGCGCACGCGGCGCCGCATGAGGAAAGGCATGACGGAATCCCTGATATCGTGTGTTTATCGCGCCGGGAGGCTGCGAAACGGCGGATAGGAAACCGCTGCGGCTAAGCGAAGGAAGATTCTCTATCTCTCCGGTTGAGAAAACCTTATTGGAGGCCACCAAACGGGTGGGTAGGTACGCCGCCGATCGGATCGCCGAACCCCCGGGAGGAAGAATGCGTTTTCAGAGGCTGTCGTTTGCCGTGGCCGCAGGTGCGCTGGCGGCGGGTCTGGCCCCCTTGGCGGCCGCCGCCCCGGCCCCGACCGCCGCCGTCGCGCGGACCGCCCAGCCCAACTTCCTCGTGATCGTGGCGGACGATCTCGGCTGGTCCGATCTCGGCAGCTTCGGCGGAGAGATCGCCACGCCTAACCTCGATGCGCTGGCGCTGTCCGGCGTGCGCTTCACCGGGTTCCACACTGCCCCCACCTGCTCGCCGACGCGATCCATGCTGATGAGCGGGGTGGACAATCACGAGGCCGGGCTGGGCTCGATGGCCGAGACGCTGAACGACGCGACGCGCGGCGCGCCCGGCTATGAGGGCTATCTGAACGACCGCGTCGCCTCGATCGCGGAACTGCTCCACGCCGGCGGCTACCGCACGATCATGTCGGGCAAGTGGCATCTGGGACTGACGCCAGATCGCGAGCCCAAGGCGCGCGGGTTCGAGCGGAGCTTCGCGCTGCTGCAAGGCCTATCCAACCATTTCGGCGCGGACCAGAATGCGGCGTGGCGCAAGGCCGGCTATGCCCCCACCTACCGCGCCGACGGCAAGCCGGCCAAGCTGCCGAAGGGCACCTTCTCCGCAGACTATTTCGCCGATCGCCTGATCGGTTTCCTGGAGGATGGCGCTAAGGCGAAGGACGATCGCCCGTTCTTCGCCTATCTGCCGTTCACCACGCCGCACTGGCCGATGCAGGCGCCCGACGAGACGATCGCCAAATATAAGGGCCGCTACGATGCCGGCTACGAGGCACTGCAGACCGCCCGGCTGGCGCGTCAGAAGCAACTGGGCCTTGTCCCCGCCGATGCGGTGCCGCACGCGTTCGAACCGACCAGGCTATGGGCCTCGCTCAGCCCGGCCGAGCAGGCGCTGGAGGCGCGCAAGATGGAGGTCTACGCGGCGATGGTCGATCGCATGGACCAGAATGTCGGCCGCGTAATCGCGGAGCTGAAGACGCTCGGCCGCTACGACGATACCGTGATCCTGTTCTTCGCCGACAACGGACCGGAGGGCAGCGTCATCAACTCACCCGGCTTCAGCCGCGATCTGCCGCCCGATCCAAAACTCGGCATCGACAACAGCCTCGCCAATATCGGCAAGGCGACAAGCTACGTCGGCTATGGTCCGGGCTGGGCGCAGGCGAACTCCACGCCGTCCTGGCTGATGAAATCCTATACCACCGAGGGCGGCATCCGGACCGTCGCCTTCGCCGCCGGCAAGGGCGTGTCCGGTGCCGGGCGGATCGCGCGCGGCAATCTCGACGTGCGCGACGTATCGCCCACGCTGCTCGACCTCGCCGGCCTGACCCAGCCGGCCAGCTTTGCCGGCCATCCCATCCTGCCTTATGAGGGCCACAGCCTGCGACCGGTGCTCGCCGCGCAAGCGGAAGCGGTACGGCCGGCCGACGAAAGCCTCGGCTACGAGCTGTTTTTCCGCCGCGCGCTGCGCAAGGGCGACTGGAAGGCGGTGTTCCTGCCCAGGGGCGGCACCGGTTATACCCGCAACGGCGTGGGGGATGGCCGCTGGCACCTGTTCAACCTCGCCCGCGATCCCGGCGAAACGATCGATCTGGCCACGGCCGAGCCCGCGCGGCTGACCGAACTCGTGGCCGCTTACGATGCCTATGCCAGGGCCAAGGGCGTCGTCGCACTGCCGCCCGAAACCGCCGCGCCAGTATCGACGGCGCCCAAGCCTTGAGAGCGCGTGCGACCGCGTTGCTCGCCGGCCTCGCTTTCGCGACACTGATTGGCGCGCGCGCCGCGCCGGCGGGGCGATGCGACATCGCCGATGGCCGCGTCTTCATTCCCGCCGGCACGGTGCCGCTCGGCGAGGATGGGCCGGACCGCCCCGGCACGCCGACCCCGGTGGCGGCCTTCTGGATCGATCGGCACGAGGTCACGAACCGCCAGTTCGCCGCTTTTGTGGCTGCCACCGGCCATGTCACGCGGGCGGAGCGGGACGGCGGCTCGGCGGTCTTCGTGCCACCCGCCGCCCCGGTGCCGCTCGACGACGCCGCCCGCTGGTGGCGCTTTGTCAGAGGCTCGGACTGGCGTCACCCGCAAGGACCGGGCAGCGACCTGCGTGACCATGCCGACGATCCCGTCGTCCAGGTCGATCGCGAGGATGCCGCCGCGTTCGCCCGTTGGGCCGGCGGCGCGCTGCCCGATGCCGCGCAATGGGAGCGGGCCGCCCGCGGCGACCAGACCGACACCCGCGCGCAGACGAGCTGGGCCTTCACCGCTTCAGGCAAGCCGCGCGCGAACGTGTGGGAGGGCGTGTTCCCGATGCGTGATACCGGCGATGACGGCTATACCGGCATCGCTCCCGTCGGCTGTTTCGAGGCGGGCGGCTTCGGCCTGCACGACATGGTGGGCAATGTGTGGGAATGGGTAGCCGGTACGGGGCCGACCGGCCTCGTCAAGGGCGGGAGCTATCTGTGCGCGATGAACTATTGTGCCAACTTCCGTCCTGCCGCCTTCCAGGCGCAGGAACAGGATCTCGGCACCAGCCACATCGGTTTTCGTGTCGCTTACGCCGAACGACGTCACGCCTCCGCTTCGGGATTGAAGAACGACTAGAATTGTTGGCGCGGACAAAAATCAAACGGACTGAGTGACCCACAAAGCGACATTCCCTAGCAGTTTTCGGCATCCTAGCTTCGGTCGCTTGTTAATGTTCACGTTGAGGTCAGACGTAGCCAAGTAGGAAGTGGCTGAGTGCCCACCCGCGCTCGTAGTGAAGCAATGTCGAATGCTACGACGCTAACTTCTCGATCGCAGCCAACATTGCGGCCCAATCCGATTGTTTCCGCAGCACCGTCTCAAGCAGCACGCCGGAACGCCTTCCCGGTCCACAAATTTACCGAGCAGGACAAAGCCGACCTAACACGCTGCGCTGAGGACATCCTTCTCGCGGGCGAGACGTATTTCCCCGCGACCATCGCCGACTTCTATGATCCGGAGGTGACGCTTGGAACCCGACGCCGCGCGTATGACGCCATCTACATCGGCCGCCGCTTCCGGAACGACACCAAGCGGCCGGAGAATCTGTTCGAGATGTACACTCGGAAGACGGCGGACGCGCCCAAGCCGAAGTGGGGCGAAGGCGGCCTGACGCGCCTCCCGGCAATCCGCCCACCGCCATGGCGGGCTTGCTGTGCGGGCCCGTGGATCCATGCGGCGGCGTCCACGTTGGGAAGCTGGGGTGCAGGCCGTGCGGCCGGAACCGGAGGTCCCATGTCGTTGCCGAGCTGGATACGCGAGCGGATCAAGGAATTCGGCGACCGGTATATCGGCCGGCCACCGACGGGCGGCGAAATAGCGCTCGCGCAGACGGTGTTCGGCCACAGCATTCAATATGACCGCGTGGCGATCACCACGTTCGACATGGGCGCGCCCGTGACGCTGATGGATATGGCGCGGGACGGCAACGGGCCGCTCTTCCTCATCAACTGGCCGGACGGCTTCCGGTCCACCTTCATCCCGGCGGATAGCCCGGCGACGCTGATCCACGAGCTGACCCATGTCTGGCAGGGACAGCATGGGACGTTTCCGCCGCTCTACATGGCGCAGGCTGCCTGGGCGCAGGTGAGCAGCGGGGTCCGCGACATCCTGCGGACCCGCCAGTGGCGCGGTTGGGACAAGCATCGCGGCACAGCCTACGTGTTCAGGCCGAGCGAAGTCGGCCGCCCTTGGTCGTCGTTCAATGCGGAGCAGCAGGCCTCATTGGTGCAAAGCTGGTTCATGCCGGAAAACGTGCGCTATCTCCGCATCGGCCCGCACATGGCCAAGGTCACCAATTTCGGCGACGGCGTCTATGGTGGCAATCGGTCGGAAGGGGACCCGCGCTTCCCCTACATACGAGACGTGGTCCGAACTGGCGACCGGCATGCTGCGTACCGGCCGCTCAAGGCGATCGGCGGCAGCGACCCAGCGATCCGCGCGATGCAGGAGAAGCTGGCCGCGCTCGGCTATCTCGACGCGCGCCAAGTAGACGGCGTGGTTGGACGCTCCAGGAGCGCGACGCTGGAGGCGGTGGCGGCGTTTCAGCGGCGCAACGGGTTGAAGCCCGACCGCGAGCTAGGCGGACCCCACAGCCTGACGCGCCGCAAGCTGGCGCAGCCGCTCATTTCCCTGCAACGCGCGTTATGAGCGGCTGGGGCGCCACGGCGCTGCTGCTCGCGGGTCTACTCGCCACCGGCTGCTCGCAGGGTGATGGCGGCACGCTGGAACCCGCCGCCGGGCAGTCGGCCGAGCAGGGCGACGCGGCGGGATCAGCGGTGGTGCGCGACGGCGCGGTCAGCGCGACGCTGACGGCGCACTGGGCGGCGGAGCGGTCGCAAACGGCGAACATCGTGTATCGGAACGAAGGCGCCGCGCCGGTGTCGATCGTCCTACCGCACCTGGCGATGCACCACGAGCAGCTGGGCGACGCGCCGTTATGGTCCGCGGGCGACATGACGGAGGTCGATCGGGACGACGCGCGGACGGACAATGACGAGGCGACCATATTATACGAGATGGAAACATCGCCTGCGACCACCCAGCTGACGCTGAAGCCCGGCGAGCGGCGGGAGCTGCAGGTCGGCTTCACCAACTACCCCGGCGACGTGCGGATCGCGCATGGTGACCGGGTGACGCTGACGGTGCCGCTCGGCGCGCACGACCGGACCGTCTCCATGGTGGCGGAATAGGCTTGCACGACCGGCTGCAGCGTCCGCCCTGGCCGGAAGCGTGAGAGCGCCACGGACCCGCCACGACCCGGGCACGACAGCTTCGTCCAACGAAACAGCCGCCTTGCACGATCACTGCAAGCGGAAAAGTTTCTTGCCCTTTGGCAATCGCAAGTCCGCCACCTGCAGCGGCGAGGCTCTGAAGGCTACGGTCGCTACTGGCTTGCAGGCAGCAGCGCCCGCCGCCTTTTAGATAGCCTCTGGGTCCGGCCTCTGCGCCCTCGCCGGTGCCGATATGCTGACATCAGGCGCGCTTGTGCGGGCCTTGGCCCGCGCTTGATGCTGAGCGGACCGCGCACCTGGAAATGCTCGCGCTTGTAATCAAGGCGGTGGAGCTTGTCGGGATCGACGAACTGGCCGGTCGCCTTGTCCGCGACATGGGCGTCGTCCTCCCAGCTGTCCCAAAGGCCCTGGACGACATCGAGATATTCGGCCGCGATCCGGTAGCGGGTGTCGTGCGTGGGATGTTCGGTCTTGCTGAAATTGGCGGCGGTGTCGCCCAGCCAGGAGGTGACGACGTTCCAGCCCGCGCGCGCGCCACTCAGATGGTCGAGCGAGGCGAACTGGCGTGCGACGTTGAGGGGCTCCGAATAGGCGAAGTTCGTCGCCAGCATCCACGCCCGGTGCGTCGGCACCTCGTCGCCGAACCGCAGCGTGGTGTTGGTCAGCAGATCGACCTGCTCGGGGAGCAGCTGCGCCTCGTACAGCCGCACGAGCGCTGCGATGTCGGTTAGCTGCTCGGAGGCGCGCCTGGGCAGCAGCACCGCATGCGCGAAGCAGTTGGGCTCGATCGATCCATGAAGCGCCAGCCGCCGGGCGATCGCGTCGCCCGGCCGGTTGCACTTGCCGGCATGCACCGACTGGATGACGCCGTGGGCGATGTCGACGCCGAGCTCGGCCGCCAGCTTCAGCCGCTCTGCGTTATAGTCGCCCATCAGAGCGCCCCCACCAGCTGACGGAAGCGCGTCTGCGCCGCATCGCAGCCGCGGCGGCGCTGCCGTGCATCGAGCGGCCCGTCCGCCCAGGCCTCGATGCGGCCGTCACCGACCTCGAAATGCAGCGGCGAGGCCGGATCGAGCGGGATCAGGCGGGCGGCGCCGTCACCCCGCGGCAGCCACAGCTGGAAACCGCCATGGTAGAGCATCTTCCACGACAGGCGGACGCCGACGGTGATCACGGGCGGCGCGACACCGGCCGGATCGAAGCGCGCGCAGACGAGATCGGCCTCGCGCTCGTCGCACAGCCGCTCGAGCAGCCCGTGCGAGATCGTGCCGCTGGTCGGCACGGCAACGACGAGCACGCAGTCGTGCCGGGCATAGCGACCGGGCAGGCTGGTATCCGACAGAACTGTCTCGCCGGTCAGGATCGTGGCGACGACATGCGCGATGCGCGCGGCGGCAACGCCGGCCGAAGCCGGCCGGCACATGATGGTGGTGTTCAAGTGGCATGTCCTTCAGGAGCGTGTTGACGCTTCTTCTCCCGGGCTTTTTCTCACCCGTCAGCGAAGCATCTGGCTTTCCCGGACATCTCTGGCGACGGGCTTATCGACCCGCCCCGTCGGCCTTCTTCCTGCCGCCTCATCGGCCCGGTCCGCATGCCGGCCGCCGACCCTGTCCTGAACCCCTTGCCTTCCGGAGCCGACTCGAACGAGGCGGTGGAGGACCCGGGGCGCAGCCACGACAAACCGTCAGGATCGCGGGCGCGTCGCGCTCGATTATCCTGACGCCTGTTGCAGGCCTGCAACAGGTCAAGCCGCAGCGCGGCGGTAGCGCAGTAAAACTGCCCCTGCGGCAGTTTTACGGTATTGCGCCTAAATTTCTAGGGGTGGTTATAAGTCTCATCTGTCGTGGCTTGGCGGACGACATTCGACCTTCGGGCGGCTCATATGTCGGGGTCTGGCGAACCTGCCACTCCCACGTAAATTCGGATATCATCTTTCGTGAAGAATGCGGCGTGGTCTCACTTAGCTTGAGAAGGCCTGCGCTCGCCTGACGGATGCTGGTGCAAGGAAAAAGATATGAAGGTCTACCCTTCGGAAGATGAGGTGCAACGCCTGCTGGAAGAGCTTCGGTCGCGCCTAGGCATTCCGCTCGTGACAGATCTTGAGCAGGCGGCCGGAAATCAACTCAGCGCTGTGCTTGAAGATGCGCTAAGCATCCTCAATAGGGTCGGGGACATCGACGAGCGACAGACGGCGGTGAACGACCTGCTGTTGCAGTTGATACCGCACACCATCGACGCCAGCCTGTGGGCGGATCTCGCGGTCGGGCGGAATGTGGATCTGCCCGCGATCACCCAATACGGTCCAATCGAGGAGCGATTGAAGCCGTCCTCCCCTCGGGGGGCGGCGGGCTCTCGTGGTAACGATTACGGCAGGGTACATGGCAAGGGCACACAGGAGCCGTCCGCATTTCTGAAGAGACAGCACACGTTTTTGCAATCGCGGGAGAAGCGGGTCGCTGACCTGGAGGCTCAACTCGCGGAAGCGAAACAAGACCGCGACGCGGTCGCCGACGGGTTGAAGCTTTATGCGCTGACCTTGTTCCTGACCGCCATTCGCAAGTCCGTCGCGCCTAAATTTGCCATGGCGGCGGGATGGACGGTGCTGGATGCTATCTCGGGTCCGACGGGCAACGAGAAGGGCAAGGATGACGAGGCACGACAGAAGCAGCAGCAGGTGGACACCCAGCTGATCCTGGTTACGTTGCATGCCCTGCGAGACGAAGCCGATTTCAAGAAGGTGTTGAAGCGCGTCCTCCTGCAGACATGTCTCGAGTATCGCGGCGCGGCGCACGCCAAGGGACGGGAGCCGTGGGAGGGGCCGTTCGATTACGATCGCATCCTTGCCGGCTTGGGATGGCCGGAGGACAGCGAAGCCTTTTAAAGAGCAACACAGCCGAAGACGCGTGGCGGGCGGGCTGAACAAGATGGCTGCCGCCGACGGCGAGCTATCGCAAGGGTCGTCGGCGTCGGTGCAGGATCCAACAGCACAACTTCTGCACGCAAGCTCCGCTGGATCAGCACGCCGGCCGGATCGTCACTTCATGCCGATGACGCATGTGTCGTACTCCCGTACGGGACCGCAGAACGTGCCGTATTAAAGTTCGGCCATGCCCGCCGCGTGAGTGTCCGGCAACCGGCAGTATCAACCCGCAGAGCCCTGCGCCGCAGCGATAAGGCGCGGCCAGTCTATGAAGCCGACCTTCAGATTGGCAAGGTGGAAATATTGATGAAGAATAGAGACCAACCCATACTTTTCGCCCTCGGTTGCGTTGGCGTGCCCCTTGATCGAGTTGGCGACCCGAGTTGGCATCTGACTGAGGTCCGCGCGGTCGGTGAATTCATGCCGGGTCGAGTGGAATACGTAGCGAGGGTCGTCCGTCACCACACGGTCGAGATAGCGGTTGAGCCGGCGGCTTAATTCCTTGACGAAGTTGCCTCCGCGGTCGGGCTCGAGGTCGAACAATCGGACGTTGCCCGCCGTCCGGCGGCGCGCGACGTATGCGTCGAAACCTAGCTCGATCAGCCGCTGGTGGATGACGACATAGCGCTCAGACGCCTCGTTCTTGACATGCTGATCCTCGCCCGTGCCAGTGATGTGGACATAGGTGCAGCGACCCTCGACGTCACCGCCATAGGTTCGGCGCAGGTCACATTCGTGAATGTCGCTTAGCGCGATCTGGCCGATCTCCCCCAAGCGCGGGCCGCCCACCACGCCGAACAATAGGCACCAGTAGAGTTCATCCTGATAGATATGTGGCCCTGGCTTGGCGCGGGCGGCATCGCCTTTGCCGAGGCAGCCGGTAAACAGCGGCGAATCGAACAGCGTCTGCATCATCGCCGAAGTGAACGGGAGGCGTGGACGCTTCTGACCTTTTCGCGTCTTGGAATAGCCGGCGATTTCGATATTCGCGGCGACATTGACGCCTTGACCGATGTCGGACTGGACTTTGCCGAGGATCGAACTGATCGCTCCGACATCTTTCTTGACCGACCCCGGAGCCAACCGGTCAGGAGCAGGGCCGAGACGTCCGCCCTGCTCCCATACTCGGCGTGCCTCCCGCGCGGCGTCGATCACCAACCGCAAGGTTCGTCCCGCCGCCAAAATTTGGGCCAGCTCGGTTTGCGGTGGGATATCGGAGACGAGGTTGCGGAATTCGATCACCTGATCGCGGGTGATGTCACCTACCGCCATGTCGCCGAACAGTGCGACGAAGCGCGCCACCGAACGCTTCGCTTCAGCGATCGCCGAGGCGCCGGGTCGGCGCTGTTCCTGCCAATAGCGGCATGCCTCGCTCAGCGGCATGGCGAGTAGCCCCTGATGCTGGGTGGGTTTAGCGGTTTTGCTCTGCACCCGCAGTGATTCAGGAACACTGGGTTCCCAAGTGACCGCCTGCGAAGGCGGCGCGAGCGCGGCATGAATGTTCGATGGCCATTTGGCGAAGCGGTGCTCGGCTAGTTGGCGCAGATACGCCTCCGCCACGACGTCATACACGGCGTCGCCGTCGAGATTGAGGCGCGGCTCGATCGAACACATGTAGCTAACAGCGAACCAGATCGGCCGGAACACGCGTCGCCGTAGCAGGATCGTCGCCAGTTCCTGATAGACCAGCCCGTCGGCGATGCCACGCCCTTCGAGTATCTCGGCGCGTAATCGGAACAGATCACGCTCGGGCTCCGCATCGATCGAGGGCACGACCTCGATGACGGTCGCAGGCTCGTGCACGATCCAATCACCCCACCATTGCGGCTGGCCGGCTTCCTCAGAGCCACGCCAAGAATCGCAGACGAAGTTGGCGAGCAGATTTAGCTGCTGCGCCACCGCTGCGTCCATCGACCCGCGCAGCGTTGCCAATCGGGTAAAGGAGCCAACCAGCAGCGTCACCGCCTCGACTTCCGCCTGGCGTCCGTTCGACTCACGCAATTTGAGGATCAATGCCTTATAGTGGGCGATCAGTGTGCCGCGCTTCTTCGCCGCGACAACTGGGTCGGTGGTGCCCAAACTTTCGGTCCATGCAGTCTTGCCGACCACTTCGCGCAGGTCGGCCGGCACGACCAATCGAAATTGCTCATTCTTTGAATTCGTACGCTTAACGGAATGCGACATCCGACGCCCCATGTGTAGCACCCTTTTGTAGCACTGGGCGCCTAACAAAGCATTGATGTTGCTAGTATTCCGCAGATCTCCGCCACTTAGCCTGGAGATGGTGACCCCTACGGGCTTGCAACAAGCATGCTCGTTCAAGCACTTACACTGGCAAACCCTCCCATTCGTGGCTCCTTTTGCAGGAGGCGCCCCGAAAGCGCTGGCTAACCTTTTTCGCTCTTCGCCAAGCCTGAAAAGCGAAGCGCCCGACCCGGCGGCAACCGGATCGAGCGCTGAGATTGCTCACCAGGCGGGCGGGCTAAAACTGCATACCATTTCGTCTGAGGCGCATCAATGACGCGCGCCCAGGAGATCACGCGCGCCTTTGGTGGCGAGTGGCACGGCAACTACGGTGCCTTTCCGTCGCCGGGTCATAGCAAAGCCGATCGCGGCATGACCGTGAAGGACGCGGAGGGGGATGACGTCCTCTTCAATAGCTTCAACGGTGGCGACTGGAAGGTCGTTCGGGACGAATGCCGCCAGCGAGGCTTGATCCCGGAGACGCTTGGCGCCTGCGCTCGCGGTGTCCCGCCAACCCGCGTGACTGGCATCTATGACTATGCCGACGAACATGGCGAGGTGCTTTACCGGACGGTTCGGAAGGAGAAGCGCGGCGAGCGGAAACGGTTTGTGGCCGAGCGGCCGGATGGTCGCGGCGGATGGAAGAGCGGTCTCGGCGAGGCGCAACGGGTGTCCTATCGTCTGCCGGCCCTCTTGGCAGCCGATCCCGACGAGCCTGTCTATCTCACGGAGGGCGAGCGCAAGGCCGACAAGGTAGCCGAGTGGGGCTTCACTGCCACCGCCGTCGCGTTCGGCGCCAAAGGTTGGCGGCAGGACTATGCCGAGTGGCTGCGCGATCGAACGGTGGCAATTCTGCCAGACAATGACGATGAAGGACGTGGCTTCGCTGTTCGCGCGCGCGACGGCATCCAGGCGGCCGGTGGACGCGCCGTCATCGTCGACCTGCCCGGCTTGCTGCCTAAGGGCGACGTGATTGACTGGACTGGCACTGCGGACGAGCTGCGGAGCCTAACGACTGCCGCGCTGGCGGTTGCCGATGCCCCGGCCGGGTTTATCCCGCTGCTTGATCCTGCCGCCTGGGCGAAGTTGGAAACGCCAGCACGCGTGTGGGCGCTCCACGAGATGATCCTGGTCGGGCAGGTGACGTATCTCACCGGCGCAGGTGCCACGGGCAAATCGCTGCTCGGGCAGCAGCTCGCCGCCTGCATCGCGCTCGGGCACCCATTCATGGGCCTGGAGACGCGGCAGGGCACCGCACTCTATCTCACCTGCGAGGACGACGCAGACGAGTTGCACCGCCGCCAGAAGCCGATTTGCGAAGCCTTGGACGCGAACCTGCCGCAGCTTTCTGGGAAGCTGCACCTCGCGTCGCTGACGGGCGGGATCGGCAACGAGCTGTCGACCTTCGATCCGCTCGGCAGGATGGGCACCACCCCGGCATGGGACCGGCTACGCGCCACCGCCCTTGCCACCCGCGCGAGCTTCATCGTGCTCGACAACGTGGCGCACCTGTTCAGCGGCAACGAGAACATCCGCAATCAGGTCGCGGCCTTCCTCTCGCTGCTGAACGGGCTGGCGGCGGAGACGGGCGCGGCGATCTTACTGATCGGCCATCCGAACAAGGCAGGCGATAGCTTCTCCGGTTCGACGGCATGGGAGAACCAGGTGCGATCGAGGCTCTTCTTGGAACGACCGCGAGATGCTGATGGCAGCGTGCTCGATCCCGACGCGCGGCTGCTGTCCAAGGGCAAGGCGAACTACTCCCGCAACGGCGATGCTCTAGCGTTCCGGTGGCACCGCTGGGCCTTTGTCCGCGAGGAAGACATGGCACCGAATGTCGCGGCCGAGATCGGCGCAATCATCGTCGGCAATGCTGAGAACGAGACGTTCCTTCGCTGCTTGCGGGAACGCAACCGCCAGCGTCGTGCCGTGTCGGAGAAGGTCTGCAAGTCCTACGCCCCGACAGTGTTCGCATCGATGGCAGAGGCCAAGGGCATCCAGAAGAAGGGGTTCGAAGGCGCGATGGATCGGCTGTTCAGGCTTGGTCGGATCGAGCGCGCGGCGCTCTGGCAGGGCGACGATCGCAAGTCGGTGTATGGTCTGCGGGAGATCGAAAATGTGCGGGAAATGCCTGCGGGAAATGTGCGGGAAATGCCTGCGGGAGACAGCGGGGAATGTGCGGGTGATAGCGCGGGAAATAGCGGTCCACACACACCTACCCCTAAAGGGGTAGAGGGTGCGGCCCCTTCGGAGGCTGCCGCACCCTCCCTTGAAGAAGGGTTGGGAAACGTCGTGCAGCGGCTGCCCGGTAGGAGAACAATCCTGGCTCCCGGTGAAAGCGCTGATGACCCCGTGCCCGGCTGGGATGACATGGAGGCCGGTCAATGAGCCGTCTTGATCGAGCCTATACTGGCAAGCTGGAAGCCGGTGTCATGCGGGCGATCGTCGATGCATCCATGACGGAGCAAGCCGGCGAGCGGGTCGCATTCCTCATGTCCGCTGAGATCGTGGACGTGCTGGTCGGTGTCGTCGCGGGTGTGGTGTCAGGCTCCGAATCTTGCGCCAGCCCATCGTCGCGGCGTCGGTTCTGCGATGAACTAGCCCGCCGGCTGCAACGACGGATTGCCGCCTTCCAGGATCACGCGGCCGAGCACGGTAGGCCGTTTCCCCACGCAACGATCAACCCGAGCTGAGAGCGCACGCGATGGCATGGCCTACCACCAGCAGGCACGCGCGGGGCTACGGCACCGCTCACGACAAGATGCGCGCCCACCTGATGCGGACCGTCATCCTTTGCGAGGAATGCACCCGGCAGGGCCATGTGGCAGTGGGGAAGATCGCCGATCACAAGGTGCCCTTGGCGCAAGGCGGGACCGGTGATCGCAGCAATTACCAGCTACTCTGCCAAGACTGCTCAGACCGCAAGACACTGGCCGACAAGGGGCAGAGCGCCCGACCGAAAGGCGGCGTCGATGCGAGTGGGCGTCCGACTGACCCGAACCACCCGTGGAACCGGCGATAGCCCGCCCCCCCATCGAAACTTTGGAGAGGGCGCTTGCCTAGGACCGACAGCCCCATGCGTGCGCAGCGAGAGGAATTTTCTCAAATGCAGTTGAAACCACCCAAGCGGAGGCGTCCCCCAGCGCATCTGAAGCCGGCCGGCGCCAAGTTCTGGCGGCAGGTCACAGACGAATATCAGGTCGAGGACTCGGCTGGGGTGGCGCTTGTCACCTGCGCATCGGAGTGCGTCGATCGGATGCGCGCGGCGCAGGACGTGATTGCCGAGCGCGGGGAGATCGTCACAGATCGGTACGGCGCCCCCAAGCTCAACCCGGCTTGCGGCTTAGAAAAGGATGCCCGGAGCGGCTTCATCGCGGCCGTTAAGGCCCTCAATTTGGAGCTGGAACCACCATCACCGGCGCCGATCGCGGCGCGCTACAAAGGGAAGAGATGATGACGGGACAACGACGTTACGCTCGATCGCAGACGGACACGGCGGCAGAACTGAAGGCTTGGCGCATGACGTTCAAGAGCGGGTTCGACTTCCTGCGCGCGCTCCCGCGCATCGGGATCGAGATCGCGGGCAACCATCAGCCCGACCTCGCTGTTGCACGTGACGCCTGGGCGCGGCTCGGTAACGCGTTCATAGCTTCGCACAAGCCCGGCCCGGTAGAGCCATGGGCGCTCCGCACGTTCGGGCTGCCAAGCACTGCGGGTCAGCCTGCCAAGCCTCGTGGCCGGCGGCGCTGACGCCGGAGCACGGCGCTATCCAGCGACGAACACAGAAATGACAAACAGTGGCCTCCGGCGTTCGCAAGCTTGAAGCTGGACGCATGATGCGGCTACCTACCCGCTAGATACAAACGGGGTGAGTGGATGCCAGCTGACGGGAAAGATTTAACAGGGCTGGCAGAGCGCGTGTTGGCGTGGGCTAGAGAACACGGCGCGTTGGCAGACGATCTGTCAGTTCCTCCACTCCCGGCGGGCACTGACACTCGCGTCTTTCCTGTGCCCGCGGCGATAGAGGATCAGCAAGACGTAGCGAAGGCAGAGAAGGCTCTTGAGCGCGTCAAGGTTGTTGCCGTTGCCGTTGACGATGAGCGAGGTAGAGCTGTCGTTCTAACGAAGAATCAGATTTCAGCTTCGACCAAGAAAATACTCCCTGAGTATCTGGAGGGTGTGCCGGTCGAGTACATCGGACACGCTGGTATCGAACCGAATCCGCCGGTGCTGCCGCAGGCGGCTGTGGACGCTGCCGAGCGGCTCTTTGTCCATAATGATCGGATTGCCTGCGGAAGCTCGCTATCGGCGGCATCCGTTTGGGGTGCGGGCACCTTGGGTGCTCTAGTAACACTTGGGGATGGCACGCTTTGCGGCCTGACCAATAATCACGTGACCGGTGCTTGTAACCACACCCGGGTTGGCATGCACATTTTAAGTCCGGCGCCTTTCGATGCCGATCCAGATCATCGGGCGCCTACTGCAATCGGTCGGCATCATTCCTTCGTGGCGTTGGCGAGTGGCGATCCGCGCCAGGTGCAGCTACAAGAATTAGATGTAGCGTTGTTCGACCTCACAAATCCCGATCTTGTCACATCGATGCAGGGGTCGGGATTGTACGATACGCCAGAAGATGTAGCAGACCCAATCGGCGGCATGGCGGTTAAGAAGGTCGGTCGGACGACGGGGCTTACTTATGGCGAGATAATCGGTCGATTTTCTACGCCGCTGGGTATCCCTTACACAGCAGACCGGTTCAAATCGACCGTGTACTTCCAGAACTCTTGGGCAATCAGAGCGACCGACGGCGGCCCCTTTTCGATGGGGGGCGATAGCGGATCGTTGGTGGTGACCGGCGACGGCGCGCATGCTGTCGGTTTGATATTCGCTGGTGCGACCGACGGCTCGATAAGCTATATGATCCCGATCCGGAGTGTTCTCCGTGGCTTGGGGGCCTCGCTGCTACGAGGCCATAACGTATGAAACATGAGTCGATCAGCACGCTTAGCCAAGGGCTTCTGACGCACCTGCGTCTGAGCCCGTCGGAAGCGGCTGTGCTGGTCGATGATCACCGGCCGAAGCAGCGCCTGCTCGTCTTCATATATGATAAGGCTGCCGCTCGCCGGACGAAACGTGTAAGCGAATGGCACGGCCTCGGCGTGGATTTCGTCGAACAAGCCATCGAACCGCACGCTTAGCGGTGGAGAGTGAAGGTGCACGGAGGGGCACTGTTCCGCAGGTCTCCCAGCTCCACATTACGGGGGGGCTGCGCGCCACAATGCGACAGGGAGGCTGGTCGCTCGGTCCCCTGTTGGCTGACGGTGGCATCGGCTTATTGCAGCCAGTACCGCTTGATCAACTCCGCATCCTCGTCGCTCGCTTAGGGCAGCGTGTCATTGGCGGAGACAGCATCGTCCTGCCGGATGATCCTTTGCCCGCCAGGATGTGGACGCCCCTTGGCGGTGCCGGTGTGGTGTTGCCTGCACCGTTGATGTGGGGCTCGATCGCGACCGCAGCCGGAAAAGCTGGTGACAATGGTTTCGCCCGACTTGCCCGTCACATCGGTTTCAGCGCTCAAGCTGCTGGCATTCGGCTCCGTGATGCCTCCGACCAATATCATGGGCAGTTGCACCAAGCCATCCAGGAAGGCACGAAGGTCGGGCATCGCTATAGCAACCTTCAGGCCTTTGACCTGCATTTGGCGTTCCATTCGCTCGCGTCTGAGATGTCTAGTGCTCGCGATTATCTTGCCACGGCCTTCAGTGAACGGCTTGGCCTCGCCAAGATCGACTCCTTAGCCAAGCTCGTCCACATGAAGGGGCTTCAGGCGCGCTCCGACGTAATCGGGCATCCCGTTCTGGGGGAAATGCTACGTGCTGCCGATCCGGCCCAGCCTGACGCTTGGCTCGTCTCATTGGGCGAGTACCGAAACAAATTCTTGCATCGCGAGCCGCTGATCGGTTCGGCGGAGGGCGCGCGCTTGGAACTCGGTTTGCACAATGCTGACAACGTGCACGTTCAAACTGTCCAATTGGTGCTTCCAGATGGCAACGATGCCTTGTCGACCTTCACTGACCTTTATGAACGGCTGCTGCTGCTGCTCGAATTGGCATCGCGACATGCTGGCCACTCTTCAGAGCCCGAGCGGATCGTAATCGGCGGCTAGTCAACCGAGCGCGCGAATAGCTGCAGCCATTAGCTCAAGTCGCCGTTCCTGTTCACGGCGGAGGCTTCGTAGCGCAGGGATATGCGGTTCATGGGGGCGAGGGCAGGGATATGCGGTTCATGGGGGCGAGGGCAGGATATGTTGAGTGGTAGCAGTCTTTAACATCCGGGCGGCAGGTCTTGCACTGTGCAAGCCGTTCCTTCCCTCACGCCCGATCCCGAGCCGTCCAAAGCGAGGGCTTGGGGCGAGGGCAGGATATGGCCGATGGTAGCAGGTTACTAACCCGCCAATGGTGTGAGGCTTGCACAGTGCAAGGATGATCCTGGCGGCCTCGACCAATCGTCTTAAGGTCGAGAGGGGCGAGGGCAGGATATGGTCGGTGGTAGCAGTGTATTACACCGGACCGGTGATCGCGGAGGCACGGAGCAAATCCTAGTTGCGCCAGGCCTGCCGCAGCTCTTGGTCGAACCATCGTTCCGCGTCGTCCAAAGCACCCATGGTGGAGCGGAACACGAAATAGCTGCCATAGCCCTCAGCTTCGGCCCAGCGCTTGAAGGCGGTGAACGACGGCTGTTCCGCTGAACCGACGTGCACGCAAGCCGCCTTTGCCCATTGGCCGACTAGAGCCCGGATCGCAGGCTCCGCTTCCGTTCGCTTCACTTGACGGGACCGGCAGCGGATTTAACCGCGCCAGCAAGTCTCGCGATTTCGACTTCCAACGCGGCGGCGGCTTTTGCCTCCTCACGTGCACGCAAATCCTGTTCAAGGATTTCGATAATAGCGGCACGTACAACAGGGAAATAACTGCGACAGGTGTCTTCATCGAGGGCGTGGATGCCACTGCTAAGGATCGAGTATGCAGCCTTGTTCTTTACCAGTGCCGGCGGCAACACATCTTTCAAAGCTCCAATTTTGTCTTCCATTCGCAACGTCGCAAAGCCCTCTACAGCTTTCCCGCTTTTTTCAAGGGTAGTATGATGATCGCTAATAAGCTTCTCAAAGATTCGGCGTAGATATACGAATGAGCCGATGCCGATACCGTGGCTAGCGAGGCCAGTTGCTCGCTTTAGCTCGCCGAAATAGCCGTCGCGCAACAGCGGAGCATACTTTCTAATGTCCTGCCCTGCCACATCCTCAAGCGAGGGCATCTGCCCAAACTTCAAAAGCTTTGAGTCACGATAGTCAAAGCAGAACGTGTACTTGTGGCCGGCTCGCTGGCAGAAGACAATGATGTTGAACTGCCCAGGCTGGAGCATCCAGTCGTTGGCCTGTGACGATCCAGCGCCACCACCTCTAGAAAGCTGGTCCTTGAATATGGACGTAGTGCCGCAGCCAGTACAAAATGCATCGAACTGGACCGGCTCGCCGCGCAGCATCCTTAGATATACTCGACTGTCCGTTTCGACTGCGTCGTAAAGAGGCCGTGCTAGGCAGAGGGACGCTATCGTTGGCAGCTTGTCCAACCCGTCACGCTCCGCCTTTTCTCGTGCTGCCAAATTCTCCGCATGCTTTTTCTGTCGATTGAGGTCTGCGATCAAACCACCGGTGATATCGGACATGCCATACCCTTAAAGACGAAGCACAAGGCCTTGCGAGCTGATCGGACTGGATGCGTAACCTAAGTATGGCTGTAATGTTCGCTAAGTCGGTCGACTCTTGCCTCGTCCGCGCCGCACGTGATCAGTATATCGCGATAACTGCGTATCCAGAGCATCATTGCTTCACGGACAACATCTGATCGACTTATGCCGGCTTGGCCGCAGTAGAGATCCAGCATCCCAAGAACCTCAGGTGTGAGACGCACGGGAACGCGGGGGCTTTCCCCGGTCGCAGGCCGCCCTGGTTTCCGTTTCTGTGTGCCATTTATGGTTGACGTCATAGTTAACGTGTGCCAGAAATATCGAGCCAACGCAAGGCTCCTACACCTCGCGCTGGCTCTAACCACCACCGTCCCGGAGAGACGATCATGGCTACACATGCCCTACTGCCGGCGCCGACGCCGGCCAATACCGATCGCGTCACCTTCAATCTCGCGTTGGCACGGTATGCCAAAGCAACAGCGGCGCGCGATGCGCTTCCATGCTCATCCTCAATCGAGCGCGAGATTGCCGTAGGGGATGCAGTCGATCGCGCAGCCATGCAGCTCACGGCGGCGCCTGCGCCGGACCTGTCCGCCTTCGCTACCAAACTGCGCGTGATCCTTGCCGACCTTGGGACGCCCACGCTGGTGGCCGAGTCGTTGGCGGTGGACGTGCGCCGTCTGGCGCAAGGGGTGGCACGAGCATGACACAGACCCTCAATGCCGTAGGTCGACCACTGTTCTTCCCCCCATCACTCGCGACCGATGACGCCGGGGTGATCCTGCCGCGACCGATGGACGAGCTCGCGTCCTTCGTGGATCAAGTCGCCTCCGATCAGCTCTTCCCTTTGATGCGGAGGCTGGTCAACGGCACCGCGAAGCGGAAGAGGGAAGCCCGCTGGTCGGCAGTCAATCAGCAGCGGCTTGAGCTGTTGCGGCTCTGCATCGATCGAGCTTTGGCTGATCGGCTCTACTGCCTGCCGTCCGGGTAAGACAGGGCGGCGGAAGCGGCGAGCTCGACCAGAATGATTATCGGTGCGCTACGCTGATAAACGTTGCGCTGTCATCTTTAACGGCGTATCGCACCGATATGGCATTGCTGAGCGACCTCGTGGCGATATGCGCCGAACATCGCGTCGATACCGAGGCGACGTTGAATTTGTTCGCTCGGCGGCTTCGGGAAGCGGGTCGGGTTTCCAAAGCCGGGAGGGGACGCGGCGCTGCAAAGATGACTTTCCTCGATGCCTCCCGTTTCCTCATCGCTTGTGCCGCGACAGATCATCCCGAGCGGGCCGCTGACGCCGAAGCGACCTTCAGCTCCCTCGTGAACAATGCCCGCGAGAGCAGCAGCGGGAGGGGTAAAGAGCACGATGGCGATCGCTCATTACTAGAGGACAGCCTCACGACGCTGCTCAGCTCGATCGCGGATGGATCGTTTGACGCTGCTCTTCGCAAGCGCGGCTTCAAGTTTGCGGTCGAGGCGCCGCTTCAGCTCAACCTGTTCCGTGGCGCCGCAGCTTGTAATCTGGAAGCCGGCGGCATCATCCTCCGCTTCGCTCATCCCGCTATGGTCGACCTGATTAAAAACCGGCCCACATCCCCCGACGATCCGCGCGTCTTGGCCTATGAGCAAGAGATGCTGCGGTTCCGCACGGGCAAAAACCTGTCGGCGGAATTGAACGGAGATCTGCTCCGCGCGGTCGCGTATGCAATCAGCGGAGCGCAGCAGCCGGATAAGGTCGATCGCTTGTTCGGGTTGAGCTTCGAGGCATGACGGTCGCTGCCCGCTTCAGGCAGGCCGACGCCACCCGCGCTCTTCGCGCAGCGGTGAAGGCTGGCCTCAGGCCGAGCGAGTGCGTCATCGGACCGGACGGTGCGATCCGTCTCGTTTTCAGCGACACTCCGGCGGCGACTTCCGTCAACCCGCTCGATAGGCTGCTGCGGTCGTGACCCGGAAGCGGCGCTATCCAAACGTCTCCAGCTTCACGGACCGGCATGGCAAGCTGCGGTGGCGGTGGCGAAAGACTGGCTTCGCCACCTACTATTTCCGCAATCCGCCCGACACGGCGGGGTTCAAAGAAGAACTGGCGGCTTGTGAAGCGGGCGCCCCGATCCGCGCTGGGGAAGGACGGTGCATTCCTCGATCGGTAGGCGACCTCGTGGCGCGCTACTACGGTTCGACTAACTTCAACCGGGGCGGCCTGGACGATCAACGCCGCCGACGCCTCTTGATCGAGAGCTTTCGCGAGCCTTTCGCCGACGACCTCGTGGCCAACTTTGGCTGGCAGCATATCGAGGCGGTGTTAGCTGAGCGGGCGAAGAAGGCGACCAACGATCGAGGGCGGGTCGTGGGTGGGCCGTTCGCCGCTCAGAGCCTGCGAAAGCAGCTCCGCCGGCTCTTCTCGTATGCCAAACGCCTCGACTGGATTGCGGAGAACCCGGTGGACGACGCCGAGCGCGTCCAGGCGCCTAAAACATCGGGGTTTTATTCGTGGTCGGAAGAGGACATCGGCAAGTACCAGGCTCACCACCCGCTAGGGACACGAGCACGGCTCGCGCTGGAAATCATGCTGTGGACTGGCCAGCGGCGCGGTGACGCGAGATTGCTCGGGCCGGAACAGCTCAAACACGGTCAGATCAATTATCGGCAGGGGAAGACCGGGACCGACCTCTGGCTGCCGGCGGCGCCTCAGCTGCTGGACGCGATCAGCGCAATGAACCGGGTCGGCTTCAAGACCTTCCTCGTGACCGAATACGGCAAACCATTCAGCCGCGCCGGGTTCGGCAATAAGATGCGCGAGTGGTGCGACGAAGCTGGGTTGCCGCAATGCACCTCGCACGGTCTCCGAAAGGCGATGGCGCGGCGGCTGGCGGAAAGCGGCGAGAGCCAGCAGTCGATCAAATCCGTCGGAGGCTGGAAAGCTGACGCGGAGGTGACGACGTACACGGCAGGCGCCGACCAGAGGCGGCTCGCAAGTGCAGCGATCGGGCGTCTGTCCAACGCTGATTTGGCTAACCGTGCTGGCGAGTTAGCCAATCACTCAACACAAACACCGGAAAAGGAACCCTAATCCAATGCAGGTGGTGACCCCTACGGGATGAGTAACCGGCAGGATCTAGATCGTTGAGATTGCATATATGCTTGCAAGTCAGGTGTCTATCTGGTTCTGGTGTGAGAGGAATGTGTGAGAGAAAGACAAGGCGGGATGGCTGCAAACGTACGCTACCTGACTAAGCGCGGGGATGTTTTTAGGTATGAGCGCTGGATACCGGAGGAGCATCGTGCAGCCCTTGGCGGCCGGCGGCAGTTTCGCGTTTCATTGCGCACCAAAGACAGGGTGGAAGCCTGTCGTATGGTGCCAGAGGCCGAACGCGAATATGAGGCGCTGATCGGGCAGACGGTCGCGTGTGGCGGCCTGCCAGAGGCTTTCAGCTTGTCTTCAGTACGGTTAGTCAGGCTGGTCACGAATGATGATCTGGCCGCTATCGAGAACCAGCGGCGTCGGTCCGTAAGCGCGTCATGGCGGCGTGACTACCTTCGCGCTGATGCTGACGCTGATGCGGCCGCTCTGCTCGAAGATCGGGTTCATCTCCTTGAATTATTTGCCTCTGAACGGCGGGGGGCGATCCAGACGCCCGGCTTCGAAGACCCGAGCCGCATCGATTTGCCGTCGCCGACCGGAGAAGCTCGTGAAATCATCGAGAGATGCGGTTTTGATGCCCCAGCTGGCAGCGAGGCGTTTGGCGCCATCGTAGCGGCGATCCGGCGAGGTTATTTGGCTGGCGATCATGACGTTGACGAGCTTCTGGCAGGTAGAGCCAAACTTCGCCTTCCGGGGTCGGTCGCCGAGCCGGCGACTTCGATCCCAACAATTAGCGAGGTTGTTACTGCCTATGCTGGGGCAAAGAGCTTCCCGCCCAAAACGACGTCCGAAGTGAACCTCGCCCTTCGAACCTTTACCGCCGTTGTGGGCGATCGGCCGCTCGACGCGCTCAGCCGTAGCGACTTTAAGCGATATGTCGAACATCTGGCGGGTCAGACAGTGGGCGGCAAGTCCGATGGCAGCGTCAGCAGGCCAATGGCCGCGCCTAGCGTAAAGAAGCGACTCGGCTTGCTAAGAGCCGCCGTCAATTATGCGATCGAGACTGAAATGTTTGCCGGACCTAATCCGGCAACCGGCTTCAAGGTCGACGCATTCGTCTCGAAATCGGACAAGGCAGTGATGCCTGCAAAACGTCCACTAACGGTAGGCGAGCTCAACCGGGTGTTTGCGCACCCGTGGTTCACTGGGTGCAAATCGGCCGACTGGACGCACGCGCCTGGCGCCCACCGCTTAGGCGGCGCAGAGTACTGGGCGCCGATGCTGGCGTTGTTTACGGGATGTCGCGCTAGTGAGCTTGGTGGACTGCGAGTAGTAGAGGTACGGCTCGATGACCCTCACCCGCATATTGTCATCCGCGATAACGATTACCGGCGCACCAAGGGCGGCTACTCACGTTGCGTACCGATTCTGGACGCCCTGCTTGCTCAGGGCTTTGTGGAGTATATCGCTGCATTGCATCGCAAGGGCGAGGATCGCGTATTCCCGGACTGGGCAAGCCCGAAGACGTCCGCCTCCTTCGCCAAGGATGACGCGGCCTGGTCGAACGCTAGGATCATTCGCGCGTTTAATCGTACCGTAATTCCAGCGGTTTTGGGCGATCAGCTTGTGCCGGGCGCACGACGGGAGGTCACGTTTCACTCGCTGCGCGGAGCGTTTAAATCAATGTTGGGCAGCAGTCGGTTTAGCCTTCACCCCAATACGATCAACGAGGTCATCGGACATGCCAAACCAGAATTGGACCGCCGGTATGTCGGCACCATTCCTATCGAAGAGACTTATCCGGCGATCCGCGGCTGCACCTTCGACGGATTGAAACTGCCTGCGCCCCCACCAGCGCCGGGCGGCTGACACCAGATCCAAGGGCCAAGATGCGACGCGAAGGGCACACCTCGCGCTAATAGATAGGAGAATGGGGTGTCACCCCTCTTTTCATCTCGTCAGAGACGATCTCATCTGAAGGATTGGATCAAGGCCAGTGGTCCAACTCATGCCATAACGTTAAATCCGAACGAACATGACCTCAGTATCAATGTTCTTAGATCACGCTTTGGATTGTTTTGTCGTGAGGTGGATCGTCTTAAATTTGGTAGAAAGAGGATAGATAACATCCCCTCCGATTTTCGCTTTCAGGCATTCGGCCTTCCTGAGCATTTGGCGAGTAATGCGCATGTTCATATAGCAGCGGATTTAAGCCTGCGGTGGATGGGGTGCCGGCTGGAGGACACCTTCTTCGCAAAGCTCTCGGAGAAGTGGAACTCTCTATCTCGCGGGCGCGGGCAAATTCACGTAAAACCAATCGCCGAGGCGACAGTCTGGATCGATTACATCACAAAGGAAGTCCCGAGAGCTGATGCGGACCCACTGCGGACAGGAGTAGACTTTTTCTGGTCGGTAGATTTCCATCCAGAAAAAATGGTGCTAGAATCAGGGCGCTTAAACGACACGCTAGACCCGCTGAATCCGAAACAACGTTTGAACACCCTGCGATGAAAGGAGGGCCTTCGGCATATAGCCGCAGGAGCCTCGCGGCATCCCAGAGACGATTTCGTCGAGGATGTCGAGAAGGAGAACGATCACCGATCGCGCCCTCCTTGCGCCAACAGCGTGGGTCGATGTGAGACCCCCACAAGCAGCCCCGCTCAGGGATGCATTGGAAGGTTATGCCTGCAGGGCGGGATATACACCAGTCAGTCAGGATGCTTATAAAGCAAGCCGGAGCGTAGCGTAGGTGCCGCTTCGGGTGGGCATCCAAAGGGTGCCCACCTTGCTCGGCTAATACCAAGGCTCAGAGATCGTGACTCGGCGGGGCTTGCCAGCGTCAGCGCGCCCTGATTCAACATGGCAAACGGATTGGAGTTTGCCATGCCGATCGCGCTTCGCGCCGATTTCGACGCTGCCTCTGTGAGGAAGGCGGCCCGCCACTCCAAGGACGGCGCACAAACCCCGCGCTTTCTCGCCCCGGCGGCCATCTATGATGGCGCGAGCAAGCGCCGGGTT
>NZ_VNIM01000028.1 GCF_007785815.1 Alterirhizorhabdus solaris | reverse complement strand
GGCGGTGCTCGGCATCATCCCGTCGAACGCGATCAAGGCAGCGGCGGACGACGACATTCTCGCGCTGATGGTGTTCGCGCTGGCGATCGGCATCGGGCTGGTGCTGGTCCGCACCGACAAGACGCAGGTCTTCCAGGACGCAGTCGAAGGCCTGCTGGAGGTCGCGATGGCGCTGATCGGCCTCGTCATCCGGCTCGCCCCGATCGCCGTCGCCTGCTTCATGTTCAATCTCGCCGCGCTGTTCGGTTTCGACATCCTCATCCGGCTGAGCTGGTACGTCGCGACGGTGCTGGCCGCTATCCTGTTCCAGCTGGTGATCGTCTACGGCGCCGGGGTCTGGCTCGCAGCCGGCATGAATCCGCGGACCTTTTTCGGCGGCGCGCGCGAGGCGATGGTGATGGCCTTCTCCACCGCCAGCTCGAACGCGACGCTGCCCACGTCGCTGCGTATCGCCGAAACCGAGCTGAAGCTGCCCCGCAAGATCGCGCGCTTCGTGCTGACGATCGGCGCCACCGCCAACCAGAACGGCACCGCGATCTTCGAGGGCGTCACGGTGATCTTCCTCGCGCAGTTCTTCGGGGTGGAGCTCTCGCTCAGCCAGCAGGGCACGGTGATGCTGGTGTGCATCCTTGGCGGGATCGGCACCGCCGGCGTGCCCGCCGGATCGCTGCCGGTGATCGCGTTGATCCTCGGCATGGTCGGCGTGCCGCCGGCGGTGATCGGGATCGTGCTCGGGGTCGATCGCTTCCTCGACATGTGTCGCACGATGCTCAACGTCACGGGGGACCTCGCGATCGCGACCATGGTCAACGGGCGTGTTTCCCCGGCGCCGGCCAAGATATCGGCGTGATCCGGCGACACGCTCGCGATGGCGTCGCCCCGGCCTGAAGGAAAATCACGCCCGCAATATGGGGCGCGTCGGGGCGGCGTGGCCCCATGCCTGTTATCACCGCATTCGACCGTAGCCCTGCAACGCCGCGGCGGGCGAGCAGGCGGCGGAGCCCCGCCGTTGGCGTGGATCGCTGTGCGGCCCGTCGAGCAGGATCGCTTGGCCTCTGGCCGGAGCGGGTAGGATAGGGTAGGGGGCTACCCCATGGGACATCTGACCGCAAACAAGAATGACCTCCTTGCGCGGGTCAAGCGCATTGCCGGGCAGGTCGCGGCCGTCGAGCGCGGGCTCGAACGAGATGCCGGCTGTGCCGACATCCTTCACCTCGTCGCGGCGGTGCGCGGGGCGGTGAACGGCCTGCTCGACGAGATCGTCGTCGATCATCTCCACGAGCATGTCGCCAGGCCCGGTCTGTCGGATGCCGAGCGTTCGACCGGGGCCGAAGAGCTGATGACGGTCATCCGTCGCTACGTGAAATAGGCATCATCGTGGCCACCTCCATCGAGGGCGACGCACTCGCGCACAACCATGTGTTTCTCGGCACCGCGCATGACGAGAACGCCCGACGCACCCTGTGGGTCGTATCCCTGACCGCCGTCATGATGGTGGGAGAGATCGTCGCCGGCTATCTGACGGGTTCGATGGCGTTGCTCGCCGACGGGTTCCACATGGCCACCCATGCCGGCGCCCTCAGCGTGACGGCCGCTGCTTATGCCTATGCGAAGCGCCACGCGACCGATCGGCGCTTCAGCTTCGGCACCGGCAAGGTCGGGGATCTCGCCGGCTTCGCGTCCGCGCTCGTGCTCGGCCTCGTCGCTCTCGGCATCGGGATCGAGTCGGTCCTGCGGCTCTACCAGCCGATTCGCGTCGCCTTCGTCGAAGCGACCTGGATCGCGGTCGTCGGTCTCGGCGTGAACATCGTCAGCGCCTTCCTGCTTTCCGGAAGCCACTGGCACGGTCATGGTCACGCGCACGGCCATGGTCACGGCCATGAGCATGGCGGCCATCATGGGCACGATCATGGATCCGGCGTGAAGAGCCAGGACAACAATCTCCGGTCGGCCTATGTCCACGTGCTGGCGGATGCCCTGACATCCGTGCTGGCCATCGCCGCCCTCATCGCCGGTCGCACCCTCGGCTGGATATGGCTCGATCCGGTGATGGGCATTGTCGGCGCCATCGTCATCGCGCGATGGTCGTGGACGCTGATGCGCGACACCGCATCGGTACTGCTCGACGCGACCGACGACCACGTGGCCGACGAGGTGCGCGAACTGCTGGCCGGCATGGACGGCGCCCATATCAGCGATCTCCACGTCTGGCGTGTCGGACCGGAAGCTCATGCCGGTATCGTGAGCGTGACGGCCGGGCCGGGCATCGATCAGCGAATGGTGCGCGAACGCCTGCGGCCGGTGCACGAACTTGCCCACCTGACGGTCGAGATCCGGTGAAATCCCCGTGTGTCCAACTATGTTCGTTCGATGGGCGAACCGGCTGGTGCCGGGCCTGCGGGCGAACCAAGCCCGAGTGCCGAAGCTGGAAGAAGGCGCAGCCACATCAGCAGCGCAGGATCGCCGCCGATCTTCCAAGGCGACTGTCCAAGTTGCGAGCCGGCGCTCCCGACTGACAAGATCCGGGTGACAGGACCGCCAACCGACCGATTTCGAGTCGGCGTTTTCCAGACTCTGGTGGCGGATACTGGTAAGGCGGCCAGCCGTCGTGTCGCCAGATCGCGGACTTCATGGCGTCGCCACCGTTCGGGCTCTTGAGCAGAACCTGCCGTCGAGCGACCATGGATCGCTGCCGACGATCCGGCGGTAGCGGCATCCGAGCACGTGGTCAGGTCCGCCCATGCCCCCTCGACGGCATCAGGGATCGAATGGAGAAACCGCGATGATCCAGACGGCGGCCGAGGGGCATGGCTTCGGACGAACCCCGCCGCCTCGCCCGGAAGATCGGGCATCGGCAGCGTCAATGCTCGATGCGGGCCGCGAAGATGCGCGAGCCCTGGCCGAGCTTTCCGCCATGGCGGGAGAAGACGGCCCAGACCTCATCCGCCCCCGATAGACCGAGATATGCTTCTGCCTCGGACGGGGATTCTCCCGCCGTGAGAGCAGGGTCCCCCGGCGGATCGAGATCGACCGAACGGAAATGCGGCACGGCACTCGCCGCATCGCGGGATTCGGTCATATAGGCATGCCAGTCGCCGTGGCCGTTGGTGATCCACCTGCGCGGGTTCTCCGGCGCCTGCGTATTCAGCGAGGTGAACACGACATGCCCCGCGCGCCCCGCGATGATGTTGGCCTGGCCGTTGTTGAAGGTGGCGCCCGGCGGTATGATCCGGATCGGTCGCGACCAGCTGCGCGCCTTGTCGCGGGACACGACGAGATAGAGCTGGCTGTCGCGGTCGTCGGTCCACAGCGCATAGACGGTGCCCGCGCGATCGACCGCGACGCGCTGCTGGCCGTTGAGCGACCTGCAGGCACGCGAGTTCGGGATCGCCTCCTGCCGCCACGTCTCGCCATGATCCTCGCTGACGGCAATCATCTGGCGACAGACGTTCGCGGGCTTGAACGGATAGGTACGGTCCAGCAGGCGATCGGGGTAGAAGCCGATATATTCGGGATAATCGAAATAGATCGTCCCGTCCGGTGCGGCAGCGCCCGCGCCGGCCTCGGTCGTCACCGAGGCGGGACGGGGCATCTTCGTCCATGTCGCGCCGCCGTCGAGCGAGCGATAGACCGGGCGCAATCCGCCGACGAGGCGGGGTGCCACGCCGAAGAAGTAGACCGCGCGCTGGTTCAGTCCGGCCGGGTGATGGCCGGTGATGAGCCGCCCCCAGTCGAACGTGCCGCAGCCTACCGGGCGGCCGTGCCACGTCGCGCCGAGATTGTCGGTCCATGACACGACGGCGCCACCGCGAAACGTGCCGCAGGATTTCGCCGCCATGCTGGTCAGATAATAGAGCCGGTCGGTCACGGGATCGAGGTGGACATACCCGTGCGCGCCCTTGGCCGGATCGTCGCCGTTGGCGAGCGCCGGCACCGGCAGCGATTGCCAGTGGCGGCCGCCATCGGTGGAGCGCAGCACGCCGCCGGCGCTGCGCGCGATGAACATCACGCCCCGCCGGCTGATCTGGATCGAGGGTGACTGATCGACGAAGCCGGTGTCGTAGCGGCAGCCTCGACCGGTCGTGCGGCGGGCCGGCACCCCGGATGCGTGCGCGACGACCGGCGCGCAATAGGGCTGGCCCTGCGGCGCGGGCGCGGCGCGGTTGGCGGCAGGAGGTGGCGAGACGAAGCCCAGCGCCGTGACGACCGCCGCACCGATCACCAGCACCGCCGTCGCCCGAACAAGGGCGCGGCGCGGCCGGACGGTCGCCGCCGTCATCGCCGCACCAGCCGACCGAGAACCCCGCGGGCGTCGCCCTTCGGAACCGTCGCGACGAACGCGCCCCACAGCGTGCCGTCAGGCGACCAGCGCGCCACGGTATATTCCTGCGGGCCGCTCGCCCAGCAGCACGCCTCCGGCATCAGCGGCCGCCCGGGGCGGGTGACGGAGGCGGTATCGAAGACGGGCGCCGCCGCCGTCGGATCGGCGCTGACGGCGAGATAGCCCGTCCAGCCCTGCCTGTCCGTGGTGCCATAATAAGAGAGGCCCACGCGACCCTCCGGCGTGACCGTCAGCGACGGGAGTACCGCCTGCACCACTTCCGGCGGCGAGGCGCGGACGGGCCGGCTCCACGTCCGCCCCTTGTCGGCCGACCAGGCGAGGACGGGCAGATAGGTTTCGTCGATCCACTGGAGATAGAGCCGGCCCGCCGCATCCATCGCAAGCGCGTCGCTGAACTGGTTGGCGGCCATCTCGGCCGGCACCGCGTTCGATCGCCCGCTTACCAGCTGCCGGCGCCATGCGGGCGAGGCGATCGCATTGAGGATGCCCTTGGCGGCGCTGTCCCGCATCCGCGAGACGATATGGCGGTGCCACGTCCGGCCCTCGTCATGCGAGGTGACGAGTTCGATCGCGCCGCAGAAATGGACCGGGATGTAGATCGTCCCGTCCGCCGGATCGACGATGCCGCGCCCCATGCCGGAACCCTGCGGTTGGGTCAGGTTCGTGCAGTCGCCGCGCCTGTAGGGGTCGGCGCCGGAGGTCCTGAATGTCCTGCCGCCATCGACGGAGCGGAAGCAGCGGGCGCCGGTGAGGAAGCCGCCGGGCGTCGTCATGTTGCAATAATAGACGTTGGTCGGATAGGCGCCGCCACGCGGGGCGGCCGGGCGACCGGAGAAGACGCGGTTCCAGTCGTAACGGTCGGCCGAGTCGAAGACGCCCTTCTGCCAGGTGGCGCCCTTGTCGTCGCTGGCGAAGACCGGAGAGGCGCCGAGGGCGCTGTAGAAGAAGCGGTCGGTCACCGGATCGAGATAGCCGTCGGGAATGCCGGTGCGGGTGCCGGCGGGGAGCAATCGCCGGGTCCAGCTCGCGCCGTTATCGGTCGAGACGGCGATGCCGGCGGGACTGGTCGCGACCGACCGCAGGATCGTCCCGTCGCGGGTGATGGCGAGGCCGGGTTCGCCCGAGGTCATGCCGGTATCGATCAGGCACGGCCGGTAGGCGCCTGCGCCGAGCGCGACGCCGCCGGCATGGCGGACGCTTCGCCGATCGGCATCGCACCCCGTTTGCAGCGGTGCGAATGTGGGCCAGGCGGTCGGCGCATGCGCGAGGGCGGGGAGGATATAGAGAGCCACGAGAACGAGGAGCCCCAGCAACCCCAGCCCGAAGGGCGCGCGCGTATCGTATCGAGAACTGCGCTGCATCAGATGGCCTTCCCGTGCATGTGCGTCGGCATTCGGCCCCTTGCCCCCAGCACCGGCCTCAGGCGGCCGACAGGACGGCGCGGTCGCCTTGACCGCGCCGAATCCGGCCGAGCGAGAGCCAGATGATGGCGGCGGAAATGTACGCGACGGCAACGATCGCGGCGTAGGTCGACGGCGCCACGTCGAGCAGGCTGGCGATGGCGCAGGCGATGGCCGCGCCGACCGCCGGGGCGATCACGAACGCGCGCGTACCGGTCCAGCCGAGCCACCGGCACACAAGCGCGATGGGCAGCGCCAGAACGACGGTGATGATGCAGGACAGCAGGGTCGAGAACATCAGCGTCACCAGCAGCGACGTCACCGCGCTGCCCAGGTTCGCGCCGCCGCCGCCCTTCGTCACGAACTGGATCAGGAGCAGGAACAGGTAGCCGAGCGTATAGACCAGCCCGTTGCCGATCCCCGCCATGAAGACGGCCGTGGCGACCGTCATCTTGCCTGGCTTGTGCATGGAAATCTCCGGATGGCGGGCGGACTGGAAGGGATCGCGGGCAACCCGGCGTCGGTGAACGATCCCGACGCCGGGCCTCGTCCTAGAAACGGCCGGTGAGGCGGAGGCCGTATTCGGCCGGGCGGTTGATCGTGCCGATCGCGCCGATCCGCAGCGGCGTGGACGCGTTCGGGATGAAGCTGGTATAGTATTTCTCGTCGAACACGTTCTTGCCGAACACAGACAGCGTGACGTTCTGAAAAGTCAGGTCGGCCGATGCGTCCACCACCGTATGGGCATCCCGATAGACGATCTCGGTGCCGATCGGTGCCTTGCCGAGATAGGAGGCGCTGGCGTGCAGGCCGAACGACAGGCCATCGCGCACATTGTGGAAATAGTCCCCCTGCACGTTGAAGACATGCGGCGAGAAGGAGTTGAACCGGCGCCGCACGCCGCCCGCCGGGATCTGGTCGTTCTTCGCGTTCAGGTAGGTGTAGCCGCCGGACAGGGTGAGTTCGCGACCGACCTTCACCGCGCCGTCAAGCTCGAAGCCGTAGCTGCGCGCCTTGCCGCCGTTGCGCGAGATGATCGTCAGCGAGCCGTCCGTCCCGCGAATGGCGTCGTTCTGCAGGACATCGCTGTAATCGGTATAGAAGACCGCGCTGTTCAGGCGGACCCGGCGGGCGAACAGCTCGGTCTTGAGGCCGCCTTCGTAGTTGGTCGTCCGCTCGGGCTGGTAGGAGGCGAGCGCCAGCGGGGCGGTGATGGCGTTGAAGCCGCCTGCGCGGAACCCCTTGGTCGCCAGTACATAGGCCATCACGTCCGGCGAGAAATGGTAGGAGGCCGAAACCTTGGGCTGCCATGCCTTCGAGGTGACGCTGGCATCGAAATTCGTCAGCACGCGGGTGAGGCCGTTCAGGCTGGTGCTGATGTTGTCGCGCTTCTCGTAATCGTAGCGGAGGCCGCCGAGCAGTTCGAGGTTGCCGAGGACGAGCGTGGCCTGACCGAAACCGGCGTAGGTCTTGCCGGTCTCGCGCTTGGCGCCCGTCGTGAGCGGGCGGAAGCCGACGACCGGAAAGGCCGCCTCGGTCAGGCTGTTGCTGCGCTGCCTGTCGTCATTGTAATAGCCGCCGATCAGCCAGCGGAAGTTCGATGTGGTGCCCGATGCGTTGGCGAGCCGAAGTTCCTGCGCGAAGGTCTTGCGGTGATTGATGCCCGAGACGCGCAACGCCGAGACACGGGTGAAGTCGGCATCGCCCAGCGTATCGACATCGGACTTGTCATAGGAGGTGATCGCGGTGACCATCACCGGCCCGACCTCGAGGCTGTTCGACAGGTTGACGCTCTTGAACTTGGAGACGACCAGACCGTTGATGTTCTTGGTCACGTTATCGACCGGATCGTTGATCCCGCCCGTCGCGAGCGAGTAGGCGAACGGCGCCGACTGGAGATCGGCGTAGAAGACGGAAAGCGCGCTCTTGAAGTTCTCGCCCGGGGTCAGGACGAAGCGGCTGCGGATCGCGAAGTCGCGTCGCTCGTCGGCATTGCCGCCGGTCGTGCGGTTCTTCTGCAGGCCTTCGGAATAGCGGTAGAACACCGAGGTGCGGTTGCCGAGAACGTCGGCGACGAGCGGCACGTTGAGCGCGGCGTTGGCCACGATCTGCGGCCCGGTCGATCCCTCGGCCACGAACGTCGCGCCCAGCTTGTCGTCGGGATCGCGGGTGATGATGCTGATCGCGCCGCCGAGCGTGTTCTTGCCGTACAACGTGCCCTGCGGCCCCTTCAGCACCTCGATCCGCTCCACGTCGAAGAAGGGGATGATGTAGTAGGCGGAGGAGGGCTGATAGACCCCATCGACGAACATGCCGACGCCGGGCGCGGCGTTCACGTCCGACGACTGGCCCACGCCGCGGATCGAGACGCCGGTGCGGACGTCGGCGTCGCTGTCGAACTTCAGCGACGGGACCAGCTTGGTCACCTCGCGCAGATCGCGGATGGCCCGGGTGGCGAGCACCTCGCCGCTCAGGGTCGATACGGCGACCGGCGCGTCCTGCAACCGCTCGGCGAACTTGCGGGCGGTGACGACGATCTCTTCCAGGCTTCGATCATCGTCCGGCGATGTCGTGGCGTCGGTCGAAAGAGTACCGCCGAGGGCGATCTGCGCGGATGCCGCGTGGCCGGAGCAGATGGTCGCCGAAAAGACGGCGGCGCGCGCGGCCGTGGTCAACCAGAATGAACGTGTCATCGAAACCTCTCCCCCTGTCGATCATCGCTGATCATCGTCGTTACCTGTAGGGCCAGCCCGGACATCGGTCCGCTTCTGTGCCCCCGGTATTTCTCTAGTCAGAGCAGATGGGTCAGTCGGGCAATGTATGTCAACTGAAATATGAACCGTATGTAATTCGCCCTCTGGCGGTAAACCGGGGAAAGGTGGAAACGGCGGGAATAGGTGCGGCTTTCGCCCATCGGGGGGCGGTTCGCATTGGTGCCCATCGGGCCGGGAGGCGGCGATGGCAGGCAGGGCAGAGGGCAGGACGGATATGCGCCGCAAAGTGGAGACGGGTTATTCACGCGGCGAGGAGACGCGCGCGCGCATCCTCGACGTCGCGGTCAGGATGTTCGGATCGCACGGCTTCGACGGCGTATCGACGCGTGAGATCGCCGCGGCGGCATCCGTGCCGCAGCCGTCGCTGCGCTATTATTTCGAGAGCAAGCAGGGCCTTTACGTGGCCTGCCTGAACCACGTCCAGGCGCTCACGCTTCAGGCGGTCGAGCCCGTGATCGTCGAGGCGGAGCGGCTGCTGGCGGACGATGCGGCAAGCGGTTTCCAGATGATCGATGCGTTCTGCTCGATCCAGGAGGCGATGATCGACCACCTGATCGGCGGGGTGGAAGGAAGCGCCACGGCGCTTTTCATGGTCCGCCACGATCTGCCGTCGGTGGGCGGCGCGCACAAGTTCACCGGCGACGGCACGATCGCCTATCGCCTGACGGCCTGCTTCACCCGGCTCATCATGCGGATCAGCGGCAGCGGGCTGGACGGGCAGGCCGCCCTGCTCGTGGCGGGGCTGCTCAACGGGCCGCTCACCATCATCTATATCCGCCGCGGCCGTCTTGCCGACATCGGGTGGGACATCACGCCCGAGCGATTGCAATGGCTGAGGCGGACGATCCGGAAACATACGACCGCCGCGCTACTGGTGTATCTCACGGAATGAGGCTTGGCGTCGGCGGGCGACGCCGGCACGCGCTCCTGCCCAAACGACGCCCCGTAATATATCGATTGAATTATATTGGCGGTCGGCGATAGATTGATCGGGTCAGCAAACCCGGACAATCGGGGCCGGCGTGGCCGCCGCTGCCGGTTCGGCCACGACCGCACGATCAGGCATCAGGAGAGAAGAATGACCGACCAGTCCACGCCAGGCGACCCGACGACGAGCCGGTCGGGGATGGCATTGTCCCGTCGGGGCGTGCTGGGCGCGGCCGGTCTCGGTGCGGCCGTGCTTGCGGGCGGCGGCGCGCAGGCCGCCAGGCCGCTCGACAAGGTGACCATCTACCATGTCGAGGGCCGGCGATCGCAGCGGATCATCTGGCTCTGCGAGGAAATCGGCGCCCCCTATGAGGTGATGTTCAAGCGCGGCGACATCATGGGTTCGATCAACATGATCAAGGCGATCAACCCGACGATGCCGCTGGCGCCGACGGTGGTCTTTCGCGGCAAGACGATGATCGAGTCCGGCGGGATCGTCGAATATCTGATGTCGCAGTTCCCCGGTGGCGACAAGCTGGCACCTGCAAAGACGTCGCCCGACTATGCCGATTACCTAATGTGGATGCACTTCGCCGAAGGTTCGGCCGCCTGCAGGCTGGGGGCGGAGGCGACCCGCATCATGGCGAGCGGCGACCGGACGATCAAGCCGACCCTGATGGGCGGCGTCTACAAGATCGTCGGCGCGCAGGACATCGTCGACTATCTCGAAACCTATATCGCGGCGCATCCCTATTTCGGCGGCAACACGTTCTCCGGCGCCGATGTCATGATGGACTTCGTCGCGACCTACATCGCCGCCTTGCCGTTCGATCCGGCGACCTATCCGAAACTGAAGGCATGGCAGCAGAAGGTGCAGGCCCGCCCGGCCTATCAGCGTGCGTTCAAGGTCGGTGCGCCGGACGGGCTGGAAAAATACAAGTCCAAGCCGAAGAAGGCCATGTAACGCCTTGGCCCATGCGCCGGCATATCCGGGGCATGGGCCGCACGAGGACGGGGCCGGCAGCGCCGGGGACGGGAAGAACGGAATGATGATGCGCTCCTTTCCCCCGTTCCTGCTGTTGCTGCCGGTGCTCCCTGTCCCTGCAGCGGCGCAGTCGCTGCTGCCGGGCAATTGGGACGTCACCTCGAAATCCGTCGAGCTCGTCGTGCCGGGTGCGCCCGGCTTCCTGCTGCGCATGATGCGCGGAAAATCGAAGACGGAACACAAATGCCTGCCCGTGGCCGAGGCGAGAAACGGCGTCGCCACGCTGCTGGCGCCGAAGCCGGAAGCGAAATGCACGATCGAACGCTCGGTGATCGCCGGCGGGCACATCGACCATGTGATGGCCTGTCCGCAGAAGAAGGGGCCACCGCTCCATGTCTCGAGCGTCGGCAGTTACGCCACGACGACGTTCAACGTCCGCACGACCATGACCGGGCAGACCGACAAGGGGCCGCTGCGCATCGTGGCCGACCCGGCGGCTGTACGGACCGACACACGATGTCGAAACTGAGATGACGTCGATCGGTCGTCAGCTTCGGTCGATCTGCTCGGGGCGCTGGCCCAGCTCGCCGGGTTCGACGAGAACTATCTCCCCGGCCGGGGCGCGGCACCTGCCTGATCCGGTTGTAGACGCGTTTCCGCGATCGATGGTGTCGCTCGCGATCATTTCTCGGGCACCTCCGGCGGTGGCGGAAACCGTGGGCAGGCCCTTCAGAACATCCTCAAAACCCCCGTGATGGCGGCGAGAGTGGGTTGGGAGAAAGCCGGGATCAGCTTCTCTGCACGATCCGGCGACTGGCGGGTGTCGATCTCCTCGATGTCGAGGGCGGTCTGAAAATCACCGATAATGCCCACGCCGGCCAAATGCGGCCGGGATGCCCCCGGTCGTCGTCCTGTGCTTCGATGGTCGGAGCGATAGCGGGCATGAACCTTCTCGGCTCTGCGTATCGCACGCCTCCCGCAGCCCTGCGATCGAGGCTTTGTGACAATTTCGTCACGGTGCAGCTTGGATATTTCTCCGAAGCGGCTCCCTCGGGCCATCCGTGCCCCGTTTCGTTGCAACCTGTTTTCAGTCCGACTAAGCGACCCGAATTGCAACGCGCCTCCACAAGGCAGGCCGTGAGCACAAAACAGGGGTGGATATGAAAGCGCTGTCACATCGGTTGAGTCGTTCGCAGGCGTTGAAGGCCGGCTGTCTCGCGTCGGTCGCGATGCTCTCGCTGAGCGCCTCCGGCGCAGCGTTCGCGCAGGTCGCCGAGGCACCGGTCGCGGGCGCTCCCGGTGATACGGCGGATGTCGCCGCCGCCAACACCGAGCAGCAAAACAGCGCGAACGCCAGCGATTCCGGGGAGATCCTGGTCACCGCGCGTCGTGAGGCGGAAAATCTTCAGGATGTCCCGGTATCGATCCAGGTCGTCACCGGCGACCGGCTGCAGAAGCTGGCGATCACCTCCGTCGAGGAAGTCTCCAAGCTGGCGCCGGGCCTGACGCTCGTCAATGCCGGGTCCAGCACCTCGGTCACGCTGCGCGGCGTGACCTGGCAGCCCGGTTCGGGCACGCCCGCCACGCCGATCTACTTCAACGAAGTGCCGTTCGATCCCGGCAACACGATCGTCTCGCTGTTCGACGTCGGCCAGATCGAGGTGCTGCGCGGGCCGCAGGGCACCACCCGCGGCGCGCCGTCGATCTCGGGCGCGGTCACCATCAGCACCCGCAAGCCCGATCTCGACGAGTTCGGCGGCTACATCCAAGGCCTTTACGGTCAGGGCGACCACACCGATTTTCAGGGGGCGATCAACGTCCCGGTCATCAAGGACGTGCTGGCATTCCGCTTCGCCGCCAACATCGAGGACAGCGACGCCACCCGGATCTACAGCGTCCAGCCCGGTGCGCCGGACCCGAAGCTGAGGGATCGCACCTATCGCGCCACGGTGCTGTTCAAGCCGACCGACACGCTTTCGCTGCAGGCGATGTACCAGCGCCGCAAGACCCTGTCGCTGCTCTACAGCCAGGTCGCCGGACCCGGCAGCCCGGGGCGGGCGGCGGTACGGGGGTTCTCCCCGTTGCAGCCGGCCGGTTTCAACGGGCCGGCGCTCGACGCGAATGATCGCCGGTCGGTGCAGGATCTGCCGAGCAACCTTCCGCAGCACCTCGATCTGCTGACCGTCAACGCCAGCTGGGAGGTTGCCGGCCATACGCTGAGCTACAACTATGGCCGCCAGTTCAACCGCAGCGGCCCCAATTTCAACGCGACCGACACGCTGAACGCGCTCCCCGGGTTCGAGACGGGCACGATCCCGGACGCCACGCCCGGCGGCGTTCCGCTGTTCCGGACGCACGAGATCCGCATTTCGTCGCTTCAGGACGAAAATCGCCCGTTCGAATATGATATCGGCTGGTTCTCGCGGCGTTCCGGCACCACCGGCACGTTCACGAACTTCAACTCGCCCACGTATCTGACCGGCGCGTTCGGCAATCCCATCCTCGATGGCCCCGGTGCCGTCACCACGCCGAACCCGCGCTATGTCCTGAACAGCTCGACGAACATCAACATCTCCCAGGTGTTCGACAGCTTCTACGGCAACCTCAAGTTCCACATCGATGAGCGGACCGAGCTGACCGGCGGCGTCGCGATCCTGCGGGACCGGACCGCCGTGAGCCAGGACATCCGCACCTTCGCGGCGTTCCAGGCCGTCGTCGATCCCCGCCTGCCGTCGCGCCTGGCCTGCCCGGCTGTGGCGCCCGGTGCGATCGCCAGCCCGGTCTACACGTCCGGCGTCGTTTGCGAGGTTCCCATTCCGGACGGCTTCCGCAACGCGCGGCAGGCCGACAACAACAAGAATACCGACAGCATCTACAACATCTCGCTGTCGCATAAATTCACCGACGATTTCCTCGCCTACGCGACGCACGGCACGTCCTTCCGCACCGGTTTTCCGGCGGTCAACAACTTCGGCCTGCCCAACAGTCTGGTCTCGCCCGATCCCGAAACCGCCAAATCGTACGAGATCGGCGCCAAGGCCGAGTTCGGGCGGCGGCTGCGGATCAGCGCCGCGATCTTCCAGCTCGATTACAAGGGCCAGCTGACCACGTTCGAGGGCGTCCCCTTCTTCAGCAGCACCTCGCTGCGCGTGGCGCGGACCAACCTCGCCTTCTTCCGCAATGTCGATGCGCGGGTGCGCGGCGCGGAGGTGGAGATCGCGGCGCGGCCGATCGACGGTCTCTCGCTCGGCGCCAACTTCAGCTACTCGAAGATCAAGTCGCAGGGCGGCGCCGGTCCGTGCGACAACGGCACCGTGACGGCCGCGAACCCCAACGGCGACCTCTCGACGGCGAACCCGGTCGACTTCTGCCCGATCGCGAAGGGCGTGGTGCTCAATACCCAGGCACCGTTCCAGGCGACGTTCAACGGCGGCTACGAAGTGGCGGTCACCGATTATCTCGGCGGCTATGTTCGTTTCAACGTCAGCTATCAGGGCAAGAACCCCAATTTCGGCAACTTTCCGACCACGGTTGGCGCGACGAGGACGTTCCGCAAGGTCGGGGACTATGCGATCGTCGATCTTTTCGCAGGCCTGACCGGGGACAAGAGCGGCTGGGAGATCGGGGCCTATGCCAAGAACGTGTTCGACAAGGTGGTCGAGCAGTCGCGCTTGCGGGCGGTCAACGTCTACCCGAACTTTGCCGCAGCGACCGGATATGATGTCGTGCGCACCACGCGACCGCGCGAAATCGGCGTGACCGCGCGTTACGCGTTCGGCTCCAAGTAAACCGATCTTTCCCGGAAACCACGTCGTGGGTGCGGCTTGGGATAGAGCCGCCTCTCGTTCCGGCACGGTACGGCCCCCTCAGAGGAGGGGGCCGTACTTGTATCGACGCTCGTCGTTTCGCTTGCGCGTCGGTGTCGAGTATTAAGTCGGCGTCTATCTCACGCATCTCTTCCGTCGATTGCGCCCGCGTGACTCCCGCCTGCACCAGCGCGATGGGCCTGGCTGCGCCGCCCTTGCTGATCCGGACGAGCAACAGGTTTCTCCGGTGCGTCCGAACGTCTCGATCGAGATCAGCGGCGCGGCTTCCGCCAGACGCCCGAGCGGCCCGCGTGTCGCCGCATAGTCCGGCGTCCACCCGTTAACGCCTTCTTTTCCCGTGCGCTTTAGGAGCTGACGCCCATTGGGGGTCGGATGACAATGCTTCCGATACAAGTCGGAATTCCGAGATCGCGGTGGCGTCATCCTCCCGGATTCTCGAGTCGCTGCAGAACCCGGTTCTCGTCGTCGATGCCAACAGCGAGATCACCTACGCCAACGCAACCGCCGCGGTCCGACGCGACAGGGGGGCACGCGTCGATACGCACGTCGCGACGGTGCGGCAGCAAACGCGGGTCCGTTCGCATTCCCGATCGTTATGACGTCAGCATCATGGGAGCGACAGATGTCTGATAGCAAAGAGCATACCGACGAGGCCGTGGATCCTTCAGGCGACGCCAAGGCAGACGCCGCCGGCAAGACCGAGGCCGAGAAAGCCAGAAAGATGGAAGACGCGCAGAAAGAGGCAGCCATTGAACGTGAGGAAGATGGTGGCTATCAGTAATCCGGCAGGCCCGCGCCTGGCCTGACTGCCGTGGGGCTTCGCACGCCGATGTGGTGCGATCGGAGGCGTTGATCGGGCTCGGCCCTTGTTCCATCCTTCCCAGACGGGTGGCCTGCCATGTTAGTGAGCCGATGCCGAGGCGACGGTCGATCATGCTGGGCCAGCGGCACCGCCTGTCAGCGTAGCCGGCTCTTCGCCCGGATCGCGTGGAATTCGGAAGTGCTGTTCCACTCGGGCCAGAGGTCGCTTTCAGCGAGCGTGGCGCCGACCTGCGCGATCAGATCGACATCGGCCGCAGCGCCGCGCAAATCCCACGCGGACGACCAGACGTCGCATGTCTGGTGGTAGCAGCGCATGTAGTCGTCGAGCCAGGCCTGCCCCGCCGCCCGTCCACCGGCCACAAGATCGGGCGCGCCGCTGATCGCCATCAGCAGCAGCGTCGGCACGCCCCGACGCGCGAGCGAGAAATGGTCGGCGCGATAGAATAGCCCACGCTCCGGCAGCGCCTCGGGCGTGACGGTGCGGCCCTGCGACCGTGCGGCTTCGCCCAGCAGCGTTTCGAGCTGGTTCTGACCATCGCCGACCAGCATGACATCCCTTGCGGGGCCGGCGGTCTGAAGGATGTCGAGCGTCAGGTTCGCGACCGTCTTCGCGGCGGGATAGATCGGGTCGGCGGCATAGGTTTCCGAACCGAGCAAGCCACGCTCCTCCCCGGTCCACAGCCCGAAGACCAGGCTGCGGGGGCTGCGCGGCCGCCGGGCGGCGATACGGGCGATCTCGAGCAGGCCCGCGACGCCGAGCGCGTCGTCATTGGCGCCGGGGCGGATCGTGCGTCCCTGCGCATCCGGCTTGCCTTCACCGTAGGCGTCCCAGTGCGCGCCGAACATCACGACCTCGTCCGGACGGGTCGTGCCCGGCAGCCGCGCCAGGACGTTGCGGCTGGTGGCTCGCGTGAAACGCGCGGGCAGATCGGCGGAAAGACCGGTGCCCCGCAGCGGAACGGGACGAAAATCGCGCCGGCGGGCCGCGATGCGCAGGCCAGCGAGGTTTTGCCCCGCGGCGGCGAACAGCCTGGTCGCGGCGACCCCCTCCAGCCAGCCCTGCAGCAGGACACGCGAGGCGCTGGGAGAGGCGACATCGTAGTTCTCGCCGGCCGGCGCCATGACCGTGGCCCAGCCGTAACCGGCGCCGGCGGTGTCGTGAACGATCAGCGCGGCGATCGCGCCGCGCCTTGCCGCCTCCTCGAACTTGTAGGTCCAGCGGCCGTAATAGGTCATGCGGCGGTTGCCGAACACGCCGGCGACGGGTTCGCCCGCCGCCGCCTCGAAATCGGGATCGTTGACGAGGAAGACCGCGACCTTGCCCTGCAGATCGACTCCCTTGAAATCGTCCCACTGTCGCTCGGGTGCGGTGACGCCGTAACCGACGAAAACCATCGGCGCGGCATCGATGCGGACATGATCGACGGGGCGGACCGTACTGACATAGACATCGCGGTTCTGGATCAGTGCGGCGCCGTTCGCAGAGATCGTGCCCTGTTCCAGTTGCGTGCGAACCAGCGGCACGTCCTGCGTCCAGCTGCCCGCCCGGCCGCCGGGCTCCAGACCCGCCGCCCTGAACTGCGCGATCAGCCAGTTGATCGTCTTCTCCTCGCCGGCCGTGCCGGGCGCACGGCCGGCGAACGCATCGGACGCCAGCGTCTTTACATCCGCGGATAGTCGCGCGGGCGAGATCGGGCCTTCGTACCGTGCCGCGGTGGCGGGGCGTTGCGCAGTCGCGGGTGCCGCCAGGGCGACCGTCGCCAGGAGCAGGCAGGCGATACGAACGTTCATGGCAATCTCCCTTCGCCGATGCCCATGCCGCCGATGGCGACCAACGGCCTCTTGCCGGGGTAGCGCGGTCGTCATCGAAAACCTATGGCGACAGTGTGCTGGCTCTGGCGCCGGGTGCATGTGCTCACCCGCCGCGCTGATCCTCGTCATGGGGATCGGTGCCTCGCCCGCGACCCGTCGCTGATCCCCGGGAGTATAACCGTCTCGCGCCGGTCTCGTTGACAGCCGCCAACGCTATTCCCGCCAGATTCCTCGAACGAGTGACATGCCTCAGCTTTACGACCGGCATGGCCGCCACCGCTTGCTCGAATGCCGTCAGATAGGGCTTGAGGTGAGGGCTGCGACATTTCCAGCGACCGCTCGCCTGTTCGATCACGAGCCTGGAGTCGCCGACGAATACCGCCTCCCGCAGGCCGGCGGCGGCGGCCAGCCCGACGGCGTATAGCAGCGCGGACCATTCCGCCTCGTTGTTGTCCCCGACGACCATGTCCGTTTTAACATATGTGCTGCCAGCCATCACGACCGCGACCTGCATCGGCCCCGGATTGGGCTGGCAACCGCCGTCGAAAAAGATCTTCATGCAGCGCCCCCGTTCCGCCCTCGCGTGCCGGATGCGGGCCTAGCTGATATGCCCGACGAAACCAGCCACCGGCCATGCCGGACCATGCCCCTGCATTCGCGCAACCGCAAAATGACCCGGTCGATCGCCGATAACCGAAGCCCCAACGCCTGCGGAACGATCGCGCCTCGAAGGCGTGGGTCGTGCATCGGCCGCGCTCTGGTGCAGCGAGCTGCATCGACGCCTGACGCAAGAGTGTAGACGAACAGTCGAAGCGAGCTGCGGGGCGGCTGCCTCAGCCGTCTGGTTAGCGATGCGTCGTCTCGCGCCGGGCCGGCGGAGAAGATCAGGCGCGACCCACCACCGCGATGAGCGGGTCGCCGCGAGAGCCGTCTGCGAGCACCTGCGCCTCCACCTGGCCGAAACCGGCGTGCGAAAGATAATGACCGATCAGCGCCGCCTGTTCGTTCATCTCCAGCGACCGCCAGACGGCGACGGCCTTGGTCGGGAAGCAGCGGTTCGAATAGCTCACGATGAACGGTGCGCCGGGTGTCAGCACGCGACGGACCTCGGCGAACACGTCGTACGGCCGCTGAAGATACTGCACGCCGACACAGCAGAGCGCGGCCTCGAATGCGTCCGTGTCCAGCGGCAGGGCGGGGTCGGCGTTGAGATCGCGAACGAACCAGCGATCCAGCCGTGGATTGGCGGCAAGCTCGTCGGCGTTCATGCCGTGGCCGATTACGGAATAGGATCCGTCGTCGGGAAGGTGGCTGACCCAGCTCGACATCAGGTCGAGTACGCGTGCGTCGGCCGGCACCAGATCGCGGTAGCACCGGGTCAGCGCGACGACCGCAGCCTCGTCGATATGCGTGACCAGTCGCGGCGGGGCGTAGAATGCGAGATCGTCGCCGGTGTCCTGCTTCGCAAAGGCGCCGGCCGGCAGCTCGGGCATGGGGTCGCTCATTCGATCGCCTTTTATGGTTCGGACCGGTCCATATAGGGCGTGCCGGCGCCGATGCGGCGGTCCGGATCGGGAGCGCCGTCATTCCACCCTGCGCAGTCGCGCGATGGTTTCCTGTGTCATGCCGCATTTCTGCAAGCGGGATCGCCCAATGCCAAGACACCATCTTGTCCCGGCACAGCCGCTGAACGGCAACCTGAACAAACGGCCGGAGTCCGGGAGCGCCAAACGGCATCGGAACGGCGAGTCGTCTGCGACTGCCGTGCACGATGCGTCGGATGCCTTGTTCCGCTTCAGTCGCGAAGGAGAGTCTCGATCTGTAGATGAAGCTGGCCACCAACGGCCAGAGATCGATCGCCGAGGCGGGCCGCGGCCGATGGAAGCGCGCCTTCCTGGTGTGCAATGAGCAACAAGGCCATCGCCATGGTGCCGATCGTGCCGGTTCGAAAGGCGTCGCTATCGTCGATGCACCGCCGCAGCAGGGCGATCAACGACATCGTGAGGGCAGCCATCAGGGCCGTGCAGCCCAAAACCAGGAGCGGAACCGGCAGTTCTGCGAGGTGTGACGTCCCGACAGCGGCCACCGTCATCGCCAGCGCCGAAGGTCCATCGCGGCGAGCGAGTGCATTCCCCACGGAAGCTCCCAAGCCACCCGTCAGCATCAGGAAGAAAGCAGGCGAGCCAAAAGCGATGTCCATGGGCACGGTGGTTACCTCCGGCTCTCCAGAGACGCTCGCCCGACCTATGGTTAGCGAAATCTAAAAACGGGACATATCAGACCCATGTCGAGCGCTAGGCCTCGCCAATCTGGTGCCGGCTACCGGCGGACGGTCCGCAGGGGACCCATCACCCCCGCCGACAGCACGATGCGGGGCGACGATATCGCTGCGACCGCAGGCCAGTCAGCGATCTTTCGCCTCACCGATAGCCAGCGATCGCAACTGGCGTTGCTGGCAGGGCAGTAGAACGTAACCGACCAACCCTGCGACACGCCTACGGTGGCGGGGGGTAATCCCACCTCCGATGAAAGCAGATCGTCCGCCCCCCCCCCGCCTGCATCGGCTTCGAGCGTATTCGGCCGGGGGTTTGTGTCACGACGCGCGAAGCTGCTAAGGTCGCGACATGTCAAAACCGCAAAGCAACGGCGGCACCATCGATGTCGATGGCGCCACATATGATTGGCACCTTCAACGCGAACCGCACCAGTCCGATGACGAGGGCTGGAAGGGGATGACGATTTCGCTCCTCCAGCACGGCGCCAAGCGCGAAGCATGGGTCGAATTTCCGCCGTCCAAGCGCCTGTTGAAGGGCCTGCCGCGCGGTCGTCTGCAACTCGACGGCGCGACGATTTCCCGGTGCGTGCGCGCGGCTCTGTCGGCCGGCTGGGAGCCGACGACACGCGGCAAGCCGGTGACGTTCACGGTCGATGCCGAAGGCAATTGACGTGACCGGCCGGGATGAGGACTGAAACACGCTGCGCCGCTGACCCACCGTCGGCGCAAAGCCGAATGCGTACGAAGTCCACCCTTGTAGCAAGTCGGCCGATCACCTGAAAGCGGACCAGCGTGGCGAATGGATCTGGATGACCGGATCCGGGGCCACGCTTACCCTTGCTGGTCCAGCCAGGTCGCCGTGATCCTGCCCCTGTGCCCTTCGGGCGCCAGTGCATCGCGGAGGGCCTCCAGCAGAGGCGGCAGCGCCTGCGTGAAGGCATAGGGCGGATTGACGATAAAGAGACCCGCGCCATTATAGATGCCGGGCTGATCGGCATCGTACAGCCAATGCTCCACCGACATGAATTTCGGGATGCCGAGCCTGCGCAAGTCGCCCTTCCACCGCTGATGCGTCGCGCGGTCTTTGAGCGGATACCAGATCATCGATACGCCATGCGCCCATTTACGGTGCGCCGCGGCGAGGGTGCCGGTGATGCGTGCGCGTTCGTCCGCTTGCTCATATGGCGGATCCACCACCACCACGCCGCGACCGGTGCGGGTCGGAAGCATCGCCAGCCAGAGCTCGTAGGCATCGCGCTCATGCACGGCGGCCAGCGTACCGCGCATCACGCCGCGCAGGGCGGCGGCGTCCTCGGGATGCTTTTCGTTGAGGATCAGCACGTCCTGCGGGCGCAGAAGGTGTGCCAGGAACTGCGGCGAGCCGGGATAGAGACGCGGCTCCGCCCCGACATTCACCGCCCCTACGATCGCGCGATAGTCGTTCAACACCGGGGTCGAACCGGCAAAGGCCCGCAGCACGCCCTGAGCGGCTTCACCAGTGCGTTGAGCCTGCTCGCCGCCAAGGTCGTAAAGCCCGCAGCCGGCATGGGTGTCGATCAGGGTCAACGCGCCCTGCTTCTGCTGCAAGGCCCGGACAAGCGCGATCAGCAGGCTGTGCTTCACGACGTCGGCGCTGTTGCCGGCATGGAAGGAGTGGCGATAATTCATTGAAACTCGGAACCCTGACGAATGAGCAATTCCTCGAACTGGCCCGGCGCGATTCCAGCGACAGACCAGTCGCCGATCGACCAGCGGATCAGCCTCAAGGTAGGTAACCCGACCGCCGCCGTCATTCGGCGCACCTGCCGGTTGCGCCCTTCGCGGATGGTGACTCTGAGCCAGCTATCGGGGATGAGCCTGCGCTGGCGTATCGGCGGATCACGCGGCCAAAGGTCCGGCGCCTGGATGCAATCAACAACGGCAGGCAGGGTCATGCCATCGTTCAGCCGGACGCCGCGCCGCAAGCGCTCCAGTTCCGGCTCCTGCGGCTCACCTTCGACCTGCACCAGGTATGTCTTGGGCATCTTGAAGCGCGGATCGGCAATCCGCGCCTGCAGTCGCCCGTCATCGCATAACAGCAGCAAGCCCTCGCTGTCCCGATCGAGCCTCCCGGCAGGGTAGACGCCTTTCGCCTCGATGAAGTCCGACAATGTCGACCGAACCGTCGGCGATCCGCGGTCGGTGAATTGTGACAAGACCCCGAAAGGTTTGTTGAACAGGAGCAGCCGGGCCATCATGCGCTCATATCGTTCGACAGCGGCCGTGTCCTCTGCTGCATGCCGCCGCCAGGATAGGCTGCACCCCGGTTCCCCCCGCAAACCCTCTGCGCATGCACAAGCGACCGCTTTCAGGGTCGCCAAAGCTGTCGCTGAGTGGTCGATGTCTAGTCGATCGGCCTGCAAACGTGACGTAGCCTCGCGGGACGGTGCGGTGACACCGACAGCCTCCGCGACACGATAGGACGAACGTCGCACGGTGGGAAAGCCCGCCGAGATCGTCGAAGCCAAGAGAGGGGAGGGCGAGGGGGCGTCCCAAAAGAAAAAGGCCCTGCATCGCTGCAAGGCCTTGTAAACTATGGTGGACGCACTTGGGCTCGAACCAAGGACCCGCTGATTAAGAGTCGTATGAGAATCAAATGAAATCAACGTCCGTTCCGACAACACGCGCTTTGTTCACGCTATGGTATATCAATGGCTTAGCCGTCGTGTCGGAATGGAATTCTAGCAGCGTGACCTTGGCAAAGCATCACTGCAGCCTCTCATGCCGGGACCGAGAACATCCGCTGCTCGGGCGAGCGATTAGAAACCTGATCGCTGTTCTGGTTCGCCTGCCAGAAATCAAAAAGGTCGAGGCCGACATCGAGCCTTTCGATGTGGACAACCTCCCTTGTCTCCTCCTCGTCGTAAGGTGCGGCCAGCCCATTCAGCGTGGAAGCGTCTCCAACCACGACGTAGTCGAACCGCTTTAAGGAACCCGGATCAACCGTCGCAGTGGCATTCGCATAGGCAAGTGTCACGCCGGGCTGCACCCCGACGCGATAGATCTCCGGACCCACAACCTCGTAATAGGCTTGGTCGCCGAGTGGCCGATGGATCAGCAAATGTGGCGGGGCCAGCAGATCAGTGGCGACGCTCACGGGAAGGCGCGCTGTCCGGCCGGTCGTGCTTTCTCGATAAACTGCTAGTTCGAGGGTCTCCTCGCGCGGCCGGCTGGACGTCGTCTGGAAGCGGATCACCGCATCGGATGACATCGCAATGCGCCGCAGATCCTCCTCGGACGCGACCGACGGCAGGCTCGTCAGATAGGCGTAGGCGACGTTGGCAAGTTCCCTCGTGCCTTGCAGGTTCCACCCGGACGACCGTAGTTCGAAGCTGCCTCGAATGCCGGCAAACGCGGCCGGGTTCGTTATGTGCGAGAGGATAAGCTCGAAATCGTCATCCGCCCGACGCGAACACCGACCCGACGAATACCGCAGTAGTCGCGAGGGGCCTTGGATGACACATCGATAGAGTTGGGCGCCATCATCAAAACGGCGGACGAGGCCGTCGGACTGGATCTCGATGATTAGCCGGGTCGGAACCGTCTCGCGGGGGCCACCCACATCGACGTTGAAGCTCGAGACATGGAGCCCCGGCCTGATATTGAAAGCCAACACGGGTGGGCCGAAGAAGCTGGGCTGATAGAACCGCCAGCCGCCCAGCTTCACGAATATAAGTTCCGGTAGGAGCATGCTTCCGAAGGCCGCATGGCCCAGCCTCAACTTCACCAGCCCCTCGAACCGATTCAGCGCACCGGCCCCCGTTGCGGGCGAGTATCGGGACGGCGGCCCGGCGAGCCTCGGATCGTATGGTGCACGCATTCCCAGATTCCTATTCCGTGGCATGCGCTGCCTGCAACTCCGCGCACCTAGCGCTTCGTTCGCAAGCCGTAGCGGCATGGCTCCCGAAGTTAGGTATCAGAACTGGGGGTCTGGAAGGAGCAGATGCTTCGCTGACGGGTGAGAAAAAGCCCGGGAGAAGAAGCGTCAACACGCTCCTGAAGGACATGCCCCTTGAACACCACCATCATGTGCCGGCCGGCTTCGGCCGGCGTTGCCGCCGCGCGCGTCGCGCATGCCGTCGCCACGATCCTGACCGGCGAGACGGTCCTGCCGGATACCAGCCTGCCCGGTCGCTATGCCCGGCACGACCGCGTCCTCGTCGCCGCCGTGCCGACCAGCGGCACGATCTCGCACGGGCTGCTCGAGCGGCTGTGCGACGAGCGCGAGGCCGATCTGGTCTGCGCCCGCTTCGATTCGGCCGGGGTCGCGCCGCCCGTCTTCACCGTCGGCGTCCGGCTATCGTGGAAGATGCTGTATCATGCCGATTTCCAGCTTTGGCTGCCGCGCGGTGACGGCGCCGCCCGCCTGATCCCACTCGATCCGGTATCGCCGCTGCACTTCGAGGTCGGTGACGGCCGTATCGAGGCCTGGGCGGACGGACCGCTCGACGCACGGCAGCGCCGCCGCGGCTGCGATGCGGCCAATGCCCGCCTCCGCCAGCTGGTGGGAGCGCTCTGATGGGCGACTATAACGCAGAGCGGCTGAAGCTGGCGACCGAGCTCGGTGTCGACATCGCCCACGGCGTCATCCAGTCGGTGCATGCCGGCAAGCGCAACCGCCCGGGCGAGGCGATCGCCCGGCGGCTGGCGCTTCATGGATCGATCGAGCCCAACTGCTTCGCGCATGGGGTGCTGCTGCCCAGGCGCGCGTCCGAGCAGCTGACCGACATCGCCGCGCTCGTGCGTCTGTACGAAGCGCAGCTGCTCCCCGAGCAGGTCGATCTGCTGACCAACACCACGCTGCGGTTCGGCGACGAGGTGCCGACACACCGGGCGTGGATGCTGGCGACGAACTTCGCCTATGAGGCGCTGTGCGAACGGCGCTCGCTGGCGTGCATCGCGATCTTCCACGTGCCCGCACTTGCCGGTCGGGCGGCGCCCAACCATGCCCATCTGCTGGCGATCTGCCGGACGCTCTCGACGCAGGCGACCTTCGGCCGCTTCAGCGACCTGACGAAGCCCGGCGCCAAGGCGGTGCTGGCCACCGAGTGGGCGGCGTATCTCGACGCGCATGACGGGCGGGGCTGATGGCCTGGCCCGACCTGACCCAGCCGGAAGTGCGCGCCTGTATCGCCATCATGCGGCACCTGCATGGCCCGGTGATCTTCGAACCGGATGGCCCGGCGGCATCGCTCTGCCGGATCTGGCTTCCGGCCATGGGGATATCCGTGCTGGCCATCGGCGATGCGCCCAGCCTCTCGCTCGAGGAGGTCTGCTTCATGGTCGAGCTGACCGGGCAGGATGCCATCATCCTGCGCACGTCGGTCGTCGAGGGCAGCGGCCGGGAGTTCACCTTCGACATCGTGATGGACGAGGGCGGCAGCGCCGAGACGCTCGAGGATTATGTGTTCTGCCGGACGCATGACCGGCGGCCATTCTTCGTGGCCGTGGAAGGGGACGGCCCGGCGGTCTGCCTCGATCCCGATGGTCTCGTGCTGTGCGACCCGCCGTGGACCGACAGCGTCGGCCGTATGGAAGGGCTCGGCCGTGGTCTCGCCGAGCTGATGATGGTCGTCGAAGGCGATGCCTGCATGGAGCTCGCCCTCGAGCAGGGCTGACATCGTCAGGCCGCTGGCTGGCAGCCAGCGGCCGCGAGGACAGGCGTGGAGGGAGCGGAGGGACAGGATTCCCGACAGCAATGTGTCGGAGGAAATTAGAGATGAAGCAGATCGAGCGGTGGGTGACGAGGGGTCGGCGCCTGCCGTTCGTGTTCAGGGCAGCGATCATGCTGCTCGTCGTCGCCGCCATCGCGGGCATGTGGTGGCAACATCAGCCCGCCGGCAGCGGCACCCGCGACATCATCGCGTTCGTGCGCAGGGCGTGCCCCGCCGCGCATGTCGCCGTCCCGCATCCGATCGTCGCCGATGGCGCCCATGCGATCGACCGCTGGGCGTGGGCGATCGTCCGCGGCCGCTGCGGCACCGTCAGGCCCGCCGGGCACCCCGAACCTCACCACCAGGATCATCGCCGCCCGCATGCGGCAGACAGGACAGCATCATGAACTACGCCGAACGCCACGACCCCGCCAAGCCATGGGGGCACTGGCTGCACCCGGTAACTCGGGACAACCGCTTCCACCATCTCGAGGATCGTCAGGGCCGCGTGTGGACGAGCGTGCGCCACGCCTTCTTCGTCGCCCGGCTCAACGTCTGCGCTTGCGAGGAGCGGCTGATCCACGAAAGCCTCGACCGGATGGCGGTCGTGCTCCGCCAGATCACCGTGCCGCAGACCGAGCGCGCACCGCTTGCCACCATCTTCGACGGCAACGGCCTGTGGTTCGCGCACAGCCTCTACTGGCTGTCGTCGCTGCACCTCATCGACCACGGCGCGACCCCGTTCGAGCTGATCACGCTGACCGACGAGGGCACCGCCGTGCTCACCATGCTCAAGGAGACCATGCCCGATCCCGAGACGGGCAAACGACAGCAGTGGATCCCTGATCCGGACCGCCACCTCGTCCCGCGCTTCGAGCGTCGCCGCCATCAGAAGCGGCTCCCGGCACCGTCTGCACAAGATGAGCAATAAGTATTGCCTGAAAAACTCATTCGCCATTACCGTCCGACTTCTCGGGCGGACACCAGGGAGATCTTTATGATGACGAACGTCATCGCCTACGCCGACCAGTATGACCCTGCCGCCCCATGGGGCTACTGGCTGCAGCCGGTTGCCGACCGCGACGGCACGGTCGGCTGGGTCGAAGAGGACGGCACCTGCTATGCCTCGGTCCGCGATGCCTTCTGGCGCGGCCGGCTCGGCATGCGCAGCGACTTCGCCGCCGACGAGCAGCTCGACCTGATGTCCGAGGTGCTCGGCGCGATCAAGCCGCTTGAGCGGATCGCGCCTGTCGAGGGCCTCGCCAGCTACGGCGCGACCTTCTGGCGGCAGTATCCTCTGTGGCTGCCGAGCATCGGCCTGGTCTCCCACGGTAGCGGGCCGTTCGACGGACTGGCGCTGACCGACGAGGGCCATGCTGTCCTCCCGATGCTGATCGCCACGAAGCGGCGGGCGCCGGTCGCGCGGATGTCGCCGCGGCTGATCTTTCAGCAGATGCTGATCGACGCGACGTGACGCGGCCGTCAGCGCCGTGCCATCGGGACCGGGATCATCTTCGCCCGGCCACGCTCGCCACAGCCGCCGCAAACCAGCCGCCGCCGGGCTTCGACCAGCGTCAGCGGCATCGGAAACATCCGCTGCAGATGCGCGGGGGGCAGCGTGACGATACGCCCACAGGCACATTCGATGCGGCAGTTGGCGTGATATTTGGCGAAGCTGAACGTCGTGTCGAACCGCGCCGAACTCACATGCCGAACAGCGGCATGGCTGCCGGCTCGCGGATCGTCACCGCGCTGTCGTCTACATCGCTGATCGTGATCCAGTCGACCGACCATAGCAGTTCCAGCCCGTCGTCGAGCGGGCGGACGATACCGGCACCCTCGACCTCGATCGCAAAGGCGTAAGCGCCCTCCGCATAGGTGCCGATGATGAGCGTGCCGTCGCTGGTAGCGACGCGGAAGCGGCGGTCGGCCCAGCCGACCGGCACCCGCAGACTCGTCACGATGTCCCCGGTAACGCCGATCCGCTCGTGTGCCTCACCCTTCAACCTGATTGCCATGTCCTGATTCCTCCTTCGGGCGGAATGTAGAACAGAACGGGAACGATCCGCAGCCCCCTTATCGCGTTGGCCTGTTGCCAAGCCTCATTTTATGGAGAAGACACCCATGCATGATCCCTTTCGCGAGGCCCGCACCTGCGCGCTGATCGCCAAGCGCGCCGCCGCCATCGGTCGGGGCCATGCCCTCACCGTTAACCCCGTCTTGCCTGGGTGCAGTTATGACAGCCGCAAAATTGGCTGGTTCTCACGACCATTTTCCACCCGTCCGCGGCGGCAACGGCCCCCGCTTAAGGTCGAAATCAACCGTCGTTGGTCACAGTCGGCCGTATAAGGGGTTACCCAAACGCCGCGCTTATTAAGGGCGTCACTCCGGCTCGACCTGCGGCCGCCGTTGGGACAAAGCCGCCGTTCCGGAGTGATAGATGGGACAGCAGCTCTTACCAAGAGCCGAAATTCCGCGATTGTCTGGCCGGCATCTCAGAATTACAGAAAGTGGGCCGGTTGCGGACTGAGGGCTTCGCAGGCTTGAAGTGATCAAAGTTGACATCGAATTGCGATCTCCAGAACGGCGATTTCAGCATAGCTCAAGTAGAAGCGCAGAAGGCTAGCTGCTAAATGCGAGGCAGCCGACACCACGGAGGGCCACTTGTTCGCCTATGTAGACGAGACTGGAAACACTGGCGCGCGCCTGCTCGACAACGACCAGCCGCTCTTCATCACCGCCGCTCTGATGACGCGTAGCGACTTCGACACTCGGTTTGGCGCGCATGTGCGCGAGCTCGCCCGGCGTTTCGACGACGACGAATTGCACGCAAGCAAGCTGGGCGTCGGCAGGCTGGAAGAGATTGCGCCGGACCTGCTTGCGATCTTGCGACGCGCCGGGCCGTCCTTCTTCACCAGCATCGTGGAGAAACGCTATGTGCTCGGCACGAAGGCTTTCCACACCCTTCTCGATCCAGCGGAGAACCGGACCGTCCCGACCCAGGTCTTCCTTATGCGGCCCGTGCGAATGACGATGGCCTTCAAGTTCGCCTGGCTCCTCGACGAGGAGATAGCGCAGTTGTTCTGGGACGCCCTCATGGAGGTGAACGCTAACCGGGCACGCGAGAAACTCATCCAGTTCTGCGGCCGCGTCCTCGAGCGCGTCGAACGACTGCCCGATGCGAGATCGAGGGAGGTCATCGGCGAGGGTCTAGCCTGGGCGATGGCGAACCCGGAGGCGATAGATATATTCTCGGAGGACAAGGTCGCCCGTCAGGGCCACCTTCCCAATACTGTTGGCTTCGGCAACCTCCTTGCCGGGGTGGAGACGCAGTCCAACGAGTGGGGCCGACCAGTCGAGGTTATCCGTCACGATCGTCAATCGGAGTTCGCCGCCTCGCTCGCGTTCTGGCACGACTTCTACGCGAACGCCGGCGCGGCTTTCATCAACATGCCGCTCGGCGAGAGGGCGATGCTGCGCCGCGTGTTCGGTAGTCGTCTCGAGATCACGAGCGCCCGCGACAGCGCCGGCATCCAAGTCATCGACGTGATTCTATGGCTGCTCTCCCGCAGTCTGCGAGGGCAAGACCTGCCTGCCGGCTGCCAGTCGATCCTCGACTATGCGCGCCGTCGAGGCAGGCAGAACGTCTTCACGGCCGAAGCGATTCACGCCGACGTTGCTGCTGAGGTTGAGCGAATGGAGGCGGACGAACCGGATTCGGAGACGATGGCCCGGGCCTCGCAGCTGTATCAGATCGGGGAGGGGAATCGGAGGAAGGCGGTCGCGGACTATGCGGCGGCAAAGGGATCCCGCGCCTAGTCGCAAACAAGTCCAACAAGCGCCTCCGGCTCGGCGGCCTCGCGGTACCAAGCAGAGCAAATAGAGCCGGCCTAAAAAATTGGGCTCGGTCGGCAGGGCCGGCAACGGGGACGTAGCGACACGACGCAAGTCTGGGGCGCACCAGCTCAGCGGCTATTTGCCCCGATAGTATCGTATCAGCGGTTGATGCTCGCTGCTGTCGGGCTGCATGTGTCGGCTCGTCGCGCTCACAGAAAGGCCGGGCGGGGGAGCGAAAAATTCCTTGTCGATCAGCATGATCTGCGTCGACGAAAGCTCGCTCGCCTTGAGCTCGTAGACCATTTTGTAAAAGCCCTCGAACTGATCGCGGTTCTCCCGCTCGCTGATATTCTTCATCGGAGAGTCGATGATCAGCAGCTCGGGAAGCGGGGCATTCAGCTCGGTGGCGATACGGTGAATCGCGATCGCGAAGCAGCATTTGAACAGTGTCTTCTTGCCGCCACTGCTAAGCGACGTGAACGTGGAAGCAGTGAGGTCGGCCGGGTCGGCGCCATAAATTTCCGGATAGAAAGACGGGGGCTCCAGCTCTAGCCGGTCGTCGCATGTGATGCCCGGGACATCGGCACGAACGAGACAGTCGAGGAAATAGCTGGCTAAGCGGTTGAGGCTAGTCCGGTCCGCCTCGGCTTTAGCGCGAACCTCCTTCAACGCCTGACGCGTCGCTTCTTCGCGCGCGACGATTTCCGCCAATGCCTCGCGCTGCTGCTGCAGCAGCTGCGGCAGCCGGAGCAGCCATTTGATACTGTGCAGTTCCGCCTCGAGCGACGCGCGCTCGCGTTCCTTGAGCAGCGCCATGGATAGGAACGCGGAGTCCTGTTCGGCGAGAGCTCGGTTTAGCTCGGCTTCCATCCGGTCCTTGCTCTGAACGATGCGGCGCTTCTCGGCGCTCATGCGAGCGAGGTTGGCGTCGATGGCTGCCATCGCACCGGCGAGCTCGGCGCGCCGGCTGGCAATATCGACCTCAAGCGCCGCGACTTCGGCCGGGTCCGCGAGATCCAACAGATCTTCCTGACCGCAAACTTCGCAACAGCTCGGCGCGTGAGGTGGCAATTGCTGCGCACATCGCGGGCAGTCGAGAAATTTTAGATCACCGAGGATCTCGCGAGCTTCGGCAGATCGTCGGAATTTGAGGCCGAGCATCTCGATCTCGTTGCGATGGCGTAGATGGCGCTCGCGCGTGGTTCGCAATTCGTCGGCATCAGCGTCGATCTTCGCAACCGCATTGCCAAGATTTCGGGATTGCGCTTTCAACCGATCAATCGCGTGGAGCGTTTCCGCATCGCGCGGCGCGTTACGAGAGGCGCGTATATTCTGGTCGGCAGTGGCGATCGCTGCCGCCAATGCCGCCTCTCGTTGCCCGATCTCCTCCTCGGATCCGATGCCGACTTCAACGAGCGCCTTGGTAAGGCTGTCGATTGAGGAGACTCGTGCCGTGCGGTTGGCCCGCAATTGGTCAAGTTCTGCTTCCAGATCGGCGACGCGCTCGTCATGATAGCCGATGACGTAGCGGATCACGTCGCGGCTCTTGAGGCGCAGGTAGAATTCGGCGCTTTCCTCAAGATGGAAGAACGAGCTGTCGATGTGATCCTGGTCGAGATAGCAGAACCACAGCAGGTCGCGGACGGTCAGGCGCACCGCCTTGCTGTCTTCCTTGATCTTGCTCTTGCGCACGCGCGGCGGATTGACGCCCGACAGAAAGAAAATCAGATCGGAGAGCGTTTCGATCCCGGTCTCTGGCACGACCTCGCCCGAGGCGACGCGTGCCGGCAACACGACCGAATAGGGTCCGTCATTGCGCGTCCAAGACGCGAGCACATTTCTCGAATCGCGCTGCCGCTCGATTGTCAGGACCGATTGCTCAAGTTCGAGGGTGAGCGTCGCGGACAGGAACTCCGCCTGCAGCGCGGGCGACAGCTGGAAATCGCCCCCAAGGCAATAATCGATCAGCCGCGCGATGCTCGATTTGCCCGCACCCATCTGGCCCCAGAAATAATTAATCCCTGAAAACGCAATCGCCTCCTCGGCCTTTCGCAGGGACAGCACCAGCGACACCATCGTGAACTTCATATTCCGTCGCCCCCAACATCCAGAGCGACGCTGCTGCGCGCGAGCGGCCCGATCTCCTCACCCCATTTCATGCCGGTGATCTCGGGCACGATCTCGTAAACGAAATCCTTTAGCTTGGTCGCCGGCATCGATCCGACCGCCTTGACGACCACGGCGCCGCGTTCGGCGAGGTCGCGGAATGTCGGCCGGGCACCAAGACCGTCCGCCACTGCGCGTCCGGTGTCGGTAAGGCCTATCTCGATCTTGCGGCCGGTCATCGACAGCGTGATCAATCCGCGCGCGGACAAAAGGCTTAGCCAGCGGCGGTAACGGCCATCCCACGGACCATATCGGAACCGGATCATCTTCGTCTCGACGGTTGTGCGCTCGCGCGGCGTCACCGCTGCGGCATCGGGCGACTTTCCGAGCTGGATGAGCGCGCGTTCGAGATAGATCGGATAACGCAATAAGAAATCCAGCTTCGCGAGCTTCGTAATGCCTTCCACCGGTTTCAACTTGGTCTTGTTCGCCTTGTCCGCGCTACGTAGCAGCACAAGGAGCCGTGCCAGATGCAATCCATCAGCGTTTTCGGCGTCGGCAGCGGCCTTGAGCACATTGAGACTCATGCCTTGTCCTCGAGGCGAAACCGATCGCTCCACCATAGGCGGCATTCGCTGGTCAGCAAGGCTGCCGTCCCCATCAGCACTTCGTAGGGACTGCCGCCGAGCAATTGCTTTCGATCGCTTTCGAGCCTGCGCAGGCGCGCGCTCACGTCTGTGAACATGATCGGGCCGAACGGCTGCTGGGCGGCCGTCTTGGCCGCCATATAGGCCTCAAGGCACTCGCCGTGCACCGCCTCTTCAACCTGGCGCAGCTGACGCCCGGCCGTGGCCGGGCTCTTTGCCTGGTCTTCGAGGAATTGATATTCGGCCGCCTGCTCTCTTGACTTCATATACTCTACCATGTCGACAAGGCCGCCGCGCGCCAGCTTCTGCTCAAGCACCCCCGCCGGGCGCTGGCCGCCCGGATTGATCGCCGGCTCGCCGACATAGGCAAAGGCCCTGGATGGCGTTGCCGGCGGCGCCAAACTCACCTCCGCACAGACGATGCGCTTCGCAACGATAGTCGGATCGCTGTTCCCGCCATTCAGCCGGTCGAGCAAATGTCGATCCGGGTCGGTTACATGAAGCGAAGCCGCCCGGTGGAATTTTCCCACCAGCTCGTCGCGAAGCGTGTCGAGCTCGGCGGCGGTGAGATGCGCGCATTCTCCTAATTTGCCCAGATGCTCGTGCGCGAGCGTGGCATCGAACTCCTCGCGCGACGGACCCTTTACAAAGGCGAGGCGGCCAAGCACATCGAACAATTGTTCCGCCGTCGCTCCTAGTTCCGCGGCGAGACTATCGAACGCCTTCTTGAATGGCTGCTGGATGTCCTCGGCCGTCGAACTTTGCGAAATGTGCTGCAGCATCAGGCCCGGGCAACGTGCGCGCCGGGCATCGTCCTTGCTTGCCGGCGTGACATCATCGATTGCCGAGTTGGAAACGAAGTTGAAATCGCCGACTTCGGCGGGATGGGCCTGGAGCAATTCGACGAAACGTCCGATCGACTTGACCAACGCTGGGCTGGTCAACTTCCAGGCACCACCCTCCGGCTTCGATGTCTTTATCTGCCAGCCATCGAAGCGGCCATCCGGCCGCTCACCTAGGAAGTCTTCGTGGTGCTCACAGTAAAGTGAGACATAAGAGAAGGTGCCGCGCCTAACTCCGACCAGGAGTGCCACACCATATTGATGCTGATATCGATAGTTCCGCTCGGTCTCATCTCCAGGATCTAAACTTCTCGTCCCCGACAGTCCAGCAACCGGTAGCGGCTGGCTCTTGGTGGGAATTTGATCACGCAAGGACGCCGCCCTCAATTTTCATAAGCCCCCCCCCTTTCGGCAAGCTAGTTAAATCCTCTACACCAAGCAACGCGCTTAAAATCCTCAGTGCTCGAATCAAAGGCCAGACGCGGCAGCGGTTGCGCGATCCACCATGTGCAAACGACGGCGTAGATCAAAACAGGTCGTGCTGCTTCGAGCGATGCCGATGCACAGCGTGATCCGTCGTGTCGAATGTTACACCGGTCACATGACGCACGACCAGCGTGTCCCTGTTCATCCTCAGATACGGCTCGCGTTCATCCACGTCGGGGTCGAACCGGAACATCTCTGGCCGAAAATCCGTCATGCTTCCTAAGGCGAAGTCCGTGGCGGGCTCGGGTTGAGCTGGAGGCTCAGCCGCCGGGGGCACCTCTTCCATCACGGTGTAGTCCGGCTCCGGTCCATCGTCGCTTGACTGAAACTGGTGCACCGAAACCTTCACATCCTCTGATATCTCGATCGCCTCGACCCGCGAGGCGTGGTGAAACAGCACCACGTTCCGTTTTTCTCCTGGCCTCTGCACTGACTTGAACAAAATATCATCGAGACCTGGCGCCGGCCGTCGCGCGAGATAGTCGGCGATCATCTGCGTTATCAGATACTCCGTCGGCTCATCGTCCGGCATAACCGGGATCGTAATGCGGTCGCTCAGCCTGCCTAGGAACCGCGCCAGCGAGCGCTGCTCGGCATATGCCGGATCGAATACGCTCCCATCGAAATACACCGCCTCCAACGCCGACACGTCGAGCAGTCTGACCGTCTGGAGCAGCGCAAACTCGCCGACCAACGCCCTGCTGCCAACCGGCGGCCGAACCTCGGCAAGCGCAACATCCCGGTCGTCCGCGCCATAGAAGACCGCGATCCCATGCGCGTTCATGCGCCCAGCCTTTGCCCGGTTCACGGGCGGCGGCCCTAGATGCAGATCCGGCCTGATCATCGCCTCGTCGAGTTCGTGCGAATGATGGAAAGCCCGGGCGCGGTTGAAACACCTGATCGCCTTGTCCGGCCCCGCCTCTACGACGACCGATCGACCATCATGGGTGAACAGCTTCTCCAGATCGTCGAACAGCCGCTTAAACAGGCTCTCGGCTTGTGGATTGAAATAGCGCGACCGCAGCTTCAACGACCGCTCCAGCCCATACCATTCGGCGGCGATCTCGCCCGAACTCGGCCGCTTCCATTCATAGTGGCTGTCCGGGTCAAACTCGGTCTCTTCCCCCATCTGGGCCGACTCCCAGTCGCCATGTCGATCCGAAAGGATGCCGAGTACGTCCTGGGCAACCTCCTCCTCCACGACGGCGGCCTGCCCAATCACGTCGATCACCGGCTCGCCGTGGCGGTCCCAGTCGTAGTCGATCTCCTTGTCGCGCAGCAGCATCGATTCATACATGTCGGGCTGATCCGAGGTGCGCTGGTAGTGTCGATCGAACGCCCCCTCGACGTGGTCAGCGAGGTCCTCAACCGAGATGCAGGCTTCGTCGTCGGCGGCGCAATAGGAGCACTCGCCGACGACGCCATCCTTCACAATTAACGCCTTGAGATGGCTATCGCCAACACACTGATGACAGATCCGCTCTCCGTCCTCGTCATCCGCCATTCGAAGCCCTCCCAAACATGCAGGGCGAACTATCGACGGTCTTATTTGCGGGCGCCACCATCAATTCAGGTCGGTTGAGTTTGACCCGCGGAGAGGTCCAGAGAGTGCAAAATCAGGGGGAAGATAGGGGCGATCCTAAGCGTTGGCTGGTTGAGGGCTGCGACGCGAACAGGCGAATCGTCCACACCGCCCCCTTCGGTAAACAGACAGACCGGCCCGATGATCAGCAGGCGGCCTGAGGGATCAGCCGGGGATCAACTCCGCAGCTTCGACGACGAGCCGGTCGGGCTGCCCATCCAGCATCTCGATGCTTCCACCGACGCGGTAGCGCGCGCCGGGAACCAGTTGCACATGCGAGCCGGGGATTATGTATACTGGCACAGAGAAGTGAAAACCGTCGGGCTGAAAGTGCATCGCGTCGCGGAACGGCGCGACAGTGCCGGTGAGTCTCCCGCGCCGGAAATCCTCTGAGATAGCGGCCAACTGCGGCACTTTCGCGAGGGTCGTCGCAGGCGCCTCCGCGCGATGATGCCTGATGATCGCGCTCCTGCCTCGTGCAAGCTCCTGATGCGCCCGCACGTTGCCAGCGATCGGCTCGTTCATGACGACGGTCACATTGTTGTTAGTGACGACGCTGATCTGCGTCACCTGATGCTTGTCAACGATCTCGGCGCCAGCCTTGGCAATCGGCGTGGCCCCCTGACCGAAGGCCCAGATCAGCGCGGCTGCGATTCCACCGACCAGCGCGGTTACCTTGCCGGCCTCGCCGAGTGGATCGTCGACGAACTTACGGCCGGCATTCTGGGCCATTTTCGAGACGGGGATCGCCCTAAGCTTCACCAGCAGGCTTCCCTCAAGAAGCCCGACGACACGCAGTTCCGCGCCGTTGCGGCCAGCGATGGTGGAAGCGCGCTTCAGAAAGTTGAAAAGCACCTCGATCGCGAGACCCTCATCGCCCGCGAAGTGGAAGGCCAGTTCGTCGGGTCTCAGTTCGAATTTCTCTGCGATAGACGCCACTTCCTACCCCTTTCTCATCTGAACCGACCTTCTCCATCACATCCAGTGAATGGGTCAATCTGCAAGGCTGCCTTGCGATGCGGCGGATCGTCTCGATGTTCCTGCCGACATGGGCCAGGGAACGCGTCAGACGGAAGGCCGGCGTCAAGCATGACGCGGCGCCCTCTCGCCTCCGCAAAAGCGCTGCAGAACCGGACTGGCGCCCTGAGGTCGAGGATGGCTTTTGGGGGATGATCGTTTGAATGCGAACGACCGATTTTGGGCGCCTAGCTGCAGATTCGGTTTCCCCGCGGCAACCGGCAGGTTTCAGTATGAGCGGTCATTCACGCCCCGGCCGCTGAACGTCGTAAGTTGGTCGACTCCGGCCGCTCGCATCACTCTCCACTGAACGGCGGCTACGCCACCTTGGCGTCCGGAAACGGACTGAGCACTTCCCATCAATCCTAGCCATTTAAGACGCTGCGTCTGGTTGCCGCCAATGCCGCCACCAGTGCAGGGGGGGGGGGCACGCCCTCGCCACCAAACTCAACTTACCTGAGCGCATCATCTCGTCGCACGCGACGCCAACCATCGTGCTGTTGAGAAGCGAGGCTCTATGCCCCGCCTGCCCTTGTCCGCGTCGGGAACACCGGTCCGCGCACCGTCATTCGCTCGACGAGATATGGCCGCTGGAGTGCGATCGCCGCGTCGTAACTGCCGTGCAGCCATTGGTCCCAGTCGCTCTTGTCAAGGATCGTGACCATGGCCTTCGGGTGGATCGGCTCACCAAGGGGTTCGGATCGCAGGTGAACATCGCCCAGCATAGTGTCTCACCGATCCGCTGCGCCAAGCCCGCCACCGCAAATACTGGCTGGTCCGTGCAGGCGAACCACATCTCCCCTTTGATCGACTTGCCACTGCCGACCGCGTGGGTGTTGGGCGTCCATTCGGCGAACTCGGTCAGCGGGATCAGGCAGCGGTTGCCGGGGTCGGCGGCGAGCCGGCGCCGTTGCGGGAGGCCGAGCTGGCGGACGTTGGTCATCGGCCATTTGGCCTGGCCGCCCAGCACATCCCAGGTGCCGACGTCGATACCACGCCTGCCGTCCTGCTCCCGTATGACCCATGCTCGCGCCCTGGGATATAGCTCGACCGGATTGAAGCGGTTGTCCATTGGTCGCGGCGCCGCCCACTGTGCGCCGAAGCGCGTGTGGATCGTCTCTGGCTCATGAGCCAGGCGCGCGGTTGCACATCAGTCGCGAACCTTTCCGTCTTCGGCGCCCTGCAGCAAGTCTATCCGATCGGCGATCATGCGCCAGGCCATGACGCCATCATCGTCGCCAGCCTCGGTAAGGGCAGCGATGCGGCTGGCGGCGAACGCAGGTGCCCGGGGGCCGTGGATCTTGAGCAGATAGCGAGCGCTCGCCCATAGTTCCTGTTCGGGAAACATCAGACGGCAAACAGCCGGAGGCCGCTGCTACAAGCAATAGCGCGCTGCCGGCGATCGTCGCCGCCAAGATATTCCGCATGTGGCTGCAATGGCCGTTGCTGGTGCTGAACGACGGCTATTCGGGATTCGGATCGCTGCATCATACAGCCATCTTATCATATGTTGTGTAAAGATTGTCGATGGAGGGGGCCCGCCGTTCTAACCGCCCGCTCGATTGAATGTCGATGTCGTATATTTGGACCGGGTCCATGTCTTGTGGCGCGTGACTGCAGTCGGGGTCGGGGGTTCGATCCGATTGGCGGCAGGAGAACGCATTGCAGTGCGGGGGAACATGCAGGCAGAAAATAGGATGACATCCCGAGCACCGACAACAGGGTCAACAAGGACGAGGCGCCTAGCGAAAGGCGCTGACGATCACCGAGCGGTCGCGCTTCCAGGTGCGCGACTATATGAAGGCGCCCAGCCCGGAGCGGGCTGCCGGCCGCTACCTGATGACGCCCCGCGATCAGCAGCGGGGGATGCTGGCCTGGGAGCGCTGGGCCGATGGCAACCGCCCCGACATGCCCAGACACGACACGTGATCCGCACGCCCGCCAACCATTGGCCGGGGCATCCCCGTTGCGGGGCGTATTATATGAAGTGCGTGAGCCGGGGTTCCCCAGCCCGTCTCCCGCCCTTCATCTAATTACTGCCACGTCTGAAGAAACGGTGAACGCCCGGCCTTGTCTGGAAAATAAATCCCCTTAACCGCTTCTCAGCCACACCCCGCTATCCCGCCACGTACAGCGGACGGGGGGTAGGCGATGACCGGAACGAAGATACCGACATGGCCGGAGGTGGCGCTGGGAGGGGGCTATCTCGCCCGCGACGCCGCGACCGCCCCTGCCGGCATGGACTATGCGATCGATGGTCTGCTGCCCGTGACCGGCACCAGCGTCTGGTTCGGTCAGGGCAGCGCCGGCAAGACCCAGCTGTTGCTCTGGATGGCGGCGCATCTCGCCGCCCCTGCGTCCGCCGGGGCCGACACCTGGCTCGGCAAGCCGATCCGCAAGCGTGGCCAGATCCTGATCCTGTCGGCGGAAGACCTGCGCGAGCATCTGTTCGTCCGCCTCGCCAGCATCGTTCGGGGTATGGCGGCCGGCGGCAAGGCGGCACCGGAGGTCGCCACGGCGCACGCCGCCATGGTCTGACCTGTCCTGTCGTCGCAACGGCGTTGGGTCAGGATCTTGCCGTGGCGGTTTCCAAGGCTGAGGCGCTGAACGAGGCCCTAGATGACTGGCGAAAGGGCGAAAGTCGTGGCGGCCCTTCGACCGGGAGCGTCGCCTGGCTCTTCAACTGGTATCAGGGGCAACGCAAATTCACGAAGAACCGCCAGAAAACGCAGAGCGACTACCGGAAGCTGATGGAGGCGGTTGTCTCGCTCCCAATGAAGCGTGGCACGTTCGGGGAGCGTGCTGCCGCGAAGGTCGGGCCCGAGGTAGCTGATCAGCTTTACGAGATCTTCCTGCCACGTGGGCCGCGGCAGGCGATGTACGTCGTTCAGGTATGCCGCGCGGTCTGGAACTGGGCGAGCCGTTACAGCGGCGTCACGGGTATTCCAACGGGCCAAAATCCCTTCGCCGGCATGGGCGTCTCCTATCGGCCCAAGGATGGCAACCGTGCTACTAGCCGCGCCGAATATGAGGTTTACTGCGTCAAGGCGGTTGAGCTCGGCTTCCAGTCAATGGCTACCGCCGCCGCGCTAGCGTTCGAACTCGTGCAACGAGTCTGGGACGCCTTCGGCATTCCAGATCCTAAATCGCCGGGTGACACGCAGGAAGAGGTCGATCGCGGTATCAAGTGGGAAGACTATCGCGCAGGCCGAGACATCGTCGTCGTCCAATCCAAAACGGGGAAGCGGATAAAGCTTCCGCTCGTCGATGTCATGCCCGATGGCGAGCGCGTCCCCCTCTACCCGGAACTTGAGGCGCAACTGGCCGCGTCGTGGCGACCCGGTGCTGCCGGCCTCATCGTGGTCGAGGAGAGGAACGGGAAACCCTACGAACACCGGCGGATGAGTACCGTTCACCGCAAGATCTGCGACGCTGCCGGTTTGCCTGCAAAGATGACATTCACGGGGTTCCGCCATGGCGGCGCCACCGAGATCGGCGACTCCGGTGAAGCGGATATTCGCCCGATTTCCGGGCATGTGCAGCTCTCCACGACGGCAATCTACAACAAGGTCAATGAGGAAAAGGCACGCCGGATCGCCGCCCGACGTCGCGAACATCTCATCGAGATCGCCGGCTCGCATGAGAGCCTCGACCATGACTGACGGCCTCAGCTTCCCACGCGCAAGAGCCCCCCCACCGCAGACGCAGACGCAGACGCAGACTAATTACTGGAAAGGACGGACATGACCGACGCGAAATTGATCGATGCCAGGCTCGCGGCCAGGCTTATTTCCCGCGCCAGGGAGGCAGCCGTATGCGGTCACGCTGTTGGGACAACAGCGGAGCAGATTGCCGGAGCGCTTCTCAACGGGCGTTCTGACTGGCTGCCTGAGTGTTTTCCTGACATGCAACAGGCGATCAATCGCCTGCACGCGGAAGGAGCGCAGTGGTGGCCCACGATGCTTGCCGTGAGAGACACAGGGTGGCGTCGGGAAGGCGAGAGGTCTGCTTCGGAGGCTCTCGACTGAGCCGCGTCAGCCAATTGTCGGAACGGAAAACCGCGCGGTGTCGGAATGACACTGCGCGGTTTTACGTAAGTGCTTGAATTTATGGTGGACGCACTTGGGCTCGAACCAAGGACCCGCTGATTAAGAGTCATTTTTTGGGGTGTCCCGCAAGGCCCCAGAACGTCCAAAAACCGCAGAAATCCGCCATTGCATTATCCCAAGGTTTCCCGCAGTTTACCGGGGTATCTGACCCCAAGTGATACCTAAGGTAACACATCAGCGGGTCCGGAATTGAGGTGGGACGAATGGAGAACATAGGTAACATCCTAGGTAACAAGACGGCTCTCACCGACGCGAAGCTGAAGGGTCTGAAGGCGCCGGAGCGCGGCCAGATCGAGGTCAGCGATCCTGCCGTTCCAGGGCTTCGCGTCCGGATTGGCGCCACCGGCTTGAAAACGTTCATCGTCCGGAAGCGGGTAGGCGGCAGGGTCAAGAACATGACCATCGGCCAATACGGTGCCCGTTTCGGTCTTGCCGACGCCCGGAAGAAGGCTCGCTCAATCATCAGCGACATCGAGACAGGCGGGGACCCTAGCTCCAAACTAAGGATGCCAAGTAAGCGAACCAGCGCGCTCACGATCCGCAGCATGGTCCCGGACTATCTGGCGGCAAAGGCAGATCGCCGGTCCGTAGGGGAGATGAAGCGGGTCCTTGAGAACTACGTCATCCCGGTGCTGGGCGACCGAATGGCGGAGGCGGTCACCCGGGGGGACATCACGGCACTGGTCGACAGCGTCGCCGCTACAGCGCCCGTGATGGCGCGCAACGTCCACGCGCAATTGTCCGCATTCTACTCGTGGGCACTACCGAGGCTAGATCGACTTCCCACAAACCCGTGCCGAGATGCCGGCCGTCCGAAGGCGCCGAAGGCTCGCGACCGCGTGCTCGACGACCGGGAGCTTGCGACCCTGTGGAAGCTGTTAGACGCCGAACCGCTTCCTTGGGGGCCTGCATTAAAATTGTTGATCCTGACCGGGCAGCGGCGCGCTGAGGTTTTCAGCGCGGACCGTAGCGAGTTCGACCTTAAGCGTGGTGAGTGGTGGATACCCGCTGAGCGGGCGAAGAACGGTGAGCGCCACTTCGTTCCGCTTTCCCGGGAGGCACTGGCCGTTCTCAAGAAGATCGACGAGGTGCCGGACAGCCCCAAGTTGTTTCCGGCGAAAGGTCAGCCGCAGAATGGACCGAGCGGCTTCAGCAAGGTTCAGGCGCGACTACGGGCTACAATGCTTGAGAAACTCGGTGTGGTACGCGACTGGACGCTCCACGACATTCGACGGACGGCGGCAACGGGGCTCCAGCGACTCGGCGTTCGACTGGAAGTCACCGAGGCGGTTTTGAACCATGTCTCGGGAACTCGAAGCGGTATCGTCGGAGTGTACCAGCGCTATGGCTTCGCGGCCGAGAAAAGGGCAGCTCTCGAAGTCTGGGGCGCTGAAGTTACAAAGCTCGTGACGGAACATCCGACGAAGGGGGCAGCCCGAGTCTCCCGTCGGAAGAAGAGCGCAGGCGCTGATACCGATTAGATCAGCTTAATGTATGGCGCACAAACACGGCGCGAGCCTAGCGCTCTTGCCGAGGTTGGTCGTGCCGCCGCTGAGCTGCCAGGCTCCTTCCGACCCGAAGGCAGTCATAGCCGGGGCAAGTTTCCCATCTCAGAACCGGACATTTTTAACCGGCCTTTTGACACCTGCAAACCCTCAGAAATCTGAATACGAGTGCCGGTGTCACAACCGACCGGGCCTGTTGAAAAATGCCGGACATGCCGGGTTACTCCTTCGTTTCACCCCTGCCGAGAGGAGCGCCGCCATGATGGGACCAACCTGTCGCGGTGGGCGGGAAGGGGCGTCCCGCCGCACCATAGAAGCCATGTTGCCCGCAGACCACCTGCTGCGTCGCATTGATAGATGTCTCGACACGAGCGAGCTGAGGCAAGCACTGGCTGGGCATTACAGCACACGAGGGCGACCATCGATCGATCCCGAACTGCTGATCCGCATGACTCTGATTGGCCGCATCTACGCGATCGCGTCCGAGCGGCGCCTGTGCGAGGAGCGGCGCTACAATCTGGCTTACCGCTGGTTCTGCCGCCTCACGCCGGGAGACAGGGTTCCGCACCATTCGACGTTCAGCAAAAACCGGCATGGTCGCTTCCGCGAGGCAGGCGTCTTTCGAACCCTGTTCGACAGCACAGTTCGACGCTGCATCGACGAAGGGCTGGTCGGAGGAAAAGACGCCGCGATCGACGCGTCGTTTATAGCGGCTGATGCAAGCTGGCAGCGTAAGACCGTTCCTGGCTACCTGCCGTATGTCGCCAACGCATCGCGCGCGGTTCGGGAATGGGTGCAAGACACCGGAGATGCCGTTTGGGAAATGGCGCGCTCGAAAAGCTGCCAAGGCGTCTCTCGAACAGATCCTGCCGCGGCCTGGTCGGCGCGAACGGTGCGGGGCCGGTTCGGCTACGCCCTCAACGCGCTGGTCGACACCCCAAGTGGCGTTGCGCTTGATGTCGAGGCGACGCCGGCTCGTTTCGCGGAGGAGGTCGATGCCGGCCGCGTCATGCTCGAGAGGTCGGCAGATCGGTTCGACTTCCACCCCAAGCGGGTTGCGGCCGATAAGGCCTACGGCAGCGCCGGTTTCCTCGGCTTCGTCCGTAACCACGGCGCGATCCCACACATCCCCGTGATCGACCGGACGCAGCAGGCCAAGGGCAAGCTGCCGCGAACGGCCTTCAGCTATGATCGTGACACCGACAGCTTTACCTGTCCGAACGGTAGGCTCCTCCGGCACCACGCATTTCACCTGCCCACCGGCGTACACCGTTATGCTGCCGATGCGCGTGACTGCGAGGCGTGCGTGCTTCGAAAGAAATGCACGACGGCGCGGCGTCGTACCCTGGTCCGACTGGACGATGAGGACGTTCGCGATCTTGCTCGAGCCGAGATGGAAACCGGGCTTTACAAACGGTCGATGCGGTTGCGGCGCGGGGTCGAACGGTTCTTCGCCGACGCCAAAGGCAAGCATGGCATGAGACGCCTTCACCTGCGCGGCATCCGCGGAGCGGAAGAAGAGTTTCTGATCGGCACGGCGGTGATGAACCTGATGATCCTGGCGCGACCACAGCGGCTCACAGGCAAGCCGCGCCGGGGAAGGTGTATTCCCGCGGCCATGACCCCGGCTGCAATCTCCGCCCGGTCCATCGAACATGACGTGATCGTCGCGCCCGCTCGGCGATATGCCTGATCGTTGAGGCGCGGCGTGGTTCATCACGCGGCGCACAGTCGTTCTTTGCGGTACGGCACACCGTCAAGCAGCGCCTGGCCCGGCGCTTTAGGCGTGCCGTCACCGTTCACGTACATATAGAGCGTCGTGGTCGTCATCCCAAGGCGCCGCGCGACATCGGCTGCAATCGCGTTGCGGTCGGACATTGCGGCCATCGCCATCGCCAGCGTCGCCTTATCCATCTTGCGAGGTCGTCCGCCCATCCGCCCCCGGGCGCGTGCCGCAGCAAGGCCGGCCTGTGTGCGCTCGGCGATCAACTCACGTTCGAACTCGGCAAAGGCGGCGAAGATGCCGAAAGCGAGGCGACCGTTGGCGGTGGTGGTGTCGATCTGCGCGCCGGCACCCGTCAGCACCTTCAACCCGATGCCACGCTCACGCAGCGCCTCGGCAGTGATGACCAGATGCCGGAGGTCGCGCCCGAGACGATCCAGTTTCCAAAGGACCAGTGTATTGCCAGGCTGCAACGCCTTTAGGCAGGCAGCCAAACCGGGACGCGCATCGTGGCGGCCCGAAGCGAGGTCTTCATAAATACGCGAGGCATCGACGCCGGCCGCGAGCAGTGCGTCGCGCTGCGGCGCCAGCGTCTGCGATCCATCAGCTTTGGACACCCTCACATATCCGATGAGCATCATTACCTCGCCAGAAAAGATATCCACCACCCCTGCAATATGCCGGTGGTTTCCGCAACGGGTTTTCCGATCTCTAGGAGGCGTCGTTGAGGCAAAAATCGCTGCCGCCAGAAAACCGGCCGTTTTACGAACAGTTTGAGCCTGATGTCGCGGGTGAGCTCGCCGATCGCTGCCCGAAATGGCTGCTCGTTCACGGATCCGACAGACGGGAACCATGCCGCAGCCCAAGGCGTTGGGCGCCTTAGACGAGGTCCTTACCACGGGGACGTCCGATTAGATGAGGAAACGACATGCGCGCACTATGCTGGCACGGTAAAGGCGATGTCCGCGTCGACACCGTCGCGGATCCCGAGATCAAGCACCCGCGCGATGCGATCATCAAAGTAACCGCCTGCGCGATCT
>NZ_VNIM01000027.1 GCF_007785815.1 Alterirhizorhabdus solaris | reverse complement strand
GCTTGACCTGCCCCCGCCCCGCCCGGTAGCGCCGTGGCCATGAACGACAGCAAGTCCCGCGCGCTGCTGACGACGGCATTGCACCCCTCATCCTCCCCCAACGAGCGGCTGATGGCGCTCGCCGCGTTCAACCGGATGATGGAGAAGGCCGGCCTGCACGCCAGCGACATCGCGATCGTCGATGTCTCGGGCAACGGTCCGCGCGGCGACGAGGGCATGGCGCAGGCCCGCGAGGCGGCGCGGCGCGAGGCGGAGATCGCGGCGTTGGCCCGGCGGGTGAAGGCGCAGGAAAAGGCGCTGCGGGAGGCGGGGCGCGAGGCGGTGGCACTGCGCAAGGCGATCACCGCACTGGAGGCCACACTGGCGCGACGCGAGGATGCGCGCGACGAGGACGCCTGCCAGATCGCCGCGCTGGAGGCCGATCTGGCCGCACGCGACCGGCGGATCGCAGCACTGGAAGTGGAGGGCGGGCGATGAGCGCAATCAGGGTCGGTATCGGCGGCTGGACCTACGAGCCGTGGCGCGGCACCTTCTATCCCGCCGATCTGCCCAAGACGAAGGAGATGGCCTTCGCGATCGCCCACATGACGGCGATCGAGATCAACGCCACCTATTACGGATCGCAGAAGCCCGCGACGTTCGCCCGGTGGGGCGAGGCGGCGCCCGATGGCTTCGTCTTCGCGGTGAAGGGATCACGCTACGTTACGGGGCGCAAGGTGCTCGCCGAGGCCGGGGAGTCGATCGCGAAGTTCGTCGGACAGGGCATCGTGGAACTGGGCGACCGGCTCGGCCCGATCCTGTGGCAATTCCTGCCTACCAAACGGTTCGACGCCGATGATTTTGCCGCCTTTCTTGCGCTGCTGCCCGCCGCGCACGGGGGCGTGCGGCTGCGACATGCGGTGCAGGTACGGCACGAGAGCTTCGTGGATCCCGTCTTCGTGGGGCTGGCACGGGCGGCGGGGGTCGCGATCGTGTTCGCGGACCATGCCGATTATCCCGCGCTCGCCGATCCGTCGGGCGATTTCATCTACGCTCGGCTGGAAGAAGCCCGCGAGGAGGAACCGACCGGCTATGACGCGGCGGCACTCGATCGCTGGGCCTCGGTGGCGCAGGCGTGGGCGGCAGGGTCCGCCCCGGCCGGCCTGCCCTATGCCACCGATCCCCCCGGCCACGCCGCGCCGCGCGATGTCTTCGTCTTCGTGATAAACGGGGCGAAGGTGCGCGCGCCGGCGGCCGCGATGGCCCTGCAGAAAATCCTCAAAACAGAGGCTTAGCCAAGTATCTCTTTATAAAGCGCGAGGTAGCGATCGGCCATCCGCTCGACGGTGAAGCGATCGAGCACCGCCTGACGGCACGCCGCACGGTCGATCTCGCCCAGTCGCGCGACCGCCGCCACCGCCTCGTCCACATTGTCGACGAGAAACCCCGTGACACCGTGATCGATCAGCTCCGGCATCGAACCGCGCCGCGTCGCGATCACTGGCGTGCCCGAGGCGAGCGCCTCGACCACGGACAGGCCGAACGGCTCGTCGAAGTTGATGAGGTGGAGCAGTGCCGCCGCCTGCCCCAGCGCGGCCACCCGATCCGCCCCACCCACCGGCCCGCGATAGACCACGCGATCCCCGTCGATCGCTGGGGCGACGCACCGCTCGTGATAGCCTTCGTCCTGCACGATACCGGCCATCATCAGGCGACGGTCGGTGCGCGCCGCTGTCTCGATCGCCTCGGCGGCGCCCTTGTCCGGGTGGATCCGGCCGAAGAACAGCAGGTCGTCGGTTCCTACGGGATCGAAGGCGAAATCCCCGGCCGGGATGCCGTGGTGGATGGTGGCGGCATAGCGCAGCGCCGGATGCCGATCTGAATCGCTGATCGCGACATAATGCACGCGATCCTGATAGGGTGCGTACATCGGCAGGATGCGGTCCGAGCCGAAGCCGTGGATCGTCGTCACCATCGGTGTGTCGACCAGCCCGGAGAAGGCGTGGGCGGGGAAATCAGCCTGGTTGTGGATCAGGTCGAACTCGCCGGCACGCTCGAACAGATGGGCGAGGTGGGCATATTCCCACACCTTCGCGTCGATCGACGGATCCTCGGAATAGGGGGCCGGCACAACCCCGGCCAGCGTGCCGGCGGTGATCGAATCCTGCGTGGCGAACAGCGTCACGTCCACCCCGCGCGCGACCAGTGCCTCGGTCAGCAGGCTCGTCACCAGCTCCCACGGGCCATAGTGGCGGGGGGGCGTGGGCCAGGAGATCGGCGCCAGCATCGCGATAAGCATGGGTATGTCCTATTTGTCGATCAGGATGACGCCCCCGTCGGGCGCCAGCAGCAGGGGCTGGCCGTCGCCCTCTTCCCCGCCGGTGCGCCAGTCGGGCACCGTGGACAGCAGCAGACGCGGCATCGCGATATGCTCGGGAAGGGCGACGCGACGCGCCTCGGCCGACAGGTTTAGCGCCACGATCAGCCGTGCGCCGCCGTCCTGCCGCTCATAGTAGAGAACGTCGTCCTCGCCCGAAACCCCTTCGATCGCGCCGGTCGCCAACGCCGGATGCGTGCGACGCAGCGTGAGCAACGCCCGGTACAGCGACAGCATCGAGGACGGATCGGCCGCCTGCACCGCTACGTTGCGGGTCGCGGCATCGGTATGCAGCGGCAGCCAGGGCACGCCGGTGGTAAAGCCGCCGTGGGGGCCGGCATCCCACGCCATCGGTGTCCGAACCGGATCGCGACCGAGGCCGAGGCCCGGTTCGCGCAGTTCGCGGGGATCGCGCACCGCATCGGCGGGGATAGTGACGTCCGCCAGCCCGATCTCGTCGCCATAATAGAGCGTCGGCGTACCCCGCAGGGTGAGCAGCAGCATCGCCGCGATGCGCGCCTGGGGATCGCCAAGCCGGGCGGCCACGCGGGGGCGGTCATGGTTGCCCAGCACCCAGTTGGGCCATCCGCCCGGTGGCAGGGACGTCTCGTAAGTCGTTATGCGCGCCGCCAGGCCATCCGCCCGCCACGGGGCATCGATCAGCTGGAAATTGAACGGCAGGTGCACGCCCGGCGCCGCCGCCGTGCCGTAATAGTCCATCAGTTTCGGGACGGGCAGATAGATCTCGCCGATCAGCAGCCGGTCGCGTCCGCTTTCGTGCCCCGTCGCGTCGGCGATGCGGCGCATGTCGGCGGCGATGGCATGGACCTCGGGCTGGTCGGTCGAGTGCGTCTGGAGGACGCGGTGCATCTCCCCCATGCCGTGGCGATAGTCAGGGTTCTCGGGATTATCGCGGAAGTCGGCCACCTTCACCATGTGCCACAGCACGTCGATACGGAAGCCATCCACCCCGCGATCGAACCAGAAGCGCAGCACGTCCATCATCGCCGCCGCCAGCGCCGGGTTGCGCCAGTTCAGGTCCGGCTGCTCCTTCAGGAAGGCGTGGCTGTAATACTGGCCGGTCGCCGCGTCATACTCCCACGCCGGACCGCCGAAATCGCTGATCCAGTTGTTCGGCGGGCCACCGTCCGCCGCCGGATCGCGCCAGATATACCAGTCCCGTTTCGGATTGTCGCGCGAGCCACGGCTTTCGGTGAACCACGGGTGCCGGTCCGAACTGTGGTTCGGCACCAGATCGAGCAGCACGCGCAGCCCCCGCGCATGGGCGGCGGCGAGCAGCGCGTCGAGGTCGGTCAACGTGCCGAAGCTCGGATCGACGTCGCAATAGTCTGCCACGTCGTAACCGAAGTCGGCCATAGGCGACGGAAATATCGGTGAAATCCACAGCGCATCCACGCCGAGGCTGACCAGATGATCGAGCCGGGCGGTGATGCCGCGCAGGTCGCCGATCCCGTCGCCGTCGCTGTCCTGATACGAACGCGGGTAGATCTGATAGAGGACCGCCCCCTGCCACCACGCCGTCATGCGAAGCGCGCCTTGGGGATGCGGGTGATGCGGCAGGCGAGATCGGCTTCGCCCGAGGCGACGATATAATCCGCCCCGCCATCGGCGATGCCGGTGGTGAACACCACCTCGGTCGGCAGATAGAGCTGGTGCGCGATGTCCGCCGTCAGCGTCGGGTCCGCCTCGATCAGTGGGTCTGCGTCCTCAAGCCGGAGGATGCGATGGGGTTCGTCGCGGTCGAGCAGTGCCCAGAAGGTGCGGTAGATCCCTACCGTCTCCCGCGTCTCCACCCCGTGATACAGCATCAGCCAGCCGGCGTCGGTCAGGATCGGTTGACTGCCGCCGCCCACTTTCATGTTGGCGGCAGAGCCGGCGCGGGGGCGGATGAAGGGGTGATCGTCCGGCTTCCAGTGCAGCGCATCGGGCGATCCGGCCAGATTGATCGAGGGGCCGCCGACGAACGGGCTGCCCGGCGGTGGCGCGAAATACAGCTCGCCCAGCGGTCGGGTAAGCGCCATGAAGCGGCCGGCCACCTTGCCCTCGAACAGGATCATGTCCTTGTTCTGGTGATCCAGCACGATACCGTGGCAAGTCCATGCCATCGCATCGGTCGAGGTGTATAGGATGGTCGAGTGACGCTCCGCCGACACGGCGCAGGCGGTCATGTACCACGTGTCGCCGATGCGGGTCATGCGGGCATCCTCGATGCCGTAATGCTGGTGCTCGGCGGCGGGCGCGATCGTGCGGTCGTAATGCACAGCCACCACCTCGCGACCCTCCGCATCCAGCTCCACCGGCAGCAGCCACGACAGCGAGGTAAGCGCCAGCAGCCGATGGCTGCCGCCGCGCACGTCAAACTGGCGCGGGTCGGTCATCGTCACGCGGTCGAGCGGGTGGGCGTCCACCACATAGCCGTCCGGCGTCCAGCGGATCGCGCGGGCGTGGCCGCGCGCCACCGGCTCGCGCAGCGCCTCGGCCACGCGCACCATCAGCAGCAGGTTGCCGTTGGGCAGGCGAGCAAGGCCGGGGTTGAACGCGCCGAGCACGTAGGTCTCGGCGCCCAGCGTGGCCCGCAGCGGCGAGCGCGCGAGGTCCACGTCGTCCGGTCGGAAGATCAGATAGTCCCGCCCGTCCGGCATCGGCATCGCTCCCTCGTTCGGCCCCCAACGCCGGCCGTCGCCCTCCGGTTCAGCGCGAACCGATGGACGCGACGAAATCGGCGAGGAAGCGGGTCAGCCGTGCGGTGATCGCCGCGTCGGTGAGGTTGCCCTCGCCATCGAACGCCTTGGTAGCGCCCGACACGATCAGCTTGCCGCCGTTCCACATGTCGGTGCCCAGCCAGCGCAGCGTGGGCAGCCAGCTCGTCTGTCCCAGCAAGGTGCCGCCGCCGCCGGGCGTCGCCCCGATCAACGCCACCGGTTTGCCGGCGAACACGCGCGCCTGATCTTCCGGCGGACGCGATGCCCAGTCGAGCGCGTTCTTGAACACGCCGGGGATGCCGTGATTATATTCCGGCGTGGCGATCAGCAGGCCGTCCGCCCCGGCGATCGCGTCCTTCAGCGCGGCCACGGCGGCGGGAATGCCCTCCGCCTCCTCGAGATCGCCATCGTAGAGCGGGATCCCGCGGATCGTCGCGATCTCCAGCACGGCGCCCTCGGGCATCGCCGCCGCCGCCGCGCGGAGCAGGCCGCTGTTATAGGAATGGCGCCGCAGGCTGCCGGAAAGGCCGATGATCTTCATGGCGCCCTTGTTGGCGATGCGGCGGTGCGGCGCAACCCCCCGGCGGCTTGGCGAAGCGTCGCGATCCTGTCACATCGGCGCGGTAGCGCGGGCCGATCTGGAGACATGACATGAAGCGCCTTTTCCCGGCAGCCTTGCTCGCCGCCCTGCCCGCCATTGCCCCCGCCGCGCCGCCGGCCGCGTCCGCAGCGCCGAAACTGATCGTCGCCATCTCGGTCGATCAGTTCAGCGCCAACCTGTTCGAGGCATGGCGCCCGCGCTTCACCGGCGGGCTGAAGCGGCTGTCGGGCGGCATCGCCTACCCCAGCGGCTACCAGAGCCATGCTGCGACCGAGACGTGCCCCGGCCATTCCACTCTGATGACCGGCCGCCACCCCAACAAGACCGGCATCGTCGGCAACACCATGCGCGACGAGGCGACCGGCAAGCCCGTCTACTGCCTGTCCGATACCGATGTGGTGCTGGCGCACGATGCCAAGGCGCCGCCGGTGGGGCCGAAGCGACTGATGGCCGATACGCTGGGCGAATGGCTGAAGGCGGCGTCCCCGCAAAGCCGCGTCGTCTCCGTCTCGGGCAAGGATCGTGGGGCGATCACGATGGCGGGGCACCGCCCGGACGGCGTGTTCTGGCTGTTCCCCGGCTACGGCTTCACCACCTATATCGCGCCCGGCGGCGATGCCACGGCCGCGCTGGCGCCGGTGGCGGCGTTGAACGCGGCCAACGCGAAGGTGTGGACGCAGAAGCCGAAATGGACCTACGCCCACCCCGAATGTCGCCCGCTGGCGAGCGAATGGACCGTGGGCGGCAAAACCTTCGCCTCGCGCCTGCCCCCGGCGAACTGGGGCGTCTCGGACAAGCCGGCCGATATCGTTCGCAACGTCACGGCCTCGCCGATCCCGGACGACCTGACGCTGGCGGCGGCGGCGACGCTGATCGATCATTACCGGCTGGGCCGCGGCCCCGCGACCGACCTGCTGACCGTCAGCTTTTCCGCCACTGACTTCATCGGCCACGCCTACGGCACGCGCGGGCCGGAGATGTGCGAGCAGATGTACCGGCTGGATGCCTCGATCGGCGCGCTGTTGAAGGCGATCGACAGGCTGGGCGTCCCCTATGTGGTCGCGCTGACGGCCGATCACGGCGGCTCCGACTTCGCCGAGCGGCTGGCGGCGAACGGTTATCCCGCCGCCCGCCTCGATCCCCCCGCCATGGTGGCGCGGGTGAACGCGAGGGTGATGGCCGAGACCGGCCTGAAGGCCGCCCCGCTGGAAGGCGGCGCCGACGAACTGTCCTTGACCCCCGGCGTGCCGACGGCCGATCGCCCGCGCGTGCTGGCGGCGGCACAGCGCGCGCTGGCAGCGGAGCCGGACATCGCCGGCGCCTTCACCCTCGACGAGCTGCTCGCCACGCCGATCCCCGCCGGCAAGCCCGCCGACGAGCTGAGTCTGCGGGAGCGTTTCGCCGAGAGCGCCTATCGCGGGCGATCGGGCGACCTGCTGATCGCGCCGAAGCCCTACCTGTCGTCGCCCGCACGGCCCGGCGCCTATGTCGCCGGGCACGGCAGCCCGTGGAACTACGATCGCCGCGTGCCGATCCTGTTCTGGTGGAAGGACGCCCCCGCCTACACCCGCTTCCTGCCGGTGGAGACGGTGGACATCGCCCCCACCCTCGCCGCCGTGCTGGGTGTCTCGCCGCCGGCCGATGTCGACGGCCGCTGCCTGCCGCTGGGCGGTCCGGGGTTCGGGGCGTGCCCTTCGCCTGTCGCCGCCCCTGCGGCGGCACCGGCAGCGCGGGGTGGCGCTGGGCCGGTCGCCCGCTGAGAGAGATGGCGGTCCATCAGATACGTCCGGGCAGGTGCGGAGAGTGGCGCGGCACGGATGCGCGGCGATAGCCTGCGACTGCTCGTCCCTTGGCGACGTTGAGCCTGTCCAAGTCGCCTCGGCCACGATCGGTCCGGCTCTCCACCCTTGTGCCGGGCGACGTCGAGACACGGAGCGTTCCGCTGTTGGCCCGCCCGTCGACTTCTCCCGGAGTATGAAAATGAAAACCCGAACGCCGCGTCAGGCTTGCGGAAGGAACGGGCGTGGATCACCGATGCCAGTCGACGTTGGCGGGGTCGATGCCTCGGGCTTTCCGACGCCGACGACGACAACCGGCCATTCACCGGACAGACGGTTTCCGTACGAGCCACCCCGCCTCGAGGCCGGCAGCGATCGGGTCAGTGCTCCGCCGACGCAGGCGACATGATGGCGGCATCGAACAGCACCCCGCCCAGCCCGTGCCCCATCGGTCCGTGCCCCGCGCCATAGCCGGGTGCCGCGATCAGTGCGGCGCGCACATAGGCACGTGCCCGCTCGATCGCGTCGGGCAGCGACAGACCAGCCCCGAGACCGGTGGCGATGCCGCTGGCCAGCGTGCAGCCGGTGCCGTGGTCGTGGATCGTGTCGATCCGTTCGGCCGACCAGCATCGTTCCTGCAAGCCATCGGCCTGCGAAAACAGCAGATCGAACAACATCGGCTCGGTCGCCCGCGAAGGGCGCACGCCCTCTTCATCCCACGGGATCGAGCCGCCCGGCAGCCGCGCGCCGGTGGCGAGGATCGCACCGGCCCCGCGCCCGATCAGCCAACCGGCCGCCTCGCCGATCTCCGCTTCGTTCGATACCGGCATGGTCGTCAGCGCGGCCAGTTCGTCCAGATTGGGCGTGGAGACGGTCGCGCGCGCCAGCAGCCGGCCGAATGCCGCGATGGTGCCCGCCTCGGCCAGCACCGATCCGCTCGTCGCGATCATCACCGGATCGAACACCACGGGCACCGCCGCCAGATCGGGTGCCGACAGGCGTTCGGCCACGGCTTCGGCCACCCCGGCGGAACCGATCATCCCGATCTTCACCGCATCCACACCGAGATCGGACACCACCGCGTCGATCTGCGCGATCACCGCCTCCACCGGCAGCGGCCATACGCCGGTGACGCCCAGGGTGCTCTGCGCGGTGATGGCGGTGACGGCGGTCATCGCGTGGCCGCCGAGCATCGTCACCGTCTTGATATCGGCCTGTATCCCCGCGCCACCGCCCGAGTCAGAGCCGGCGATGACGAGAACCCGGGGGACCGTCACCGTCACGCCGCCGCCTTCACCGCCGCGCAGATCTCGTCCACCACCTGCTCCACCAGCGCACGGTCCTCGCCTTCGGCCATCACGCGGATCAGCGGCTCGGTGCCGGATTTGCGGATCACCAGCCGGCCGGTGCCGTCCAGCTGCGTTTCCGCGCCCGCGATCACCGCCTTCACCTTTTCCTGATCGAGCGGCGCGCCGCCGGCGAAGCGCACGTTCTTCAGGATCTGCGGCAGAGGATCGAACACGTGCAGCAGCTCGCTCGCCCGCCGGCCGCTTTCCACCAGTTCGGCCAGCACCTGCAACGCGGCGACCAGCCCGTCGCCGGTGGTGCCGTGATCGGAGAGGATGATGTGGCCCGACTGTTCGCCGCCCACATTGTATCCGTCGCCGCGCATCGCCTCCACCACGTAGCGATCGCCGACCGACGTGCGGCGCAGGGCCAGCCCCTCGCCGGCGAGGAACCGCTCCAGCCCGAGGTTCGACATCACCGTCGCCACGATGCCGCCGCCGCGCAGCAGCCCGCGCCTGCCCCACGACGCACCGATCAGCCCCATCAGCTGGTCGCCGTCGACGATGCGGCCTTTTTCGTCGACCAGGATCAGCCGGTCGGCGTCGCCATCCAGCGCGATGCCGATGTCGGCGCGCACCTCGATCACCTTGGCCTGCAGCGCGGCCGGGTCGGTCGATCCGCAATGATCGTTGATGTTGGTGCCATTGGGCGACACGCCGAGCGAGATCACCTCCGCCCCCAGCTCCCACAGCGCGGCAGGCGCGACCTGATACGCGGCGCCGTGCGCGCAATCGATCACCACGCGCAGCCCGTCCAGCGTCAGATGCTCGGGGAAGGAGGATTTGACCGCGTGGATGTAGCGCCCGCGCGCATCCTCCACCCGGCGCGCGCGCCCGATGCCCTCGGCCGGTACCAGCGACGGGCCGGCTTCGATCAGCCCCTCGATCGCGGTCTCGTCCGCATCCGACAGCTTGTAGCCGTCCGGCCCGAACAGCTTGATGCCGTTATCGGAAAACGGGTTGTGGCTGGCCGAGATCATCACGCCCAGATCGGCCCGCATCGAGCGGGTGAGCATGGCGACGGCGGGCGTCGGCATCGGCCCCACCATCACCACGTCCATGCCGACCGAGGTGAAGCCGGCGACCAGCGCGGACTCCATCATGTAGCCGGACAGCCGCGTGTCCTTGCCGATCACGACGCGGTGGCGGTGCTGGCCGCGGGCGAAATGCGCGCCGGCCGCCTGCCCCACGCGCATCGCCATGCCCGCCGTCATCGGGCTTTCGTTGGTGCGCCCGCGGATGCCGTCGGTGCCGAAATACTTGCGTGCCATGCTTTGTGTCCGTGCGTGTGATGTCGGGTGGGGCTACAGCGTCTCGCGATCGACGCCATTGCGCGAGGCGGGCGCGCCGATGGCCGCCGCCTCGCCGATCGCGCGTTCGCCGGCCAGCGCGTGATCCGCCTCCGCCGCCTCCATGTGCATCCCGCGTTTCAGCCACGGCGACAGCGCCAGGATCACAACGCCGATGGCGACGCCCACCCAGCCGATCTTGGAGAAGATGTCCGCATAGGTCGCCAACTGCGCGCCGGGATCGACGACCACGCCGCCCACCGTCGCGCCCGAGGTGGCCTTGGCGATCAGCCCGGCCAGCGTGTGCGCCAACGCCGAGGACATGAACCACACGCCCATCATCAGCCCGACCACGCGCGGCACCGACAGCTTGGTGATCATCGACAGGCCCACCGGCGACAGACAGATCTCGCCCGTGGTGTGGAGCAGGTAGGCGAGCGTCAGCCAGACCAGCGGCACGCGGAAATCGGCCCCGGCGAAATGGGTGATGCCCACCACCAGCACGAGGAAGCCCAGCCCCACCTGTACCAGCCCCAGCCCGAACTTCACCGGCGTCGAAGGCTCCAGCCCGCGGCGGCCGAGCCATGTCCACAACCCGGCGAATATGGGCGCGAACAGCACGATGAAGGCGGGGTTGAAGAACTGCGTCTGCGCGGCGTTGATGCCGAAGCCGCCCGCCACCGTCAGGTCGGTATTGCGATCGGCATACAGCGTCAGCGACGATCCGGCCTGCTCGAACAATGTCCAGAACAGCACCGAGAAGATCGTCAGCACCAGCGCCACGATCATGCGCGACCGCTCCACCCCCTTCAACGCCACGACCGACCACACGATCATGCCGAGGAAGATCAGCGGCGCGCCGATGGTGAGCGCCTCCGTCACGATATCGTCGCGCTGGACGAGGAACCACGCCGGCATCAGCAGGATGAACCCGCCGACATAGATCAGCCATTCCAGATTGAGCGGCCCGGCCACCTTGCGCGCCAGGGCGGCGGGCGCCGGCGGCTCGGCATGGCCCATCAGGTATTTCTGGCCCCACAGGAAGGTGAGCAGGCCCAGCAACATGCCGAAGCCGGCGAGGCCGAAGCCGTAGCTCCAGCCGTATTTCACCGCCAGCCAGCCGCACAGGATGGTGGAAAGCAACGAGCCGACATTGATCCCCATGTAGAAGATCGTGAACGCGCCATCCCGCCGTGGATCGTCCTTGGCGTAGAGCGCGCCGACGATGGTGGAGATGTTCGCCTTCAGGAAGCCGACGCCGACGATGATGAGCGACAGCGAGAAGAACAGGATCTGCACGTACAGCGGATCCTGCACGGTGCGGAATTTATAGTCCGCCGTGGCCACACGATCGGGCAGGCCGGCGGCGGCCCCGCCGGTAATGCCGATGCTCTCCCCGCTGGACACGATCGGCAGGCGTGCGCCACCGGGCGCGATCAGCGCCAGCGCGCGGTCCGCGCCGCGCCCGTCGGCCGCCACCTCGTAGCTCCGGCCGCCGAAATCGACATATTGCTTGGATCCGGCGCCCTCGAACGCCATGCCGAAATGGCCCGCCACCAGCAGCAGCGCGCCGATCGTCACTGCCTTGCGGCTGCCCAGCCAGCGATCCGCCACCAGCCCGCCCAGCACCGGCGCCAGATACACCAGCGAGGCGTAAGCGGCGTACAGCCCCTGCGCCTCCTCATCGCCGAACAGGAAATGCTGGGTGAGGTACAGCACCAGCAGCGCGCGCATCCCGTAGAAGGAAAAACGCTCCCACATCTCGGTGAGGAACAGGATGGCGAGGCCGCGCGGGTGGCCGAACAGCTCGCCCGGCCGCCCCTCCCCGGCTGCGATGGTGGTGGCCATAGAAATGCGGCTCCGGACAAGAACGGGACGGCCGGCGGCGCCGGCATGATTGCCGCGCAGAGTAGCGGCTCACCCGCCGCTGGAAAGCAGATTGTTCGTGCAGCGGATTGGCGCCTGCGGGGCGCGCTGCTAATCCCGGGGCATGTTCAACGATCTCTCCTCGCCCCGCGCCTTTCTCGCCACCCGCCGGTCGGGCAAGCCGCGCGACATGGTGGCGCCCGGGCCGGACGCGGCGCAGCTGGCCGATATCCTCTCCATCGCCACCCGCACGCCCGATCACGGCAAGCTGGCGCCGTGGCGTTTCCTGACCATCCCGGACGACCGCCGCGACGCCTTCGCCGCGATGCTGCGCGACGCCTATCTGGAAGAAAAGCCGGAGGCCGGCAGGCTGGAGCTGGAGGCGATCGACCAGTTCGCCCGCCAGGCACCGACCCTGGTGGTGGTGATCTCGCGGCCCGCCCACGCCAGCCACATCCCGATCTGGGAGCAGGAGCTTTCGGCCGGCGCGGTGTGCATGAACCTGGGCCATGCCGCCCACGCCCACGGCTTCGTCGCGGGGTGGCTGACCGGCTGGGCGGCCTACTCGCCCGCCGTGTGCAAGGCGCTGGCGGCGGACGACGGGCGGATCGCCGGCTTCGTCTTCATCGGCACCCCCTCGCGCCCGCTGGACGAGCGCCCGCGCCCCGATATCGCCGCCGTCGTCCACCCTTGGGAGGGGTGAGCCGGCCGGGTTGACGCGCCATGCTGTCTTAGGACAGTATGACAGTGTGATCGGCCCGGACCGCCCCGTCTATCTCCGTCTGCGAGACATGATTTCCGCCGCGATTCTGGAAGGTCGCTATGGCGATGGCGATCCATTGCCCTCCGTCCGCAACTTTGCGGCGAGCTGCGGGGCGAACCCGTTGACGGTGGCCAAGGCCTATCAGAGCTTTCAGGACGACGGCCTCGTCGTCGTCCGGCGCGGCATCGGCATGTTCGTGGCGGAAGGCGCCACCGCCCGCTTGCGGGTGAGCGAGCGGCAGGTGTTCCTCGACGTGTACTGGCCGGAGATCGAACGCCACGTCCGCCGGCTCGGGCTGGATCCGGCCGACCTGCCCGGCATGATGGTGGTGGGCTGAGGCTTTCCCTGCTCCCGCCGACCGGCTAGCGGACGGGGCATAATGACCGACATCCTGCGCTGCGACGGCTTCGGCCACGCCGACCCCGCCATTACTCGTGCCGCCGCGCTGATCCGCGCCGGCCAGCCCGTCGCCATCGCCAGCGAGACGGTGTACGGGCTCGCCGCCGATGCGACCTGCGGGGAAGCGGTGGCGCGCATCTATGCCGCCAAGGGCCGCCCCTCGTTCAACCCGCTGATCGTGCATGTCCTCTCGGCCGGCGACGCCGCCGCGATCGCCCGCTTCGATGCCGCAGCCGACCGGCTGGCCGCCGCCTTCTGGCCGGGGCCGCTCACGCTGGTGCTGCCGCTTGCGGTGGGGTCGGGCATTGCGTCGCTGGTGTCGGCGGGCCTGCCCACCGTGGCGTTGCGCGTGCCGGCGCATCCGGCGCTGCGGGCGCTGCTGGCGGCGTGCGGGAAGCCGTTGGCGGCCCCCTCGGCCAATGCCAGCGGCACGATCAGCCCGACGACGGCGGCACACGTCGCCCGCTCACTCGACGGACGTATCCCGCTGATCGTCGATGCCGGGCCGACCACGCACGGGCTGGAATCGACCATCGTGAAGGTGGAGGCGGATCGCCTGGTGCTGCTGCGCCCCGGCCCGATCGGCACGGACGCGCTGGAACGGGTGAGCGGGCAGCCTGTCGCCTTGCCGGGCGAGGGCCGGATCGAAGCGCCGGGCCAGCTTGCCAGCCATTATGCCCCGCGACAGCCGCTCCGCCTGAACGCGACGACCGCCGGGGCCGGCGAATGGCTGATCGGCTTCGGCCCGGTCGCGGGCGATGCGACGCTCTCCGCAACGGGCGACCCTGTGGAGGCGGCGGCCCGCCTGTTCGCCGCGCTGCACGAGGCCGATGCTTCGGACCGGGCGCGGATCGCGGTGGCACCGGTGCCGGACACCGGCCTCGGCGCCGCGATCAACGACCGGTTGCGGCGGGCGGCGGCACCCAGGTGATCGGCTAGTCCCGGCTTGCCGCGACGAGATACGACGCCCGCATGACGAGTGTATTCATGCGGGCGCGGCCATCACGACCGGCCCTTTACGCCACCCCCGCCTTCAGCCTCGCCGCATAACTCTTGCGCAGCTTCTGCAGCTTGGGCGGGATCACCGCGAGGCAATAGGGGTTCCGCTGGCCCTCACCCTGCCAATATTCCTGATGATAGTCCTCGGCCGGATACCATTCCGCCAGCGGCTCCACCGTCGTCACGATCGGGCGCGGGTGCGCTGCCGCCGCGCGCTCGATCGCGGTGTGGGCGGCAGCCTCCTGCTCGGGCGAATGCGGGAAGATCGCCGAGCGATACTGCGTGCCGACATCGTTGCCCTGCCGTTTCAGCGTCGTCGGGTCGTGCGTGTGGAAGAAGATGTCGAGCAGCTCGTCATAGCCGATCACGTCCGCGTCGTAGGTGATGCGGATCGCCTCGGCATGACCGGTGCTGCCGCCGCACACCTGCTTGTAGGTGGGGTTGGCCACCTGCCCGCCGATATAGCCGCTCTCCACCTTCGACACGCCCTGAACGTCGTTGAACACCGCCTCGGTGCACCAGAAGCAGCCGCCGGCCAGCGTCGCGATTTCCTGCGCCATTCCAATCTCCTCAGTCTCGGTTGTCGAGATAGGGGGCGGGCGGCGGCTTTCAATCGAGGCACTGGCGGCAGGCATGCCCGGCACGGGCTGGCGCGGGCGGCGGGCGCCCCCATATCGCCTGTGTGACAGTGCCGTTCATCCGCGTCGTCGATCTCGAAACCACCGGCTCCCGCCCGCCGGCGCACGATGTGTGCGAGGTCGGCTGGCAGGATGTGGCGCTCTCCCCCGCCGGCCGGTGGGAGGTGACGGACGGGCGCGGCGCGCATTACGTCCACCCCGGCCGCGCGATCCCGCCGGTGACGCAGGCGATCCACCATATCCGCGACGAGGACGTAGCCGGCGCCCCCCGCTGGCGGGATATCGCGCCCTCGGTGCTGCGGCCCGATCCGCGCCCGATCGCGCTGGCCGCGCACCGTGCCGCCTTCGAGCAGCGGTTCTGTACATCCCCGTTGAGCGGCGGGGCGGACTGGATCTGCACGTGGAAATGCGCGCTGCGGCTGTGGCCGGACAGCCCGTCCTTTTCCAATCAGGTGCTGCGTTACTGGCGCAGACCCGCAGGGCTGGATCATGAGACCGGCCTGCCCGCCCACCGCGCCTTCCCCGATGCCTATGTGACGGCGCACCACCTGCGCGACATGCTGGCGCAGGCGAGCGTGGCGCAACTGCTCGCGTGGAGCGCCGCGCCCGGGCTGCTGCCGCGCGTGCCCGCCGGCCCCGATCGCGGCAGGCCGTGGCGCGAACTGGACGATGCCGCGCTCGCCCGGCTGGCCGCCGACCGTGACGAGGACATCCGCTACTCCGCCGATCACGAGCGCACCCGCCGGCACGGCCCGGCCGCCGCCCCGCCCGCGTCGCCGCGCCAGCCGAGCCTGCTGTAAGGGCTGAATCCGGGTCTTGTCGTCGGCGCCCGGCATGCCGGCTCATATCCTCGGATCGTCGCACACCGCTTGACGCGGCACGGGGATGTTGGGAACATAAGGGGAACAGAAGAGTCGTCCCGCCATGTCCGTTCCCCCGTCCGCCAATGCCGATCGCATCGCCGCCCTGCGCGAACAGGTGCGCGCGATCACCGCCACGCCCGCCGGCATGGGCCGCCCCGCCCTGCCGTTCGGCGTGCCCGAAATCGACCGGCGGCTGGCCGATCGTGGCCTCGCCACCACCGCCGTGCACGAGGTGGCGGGCGCCACCTGTGCCATCGCCGACGATGTCGCCGCCACGCTGTTCGTGGCCGGCGTCGCCGCCCGCGCGGGCGATGCGCGGGCCAACATGCTGTGGGCGTTCGGCCGGCGCGATCTGTTCGCCCCCGGGCTGGCGCAGGCCGGGCTGGGGCCGAACCGGCTGATCCACGCCGAGGCGGGCCGTGATCCGGACATATTGGCGGTGATGGAGGAAGGTCTGCGCCACGGCGGCCTGGGCGCCGTGATCGGCGAGGTGGGCCGCGCCGGCATGACGGCCACCCGCCGCCTGCAACTCGCCGCCGAGGAAGGCGGCACGATCGCGCTGCTGTTGCGGCGCTGGCGGCGCGGCGGTGCCGATCCGCTGGCCGAGCCGTCCGCCGCCGTCACCCGCTGGCGCATCGCCTCGCTCCCCTCCGCGCCGTTGCCGGTGGAGGGGATCGGGCGGTCGCGCTGGCGGCTCGATCTCGTCCGCCAGCGCGGCGGCGAGCCTTTTTCCTGCATCATGGGAGGATGCGATGCCGAGGGTCATCTCGCTCTACTTGCCGAACCTGACGGGGGATCGGTTGCGGCGGATGACGCGCGACGCGACGCGGCGTGAGCCTGCGACCGACGCCGCCCCTGCGCCGCCGCCCCTCCCCGATCCGCAGGACGACCCCGCCGCCTGCTCCGTCCCGCGCGGCGGCGGCTGGCGGCCGGGTGCGCGCTGGGCACGCGCGGGCGAGGGCGGCGCTGGTGCGAAGGACGTCGATGGAGGTATCGGCGCGGGTACGGGTCCGGGCACCGATCACGCAGGCGACGATCCCTGGCTCGCGCATCGCCGCCGCAAGGCGATGGCGCGCGCCGCGATCCGCGCCGAAATCGAGACGTTGCCGCGCCACCAGCAACCGCCGATGCGCGAACTCGGCCGCCGCAGCGAAGCCGCCGAGGTGCCGTTCCGTGGCCCGCGCTACGAACCACATCCGTTCCGCACCATGCCCCCCGACGATGGCGTGCGGGGGGATGGCGGCTTCATGCGCGTCCTTGCGCCCGGTACAGGCCGACCCGATCCTCGCCCCGCTGCCACGACACCGGCAGCGGGCGTCTTGCGGTGGGAATGCCATCGGAACGCTACCCTTGCGCCCTCCATCGGCGCGACGGGCTTTCAACCGGATGCCCCCCCGGGCCGGGGTCGGCATGGCGCACCCAATGCGTGTCGCCGGAATATGCCCCCGCTCCACGATGGCGGCTGCGCGATCAGTTCCCTGCCCTGCGTCTGCCCCACGAAATCATCCGCCGTGAAAAGCCCCAACGGCTCGGGTACGAGCGACGATCGTCCGGCTTGGGAAGCTGACAGCGGGCTTGCACGATGCCGGAATGGACCGCCGCTTTCCGGCCGGCCGCAGTTGGCTGGTATCGGACCCGCGTCTTTCGTTCGCCCCTCCGGGCCGTCCTGTGCGGTGGACCATGTCGGCACGGCGATGGCGGGCTGTCAGGTCGGCAAACCCGTGCCGGCCGCATGTGCCATGCCGCCATCGCCCGATCCGCTCTCTGCAACGGCCGGCTCCCCGGCCCGACAGCCTCGCCCATCGCACACGGCGGACGCGCTTTGCCTGATCGGCAGGATGCCTGTCGCCCTGACGACGCGCCACAAGAACGTATCGCCGTCTTTCCCCGACCCGGCGAAGCAAACCCACGCAGCGGACCATTCGGAAGGTGGAATGCCTCACCCGGCCACCTGCCGAGCGGAAATACCGCCGGCAGACAGGCCGCACATGGCAGCCCGCCTCGCCTGTTGTGCCTCCGCGCAAGGGCGATTGCGTGCCGGTCCGGCTGGCAGAACTCCCGCTTCACCGAGGATCGACCGCGATGGCGCGCAGATGGCCACCGCACCGATGGCCACGCCCTCCGCCCGTCCGGGGTCACCCCGCAGGACGAACCGTTTCGGCCCGACGGGAAAGACACCGCGACCGGCCGGCAGGACAGACGAAGCACAAGCCCGCCAGGCCGACCCGACACCGCGCCACGCTCCTCCGCAGACGATGATCGAACCATCGCCCGACGCGGCACTGCCGGACACCCACCCGCCGGACCCCGCCGGCGACATGGCGCTGCTTGACCGGCTGGCGCAGGTCGCGTTGCGGCGGTGGAGCCCCACCATCGCCATCACGACAGGGGCGACCGGGCCGGACGGGCTGTGGATCGATATCGGCGGCGTCGCGCATCTGTTCGGCGGCGAGCAGACAATGGCGCAGCGCATCCTGCGTTTCTGCCAGCGCGCCGGGTTCGAGGCCCGCCTTGCGGTAGCGGGCACGGCGGGGGCCGCGCATGCGCTGGCACGGTACGGTCCCGCCCGGCTGACCCTGTGCCCCCCCGGCGGCGAGGCCGAGGCGCTCGCTCCGCTGCCCCCGCCCGCGCTGCGGCTGGAGGCGGCGCAGGTGGATGCCGCGCGCCGGCTGGGGTTCGATACGATCGGCGCGCTGATCGCCTCGCCGCGCGGGCCGCTGGGCCGCCGTTTCGGCACGAGCCTGCTCGCCCGGCTGGATCAGGCGCTGGGCCGGCAAAGCGAGCCGATCGTGCCGATCGTACCGTTCCGGCCGCCCGCCACGCTGCTCCGCTTCGTCGAGCCGATCGCCACGGCAGAGGCGATCGCCACGGCGCTCGGCGAGGCGATGGCGCGGCTGACGGGCGAGCTTGCCGCACGCGGGCTGGGCGTGCGGGCGTTGCTGCTCGTCTGCCTGCGGGTGGATGGCGACGAGCAGCCGGTACGCGTCGGCACCGCCCGCGCCACGCGCGATGCCCCCCACCTGCTGCGCCTGCTGACGATGCGGATCGAGACGATCGAGCCGGGGTTCGGCATCGAGGCGATCCGCCTCACCGCCACCCGCACCGAGCCGCTGGGGGCGCGACTGATCGACGGCGGGCTGGACGGCGGCTGGGGCGACACGCCTCCCCCGCCCGATCTCGCCCCGCTGATCGATCGCATCGCCGGCCGCATCGGCGCGCGCCGGCTCTACCGCGTCGGCGCGGTGGAAAGCGACGTGCCCGAACGCAGCGTCCGCCCCGCCCCGCCACTGGGCACGGTGGCGGAATGGCCGACCGGCTGGGCGCGACCGGCACGTCTGCTCGCCCCGCCCGAGCGGTTGCAGCATGTTCTGGCCGAACTGCCCGATCATCCCCCGCGCCGCTTCGTCTGGCGCGGCGCGCACCACCGCGTAACGCGCGGCGACGGGCCGGAACGCATCCACGGCGAATGGTGGCGCCGGTCGGGCGAGGCGGATGCCGTGCGCGACTATTATCAGGTGGAGGACGAGGCAGGCGCCCGTTTCTGGCTCTATCGTCGCGGCGACGGCCTCGATCCGCGCACGGGCGACCTGAGCTGGCACCTGCACGGGGTGTTCGGGTGACGGCCGGCCGGGCGTGCGGCGTCGTGCGGTTTCCGGGCGGATGGCCGCCATGACGTACAGCGAACTTCAGGTCACCACCCACTTCAGCTTCCTGCGCGGGGTATCCTCGTGCGACGAACTGTTCGCCGCCGCCGCGCTGCTGGGGCTGCCGGCGCTGGGGCTGGTCGATCGCAATTCGGTGGCGGGGCTGGTGCGCGGGATGGTGGCGGCGCGGTCGACGGGGATGCGGATGGTCGCCGGCTGCAGGCTCGATCTGCTGGACGGCACCTCGCTGCTCGTCTGGCCGGAGGACCGCGCCGGGTGGAGCCGGCTCACCCGCCTGCTCACGATCGGCAAGGCGCGGGCCGACCGGCTGCGTGGCGAAAAGGGGCAATGCTTCCTCCACTGGGAGGATGTCGCGGGGTGGAGCGAGGGGCTGGTCGCGGCGCTGGTGCCGGACCTGCCCGATCGCGCCTGCGAGACCGCGCTGGCGCAACTGGCGGACATCTTCGGAAACCGCGCCCATCTCGCGCTCACCCACCGCCGCCGCCCCGGCGACATGCTGCGGCTGCACCGGCTGGAGGTGCTGGCCCGGCGTTTCGGTGTCGTGCCGCTGGCCACCGGCGACGTGCTCTATCACTCGCCCGACCGCCGGATGTTGCAGGATGTGGTGACGGCGATCCGCCACAAATGCACGATCGACGACCTCGGGTTCAGGCGGGAGCGCCATGCCGATCGCCACCTGAAGGGGCCGGGGGAGATGGCCCGCCGCTTCGCCCGCTGGCCGCAGGCGGTGACGGCCACCGCCGCGATCACCGAACGCTGCACCTTCTCGCTGACCGAGCTGGACTATCAGTATCCAGACGAGCTGGTGATGAGCGACCGGACCCCGCAGGCCGCGCTGGAAAAGTTGACGGCACGGGCGATGGCCACCCGCTTCCCTGATGTTCCCGATACTTACCACACACTCCTGAGACATGAGCTGAACCTCGTCGGCCGGCTTGGCTACGCGCCCTATTTTCTCACGGTGAATTCGATCGTCCAGTTCGCGCGCAGCCAGGGCATCCTGTGTCAGGGGCGCGGCAGTGCGGCCAATTCGATGATCTGCTTCGTGCTGGGCATCACCTCGATCGATCCGGTGAAGCACGAGCTGCTGTTCGAGCGGTTCATCTCGGGCGAGCGCAAGGAGCCGCCCGATATCGATGTCGATTTCGAGCATGAGCGGCGTGAGGAAGTGATCCAGTGGATCTACGAGACCTACGGGCACGATCATGCCGCGCTCACCGCCGTCGTCAGCCGTTTCCGCGCGCGGGGCAGCGTGCGCGAGGTGGGCAAGGCGCTGGGCCTGCCCGAGAGCCTTACCGGCGCGCTGGCCGGGCAGGTATGGGGCTGGTCCACCGAGGGGGTGGGCGAGCGTCATGTCGCGCAGTTGAACCTCGATGCGAGCGATCCGCGCCTCGCGCTGACGCTCGATCTGGCGCGCCAGCTGATCGGCACGCCGCGCCACCTGTCGCAGCACCCCGGCGGCTTCGTGCTGACCCGCGCACGGCTGGACGAACTGGTGCCGATCGAGCCGGCGGCGATGATCGACCGGCGGGTGATCGAGTGGGAGAAGGAGGACATCGAGGAACTGGGCTTCATGAAGGTCGACATCCTCGGCCTCGGGATGCTCGGCTGCATGCGGCGCGCGTTCGATCTTCTGTCGGATCACAAAGGGTTGCGGATCGATCTTGCCTCCCCGCAGATGCAGGAGGACTGCCCCGAGACCTTCGCGATGATCCAGCAGGCCGACACGCTCGGCGTCTTTCAGATCGAGAGCCGGGCGCAGATGAGCATGCTGCCGCGACTGAAGCCCAGGAAATTCTACGACATCGTCATCCAGGTGGCGATCGTGCGGCCGGGGCCGATCCAGGGCGACATGGTGCACCCCTACCTGCGCCGGCGCGAGGGCAAGGAGCAGCCGGAATATCCCAAGCCGGAACTGAAGGCGGTGCTGTGGCGCACCTACGGCGTACCGCTGTTCCAGGAACAAGCGATGAAGGTGGCGATCGTCGGCGCGGGCTTCACGCCGGCCGAGGCGGACCAGTTGCGCCGGGCGATGGCGACGTTCAAGTTCACCGGCGGGGTGGGCGAATTCCAGACCAAGATGATCGAAGGAATGGTGGCCAACGGCTACGCCCGCGATTTCGCCGAGCGCACCTTCCGCCAGATCGAGGGGTTCGGCAGCTACGGCTTTCCCGAAAGCCACGCCGCCAGTTTCGCCAAGATCGCCTACGCCTCGTCGTGGATGAAGTGCCATCACCCGGACGTGTTCTGCGCCGCGCTGCTCAATGCACAGCCGATGGGCTTCTACGCGCCGGCCCAGATCGTGCGCGACGCGCGCGACCACGGGGTTGACGTGCGGCCGGTGGATATCAACGCAAGCCGCTGGGATTGCACGATCGAGGAACAGTCCGGCCGCTGGCGGGCGGTGCGACTGGGCCTGCGGATGGTGCGCGGCCTCTCCAACCGGGACGGCGCGAAGATCGTGGCGGCGCGGGGCGACGTGCCGTTCGCCTCGCCGGAGGAGCTGTGGTTCAGGAGCGGTGTCTCCCCCGCCGCGATCGAGAAACTGGCGGATGCCGATGCGTTCGGCCGGATCGACCTGTCCCGCCGCGAGGCGCTGTGGAAGATCCGTGGCCTCGCCGCCGCCCCGCTGCCGCTGTTCGCCGCCGCCGATGCGCGCGAGCAGGCGGGCGAACCGGCGGTGGCGCTGCGCCCGATGACCGAGGGGCGCGAGGTGGTCGAGGATTATCGCGCGGTGCAACTGTCGCTGCGCGCGCACCCCCTCACCTTCCTGCGTGCCGATCTGGCGCGGCGGGGGATCGTGACGGCACGCGCGCTGGAGACGATCCGCGACGGGCGCTTCGTCGAGGTGGCGGGCATCATCCTCGTCCGCCAGAAGCCGGGCAGCGCCAAGGGCGTGCTGTTCCTGACGATCGAGGACGAAACCGGCATCGCCAACGGCATCCTCTGGCCCGATCGGTTCGAGGCGCAGCGCCACACCGTCCTGTCCTCGGCGATGATCGGGATGCGTGGGCGGGTGCAGCGCGAGGGGCAGGTGATCCACGTGATCGCCGACAGGATCGTGGACTACACCCCGCTGCTGCGCACGGTGGGCGAGATGGACTTCCCCCACCGCCCCGGGCCCGGCGACGGCGCCACCCACGGCGGCTCACCCGATCGCGGCGACAAGGGCTGGGCCCCCAAAGCGTATGACAGCTACCACCGCGCCTTCGCCGACGGGGCCGATCCGGAAGACGTGATCCGCCAGAAGACGCGGGACTTCCACTGAGCCGCCGCATCGCCGGCATCGTGGGACGGAACGCGCGTTTTGAATTTCGCAGGCCCGGTGGTGCCCGATTTTCTTCCCGACTCAGAACGGCGGCTCCTCCTCGGGCGGCGGCTCGTCGCCCCGACGCCGGTCGCGGTCGGGTTCGCGATCACGCTCGCGCGGCGGGGGTGGCGGCAGAATGTCGTCGAGATTGAAATTCTCGATCGCCGCCTGCGCCGCGCGCGCATCCTCGATCGCGGCGCGGGTGCGGGCCACCGCGTCGCCGAGATCCTCGCCGCCGATCTCGGGCAATATTTCCTCGATCGGGGTGCGATCCACCACCACCGGCGCGCGGGCCACCGCCGGGCGCGGCGCGGCGCCATGTTCGGACAGGCGGGCATGGCTCATGAAATCGCGCCACATCCGCGCCGGCAGGCCGCCGCCGGTCACCTTGTCCATCGGGCTGTTGTCGTCGTTGCCCACCCAGATGCCGGTCACCAGATCACCCGCGAAACCGATGAACACGGCATCGCGATGATCCTGCGTCGTGCCGGTCTTGCCGAACGTCGGCACGCCCAGATAGGCCGCCCGTCCGGTGCCGCGCGTGGCCGCAGCGCCCAGCAGGTCGAGCATCGCTGGCCACTCGCGTTTCCTGTCCAGCCGCCGCTGGCTGGACCACAGCCGTTCGCGCCAGCCCGGATCGGCCGCCGCCGGCAGGCCGCGCGGCCGCACCGGATAGGTGCCGCCCGCGATCCCGGCGTAGGCGCTCGTCATCTCCAGCAACGTGGCGGTGGAGGTGCCCAGCGCCAGCGCCGGGCTGTCCGCCAGCGGCGAGGTGATGCCCAGATCGCGCGCGGCGCGGATCACCCGGTCACGCCCCACCGCCTCCGACAGCCGCACCGCCGCCACGTTGCTCGATTCGGCAAAGGCCTGGCGCAGGTTGATCGTACCCTGATAACGCCGATCGTAATTCGCCGGGGACCACTTGCCGATCGTCAGCGGCGTGTCCTCGATGTCGCTGTCGGGCGTGTAGCCAGCGCGCATCGCGGCGAGATAGACGAAGGTCTTGAACGCCGAGCCGGGCTGGCGCCGTGCCTGCGTCGCGCGATTGAACGGGCTGCGGCGATAGTCGCGCCCGCCCACCATCGCCACCACCCGGCCATCGGGTCGCATCGCCACCAGCGCCGCCTGCGTCACGTGCAGCCTCGCGCCCTCCCCCGCCAGCCAGCGCGCGATCACCCGCTCCGCCTGTTTCTGCATCCCCGCATCCAGCGTGGTGGCGACGCGCGTCTCGCCATAATCCGCCTCGGCCGAATCGCGCGCGCTGGCCGAAACCCAGTCGGCGAAGTAGCCGCCGGTGGGCAGCGCCGCCGTATCGCCACGCCGCACCCGCGCCGGGCGCACGCGGGCGCGCGACGGCGAGATGATATCATTCTCCACCATCGCCGCCAGCACCAGCCGCGATCGCGCCTGCGCCGCCGCCAGCGCGCGCGTGGGGGCGAGCCGCGAGGGTGCCTTCACCATCCCCGCCAGCATCGCCGCCTGCGCCACCGACAACCGTTCGGGCGGCACGTCGAAATAATGGCGGGCGGCGGCGCGCAGGCCGTACACCCCGTCGCCGAAATAGATGCTGGAGAGGTAGCGTGAGAGGATCTCGTCCTTGGTCAGCCATGCCTCCAGCCAGAAGGCGATCAGCAGTTCGCGCGCCTTGCGACCCATGTTCTGGTCGGCCGAAAGGAACGCCGTCTTGGCGAGCTGCTGGGTGATCGTGCTGCCCCCCTGCACCACCCCGCCGGCGCGCAGGTTCGTCCACGCGGCGCGCAGGATGCCGCGCGGGTCGATCCCCCAATGGCTGTAGAAGCGCCTGTCCTCGATCGCGACGAACGCGCCGGGCACGTATTTCGGCAGATCGGAAGCGACCACCGGGCGTTCCTTCACCGCCCCGCGCCGCGCGATCGGCACGCCGTCGGCGCTCACCAGCAGCAGCGTGGGGTCGGCCAGCGGCTCCAGCGCACGGGAGAGCGGCGCGGTCCACGCCAGCCACAGGAAGGTGAGCAGCACCAGCACCACCGGCAGCACCACCTTCGGCCGTTGCCACAGGGGACGACGCGGACGCGATGCGGGGGGCGGCGCGGCCGGCGGCACGGCCCCGGGCGCCTCCACCGGGTCGATCGTCGATCCGCTCTCGTTGAACACGCTGTCGTCGCTCCGCTTCTGCCTGAACGGACCTCCATAGCGGGTTCCGGCTGAACGGGCACCAACGCCGCGTGGCTTCGTTCGGCTTGTATCGCCACCTCCTCCCGCTAGGAGCGTAGGCATCGAGGCAGTGGAAGGTTTTCGTACATGGCGTCAGGTCTGGTCGCGTTGCTTGACGATATCGCCGGCATCGCCAAGCTGGCGGCGGCCTCGCTGGATGACGTTTCGGCGGCGGCGGGCAAGGCAGGCGCCAAGGCGGCCGGCGTGGTGGTGGACGATGCGGCGGTGACGCCGAACTACGTCGTCGGCTTCTCGCCCGATCGCGAGCTGCCGATCATCTGGCGCATCGCGCTCGGCTCGGTCCGCAACAAGCTGCTGTTCCTGCTGCCGGGCGCATTGTTGCTCAGCGCGTTCGCCCCGTGGGGCGTCACGCCGCTGCTGATGCTGGGCGGCGCCTACCTCTGCTTCGAGGCGACCGAGAAGGTGATCGAGGCGGTTTCCGGCAAGCCCCACGCCGAAGCCGAAGCCGACGCCGCGGTGCAGGACCCGACCGTGCTTGAAGAGCAGAAGGTTTCCGGCGCGATCCGCACCGACCTGATCCTGTCCGGCGAGATCATGGCGATCGCGCTGGCCGACGTGGCCGATCGGCCGCTGCTGGTGCAGGCGGTGGCGCTGGCGTTGGTCGGTATCGTCATCACCGTCGCCGTCTATGGCGTGGTGGCGTTGATCGTGAAGATGGACGACATCGGCCTCCACCTCGCCCGACGCAGCACCGCCGCCGCACAGACGGTGGGGCGCGGGCTGGTGAAGGGCATGCCGGTGGTGATGAAGGCGCTCTCGATCATCGGCACGGCGGCGATGCTCTGGGTCGGCGGCGGCATCCTCGTCCACGGGCTGGAGCATTTCGCACTGACCCCGATCCCGGCGTGGATCCATCACGCCGGCGAGAGCGCGGCGCATGGGATGCCCGCGCTGGGCGGCATCGCGTCATGGCTGGTGTTCGCGATCGGCTCGGCCATCCTGGGCCTGATCGTGGGCGGCGCGATAGCGGGCGTGGTGCATCTGGTGCACGGCTGGCGAAAGCCCGCCGCCGCCTGAGGCAGCACAGGCTTGCGCTCGCGCCCGGACGCCCCTAAAGCCGCCCTCTGGCCGGGGAGTGGCGCAGGCTGGTAGCGCACCTGGTTTGGGACCAGGGGGTCGCAGGTTCGAATCCTGTCTCCCCGACCAGCTTTGCATGGACAAGTAGAACATGGTCTCGCCGGATCGTCCGCGACGCCTCCTTCATCACCAGCCAGTATTGCCCGGGCATGTGCGGCCCGGCACAGTCTCCACGTCAGTAGCCTGCATGGTCGACCGATCGCCCCTTGAGGAGATCGGTATCATGAAAGCACTCGCTGCCCTGCTGTCGGCCACGCTGGCCACCGGCCTGCTCGCCGCCCCCACGTCCGCCAGAATATGCCGCGATATTCACGGCAGGATCGTCAAATGCCGCCCCGTGGTGACATCGCCGCCGCCGGGCTGTCGCGATGCGCGCGGGCATCTAATGCCCTGCCCGGCGCATCCCGACGAAAGAGGCAAGGCGCGCAAAGCCGGCTCCGCGTCACGCCACTGATGCTAAAGAAAAGGCCGGCGGCTCCTCGGGAACCGCCGGCCTCAAGAGCCTTACGCCGCCTGCTTGGCGCGGCTGGCGCGCTTGCGCTCGTTCGGGTCGAGGTGGCGCTTGCGCAGGCGGATCGTCTTCGGCGTCACTTCCACCAGCTCGTCGTCGTCGATGTAGGCGATAGCCTGCTCCAGCGTCATCTTCTTCGGCGGGGTCAGGCGGATCGCATCGTCCTTGCCGCCCGAGGCGCGGAAGTTGGTGAGCTGCTTGGCCTTCATCGGATTGACCTCGAGGTCGTCCGTCTTGGCGTTCTCGCCGATCACCATGCCCTCGTACAGCGCCTCGCCGTGGCCGACGAACAGGATGCCGCGGCTTTCCAGCGGCCCCAGCGCATAGGAATTGGCCTCGCCCGCGCCGTTCGAGATCAGCACGCCGTTCTTGCGGCCCTCGATCGCGCCCTTGTGCGGCCCGTACTTTTCGAACAGCCGGTTCATGATCCCGGTGCCGCGCGTGTCGGACAGGAACTCGCCGTGATAGCCGATCATGCCGCGCGAGGGGGCGCTGAACGTAATGCGCGTCTTGCCACCGCCAGACGGGCGCATGTCGGTCATCTCGGCCTTGCGGATGTTCATCTTCTCGACGACCGTGCCCGAATATTCCTCGTCCACGTCGATGATGACGGTTTCGTACGGCTCGGTCCGCTTGCCGGCATCGTCCTCGCCGAATAGCACGCGCGGGCGGCTGATGCCCAGCTCGAAGCCCTCGCGGCGCATCGTCTCGATCAGCACGCCGAGCTGGAGCTCGCCGCGCCCGGCGACCTCGAAGCTGTCCTTGTCGGCGGACTCGGTCACCTTGATCGCCACGTTGCTCTCGGCTTCGCGGGTGAGGCGGTCGCGGATCATGCGGCTCGTCACCTTGCTGCCTTCACGGCCGGCCATCGGCGAATCGTTCACCGCAAACCGCATGGAGAGCGTGGGCGGATCGATCGGCTGGGCGTGCAGCGGCTCGCTGACCGAGGGGTCGCAGATCGTGTTCGACACGGTGGCGGTGGTGAGGCCGGCGATCGAGATGATGTCGCCCGCGTTCGCCTCGTCGGTCGGCACGCGCTCCAGCCCGCGGAAGGTCATGATCTTGGAGGCGCGGCCGGTCTCCACGATGGCGCCGTCGTTGTCGAGCGCGTGGATCGGCATGTTCGTCTTGATCGAGCCGGAGAAGACCAGGCCGGTGAGGATGCGGCCGAGGAAGTTGTCGCGATCGAGCAGCGTCACGAGGAACTTGAACGGGCCGTCCGGATCGGCGCTGGGCGGCGGCACATGATCGACGATCTTCTGGAACAGCGGCTTCAGCGTGCCCTCACGCAGGGTATAGTCGCCTTCGTTTGCATAACCGTTGCGGCCCGATGCGTAGAGCACCGGGAAGTCGAGCTGTTCGTCGTTCGCCTCGAGCGACACGAACAGGTCGAACACCTCGTCCAGCACTTCCTGAATGCGCTCGTCCGGGCGATCGACCTTGTTGACCACGACGATCGGCTTCAGCCCCAGCGCCAGCGCCTTGCCGGTGACGAACTTGGTCTGCGGCATCGCGCCTTCCGACGCATCGACCAGCAGGATCACGCCGTCGACCATCGACAGGATCCGCTCCACCTCGCCGCCGAAGTCGGCGTGGCCGGGGGTATCGACGATGTTGATCCGCGTCGCCTCGCCCTTCTCGTCGTGCCACTCGACCGAGGTGCACTTGGCGAGGATGGTGATGCCCCGCTCCTTTTCCAGGTCGTTCGAGTCCATCGCACGCTCTTCGATGCGCTGGTTGTCACGGAACGTACCGGACTGGCGGAAAAGCTGATCGACCAGGGTCGTCTTGCCGTGATCGACATGCGCGATGATCGCCACGTTGCGGAGGCTCATGGTCTGTATAGTCCTGAAGCTAAGGGAATTGGCCGCGCGCATAGCGGATATGCCGCTCTGCAACAAGCCTGACGGTCATCCGCTTCACCGGAGATCCATCGCAGAAACGCTTTTAGGGAGCGCAACGCATCCCCGCCTCGCCTCGCCGCAAAGACCGGCCGCATGGCTTCACAGCTTGACCAACCTGCCGTTACCCGCCGTGACACAAACGATCGGGGCGCAAATCCAGATGATGAAAACCACCCGGAACCTCGTTGGTTCCCTGCTTCTTGTCGCGGCCTGCTTCGGCAGCACCGGCGCGCAGGCGGCATCCTGGCAGTGCGCGCCGTTCGCGCGGATGATCTCGGGGATCCAGTTGTTCGGCGCGGCCGCAAGCTGGTGGAATCAGGCCGTGGGCAAGTACGGCCAGGGCAACGTGCCCAAGGCGGGCGCGGTGTTGGTGTTCAAGGCGATCGGCTCGATGCGCTCCGGCCATGTCGCCACCGTCAGCCAGATCGTCAGCGATCGCATCATCAAGGTGACGCACGCCAACTGGTCGATCATCAACGGCCATCGCGGGCAGGTGGAAAAGGACGTGACCGTGGTCGATGCGTCCGACGCGGGCGACTGGAGCAAGGTGCGGGTCTATTATGCGCCGCTGAAGGGGTTGGGCATGAAGGCCTATCCGGCGTTCGGTTTCATCTATGCCGACAAGACCGGGGCCACGCCGGCCGCTGCCGCGCTCGCGGGCTGATCCGGCCGTCCGGATTACGGTTAACCACCTATTGATCTCGACTCCCGGCGCGCATCGCCGCAGGTAATGGCCCCGCCCTCCGGAGCCGTGCCATGAAGATCATCCTCGCCCTCCTCGCCGCCACCACCCTGACCGGCCCGGTGCTGGCGCAGGGCCGCCCCGCCCCCTTCACCATCGAGGCGACGGGCAAGGGTTTCTACCGATTGGACGACGCCGTGCGCTCGATCGGCGATGGCGACGCGGTGATCCGCATCGCGTCGGGCACCTATCGCGACTGCGCGGTGCAGGAAGGTGGCCGCATCGCCTATCGCGCAATCGAGCCGGGCAAGGCCGTGTTCGACGGCACCACCTGCGAGGGCAAGGCGGCGCTGGTGCTGCGCGGGCGCGACGCCGTGGTCGACGGCCTCGTCTTCCAGAACATGCGCGTACCCGACGGCAACGGTGCCGGCATCCGGCTGGAGAAAGGCCCGTTGCTGGTGCGCAACGCGGTGTTCCGCAATTCCGAGGAAGGCATCCTCACCGCCGACGATCCCGCCTCGGCGATCACGATCGACAGGTCCAGCTTCTCCGGCCTCGGCCGCTGCGACCGCGGGCTGTCGTGCGCACATTCGGTGTACGTCAACGCCTACGGGTCGCTCACCGTCACCCGTTCCCGGTTCGAGCGCGGCCAGGGCGGGCATTATCTCAAGAGCCGGGCGCGCCGCATCGCCGTCAGCGATTCAAGTTTCGACGATACGCGCGGCCACACCAGCAACTACATGATCGACCTGTCGACCGGCGCCACCGGCACGATCGCAGGCAACACGTTCGTGCAGGGGGCGGACAAGGAGAACCACTCGGCCTTTATCACCGTCGCGCCAGAGGGCCGCGATGCACCGTCCGCCGGGCTGGCGGTGGTCGGCAACAAGGCCTCGCTCGCGCCGGGCATCACCTGGCCGACCGTGTTCGTGGCGGACTGGAGCCACGAGCCGCTCACGCTATCGGCCAACCAGCTCGGCAAGGGGATCAAGCCGTTCGAGACACGCTGACCGGCGGGCCGCGCCGCTACATCTCGCCCTTCGCGCGGCGCAACGCATAGTAGCGCTGCACGTTGGCGTTGTGCTGTGCCAGCGTCTCGGCGAACACATGGCCACCCTTGCCGTCCGCCACGAAATACAGCGCGCGGCTGTCGGCGGGATCGAGCACGGCCGCGATCGCGGCACGACCCGGGTTGCAGATCGGCCCCTCGGGCAGCCCGGCCTTGGCATAGGTATTGTAGCCGTTCACCGCCGCCAGTTCGGACTTGCGGATGCGGCGGCCGAGTGGCTTGCCCTTGGTGATCGGGTAGATCGTCGTGGGATCGGCCTGCAACCGCATGCCGGTGCGCAGGCGATTGGAATAGACCGCCGCCACCATCCGCCGCTCCGCCCCCAGCGCCGTCTCCTTTTCCACGATCGAGGCGAGGATCAGCGCCTCGCGCGGCGTCTTCACCGCGGTGGTGGGCTTGCGCGTCTTCCATTCGGCGGCCAGCGCCTCGTCCATCGCCGTGCGCATCCGCTTGACCACGGCGGCACGGCTGTCCTCGCGCTCGAAGCTGTAGCTGTCGGGCAGCACCGATCCTTCGGGCAGCGCGGGCACCGGCCCGGTCAGCAGCGGTTCGGCGGCGAGACGCTCGCCCACGAGGACCGCCGGCATCCCTTCCGGAATGGTGACGAACCGCTGGCGCGTGCGCCCGCCCTGAAGCAGCGCGAGGATATCGGCCTGGCTGGCATGTGCGGGGACCTCATATTCCCCCGCGCGGATCGACGCATCCGACCCGAACAGCCGTGCGAGGCGCAGGAAACGGCTGGTCGAGGTGATCGCGCCGGCCTTTTCCAGCCGTCGCGCGGCGGTGGTCAGCGTCGCGCCCTCGGGCACGCTGAAGCTGAACTCCTGCGCCGCCGGGCCGGGGCCGGCCCAGCCCCACCAGACGATGCCGGCCGACGCGGCGAGCAGCGCGACCACGGCTGCCAGCAGCAGTATGGCGAGCCGCCCGCCCCCGCCCCGCCGCCGGCCGCGCGCCATCGCCTCAGACCGCGCGCAGGATCAGGCTGGCGTTGGTGCCGCCGAAGCCGAACGAATTGTTCAGCACCGCACGCACCTGCCGCTTCTTCGCGACATGCGGCACGAGATCGACGCCGGTGCAGCTGTCGCTCGGATTGTCGAGGTTTAGCGTCGGCGGCACGATCTGGTCGCGCAGCGCGAGGATGCAGAAGATTGCCTCCACCGCGCCGGCGCCGCCCAGCAGATGCCCGATCGCCGACTTTGTCGACGACATGGAGACGTCGGCGATGGCATCGCCGAACAGGCGTCGCACCGCGCCCAGCTCAAGCTCGTCGCCCATCGGGGTCGAGGTGCCGTGGGCGTTGATGTAGTCGATGTCCTCCGGCTTCAGCCCGGCCTTCTTCAGCGCCATCTGCATCGAGCGGAAGGCGCCGGAGCCTTCCGGATGCGGCGCCGTCACGTGATAGGCATCGCCCGACAGGCCGTAGCCGATCACCTCGGCATAGATCTTCGCGCCGCGCGCCTTGGCGTGCTCATATTCCTCGAGCACCACCACGCCCGCGCCCTCGCCCATCACGAAGCCGTCGCGGTCCTTGTCGTAAGGGCGGCTGGCCTTTTCCGGTGCGTCGTTGCGGGTGGAGAGCGCCTTGGCCTGCGCGAATCCGGCGATGCCCAACGGGCAGATCGCCCCTTCCGCGCCGCCCGCCAGCATCACGTCCGCATCGTCCATCGCGATCATCCTCGCGGCATCGCCGATCGCGTGCGCGCCGGTGGAGCAGGCCGTGACGACCGCGTGATTCGGCCCCATCAGCCCGTATTTGATCGAAACCTGACCCGAGATCAGGTTGATGAGCCGGCCGTGGACGAAGTGCGGCGAAACCCGCGTCGGCCCCTTGTTCTCGCAGACCAGCGACTCGCTGGCGATGCCGGGAAGCCCGCCGATGCCCGAACCGATCGAAACGCCGGCGCGATAGCGTTCCTCCAGCGTCATGTCGGTCAGCCCGGCGTCCTCGATCGCCTGGCCGGCGGCATCGATGCCGAAGATGATGAACGGATCGACCTGGCGCTGCACCTTGTGATCGACCCGCTTGTTCGGATCGAAGCCATATTCGTGGTCAGCCGGCTTCACTTCGCAGGCGATGGTGCACTTCTGCCCCGTCGTGTCGAAGCGCGTGATCTGCCCCGCGCCGGACTTGCCGGCGAGGATGTTGGCCCACGCCGTCTCGACGTCGGCGCCAAGGGGCGTCACGAGCCCCAATCCGGTTACGACCACGCGGCGCATGGCTCTCTCCTGTCGATATCTCTGCTGGCAAACGAAAACGGCTTCCCGGCCCGATCAATCCCAGGCCGGGAAGCCGCTTCTATCTCGGCTGGTCCGCAAACCAGTCTCGCGCGGCCCGGCCGCCGGACCGATCAGCCCTTGTTGGCTTCGATGTAGCTGATCGCATCCTTGACGGTGGCGATCTTCTCGGCCGCGTCGTCAGGGATCTCGACGCCGAACTCTTCCTCGAAGGCCATCACCAGCTCGACGATATCGAGGCTGTCGGCGCCCAGATCGTCGATGAAGCTCGCGTCTTCGGTGACCTTTTCGGCCTCGACGCCGAGATGCTCGACAACGATCTTCTTAACGCGCTCGGCGGTCTCGCTCATGGTTGAGTCCTTCTTGTACTGCATTGCTTAGGTCGTGCCCCTAGCCACCCGCCGCGCCGGTGGCAAGCCCGCGCGGGCATCCCCGGAAGGGGGTTTCAGCGGTTGTTAGGAGAATGCTGTCAGGAGCGTCGCAATGCAAGCGTCCTCCCCGTCGCACCCCCGCTGGTCGGTCGATCCGCTGTGGGGCATCGTCCTCGCCGTGGCGGTGGCGCTGGCGATCGGGCTCGTGGCGGGCGGGTTTCGCCTGGCATGGGGCGGCATCGCGCCCTCGCTCGGCGTTTCGGCGGGGCTGGCCGGGCTGGCGCGCTTCTACACGGCGACGCGGCCCGATCCGCGGCTGGCCGCCGCCACCAACGGGCTGGCGCTGCTGATCGCCTTCACCGCGCTGGCGGCACCGCTCTCCTACGTCGTCGCCTCGGTCGACCTGCCGCTGGCCGATGCGATGCTGCTCCGCCGGGATCGCGCGCTGGGGTTCGACTGGGTCGCGCTGATCGCCTTCGTCAATGCGCGCCCTCTGCTCGCCGCCCTGCTCGGCCTCGCCTACCAGACGCTGCTGCCGCAGATCGCGGTCGCCATCGTCGCGCTGTCGTTCAGCGGGCGGACGGCGGCGCTGAGGCGGGTGATCGCGGCGATGATGATCGCCGGGATCGTTGCCATCGCGCTGTCGCCGCTGGTGCCGGCGGTGGGCAACTACGTGTTCCTGCATCTGCCGCCCGCCGCCTATGCGGGGATCGATCCGTCCGCCGGCTTCGTCCACCTCGCGGATTTCACCGCCGTCAGGAACGGCACGCTGCATGTGCTGACGGTGAACCGGCTGCAGGGGATCATCACCTTCCCCAGTTATCACGCGTCGCTCGGCGTGCTGCTCGGCTGGGCGTTCTGGCAGATGCCCCGGCTGCGCTGGCCGGGGCTGGCGCTGGAGACGGCGCTGATCGTCGCAACACCGGTGCACGGCGCGCATTATCTGGTGGACGTGCTGGCTGGCGGCGCGATCGCCGCCGCCTCGCTGGGGCTGGCGACCCGCTGGCTGGGTCGCGATGCGCCGGCCGGGGCGGGCGCGCGCTTCGCACCGGCGCTGGCGTAGGCGCCGGCGATCAGATCATCGCCATGCCGCCGTTCACATGCAGCGTCTGCCCGGTGACATAGCCCGCCTCGCGGCTCGCCAGATACACCACGCCGGCGGCGATATCGTCGCCCTCGCCCAGCTTGCCCGCCGGGATCCTCGTGGTCAGCGCCGCCTTCTGCGCCTCGGGCAGCGCATCCGTCATGGCGGACGAGATGAACCCCGGCGCCACGCAGTTGAGCGTGATGTTGCGGCTCGCCAGTTCCTGCGCCAGCGACTTCGACATGCCGATCAGCCCGGCCTTGGAGGCGGCATAGTTGGCCTGCCCCGGATTGCCGGTGATGCCCACCACCGACGTGATCGAGATGACCCGGCCGAACCGCTGCTTCATCATCGGTTTGGCCGCCGCACGGATCAGGCGGAAGGCGGCTTCGAGGTTGACCGAGATCACCTGATCCCACTCCTCGTCCTTCATCCGCATCACGATGTTGTCGCGCGTCACCCCGGCGTTATTGACGAGGATGTCCAGCCGGCCGAGCGCGGCCACCGCCTGCGGCACCAGCGCATCGACGGCGGCGGGATCGGACAGATCGCACGGCAGCGCGACGTGATCGCCGCCAAGGTCCGCCGCGAACGCCTCCAGCTTGGCCACGTTCGAGCCGGACACCGCCAGCCGCGCCCCCTGCGCCGCCAGCGCCCTGGCGATCGCCGAGCCGATGCCGCCCGATGCGCCGGTGACGAGCGCGGTCATGCCTGTGAGATCGAACATGGTGATTTTCCCCAGCCTCTTATCTATTCGTCCGCTTGTCCCGAGCGAAGTCGAAGGGCCGATCGAGCGAAGACGAGATCACCGGCGCAGGCGTCTCGACGTCGCTCGAAGAGGTGCCTCGACTTCGCTCGGCACAAGAAGGTCAGTCTACAAACTCTTCGCCAGCGCCTCGATGTCGGCCATCGTGATCGCGCTCGTCACGGTCGCGTCCGGCGCGGTGCGCTTCACCATCGGGCCGAGCACCTTGCCGCCGAACTCGACATAATCGGTCACGCCCGCCGCGAACATCGCCGCCACGCTCTCGCGCCAGCGGACCGTGCCGGTCACCTGCTGCACCAGCAGGCCGCGGATCGTGTCCGGGTCCGCCACGGGGGCGGCGGTGACGTTGGCATAGACTGGCACCAGCGGCGGGCGCAGGTCCGCGCCCGCCAGCGCGTCGGCCATCGCATCGGCGGCCGGCTGCATCAGCGCACAGTGAAACGGCGCGGAGACCGGCAGCAGCAGACCGCGCTTGATGCCATGTTCCTTCACCATCGCCACCGCCCGCTCGATCGCGGCGCGGTGGCCGGAGATCACCACCTGCGTGGGATCGTTGTCGTTGGCGACGGTGCAGACTTCACCTTCCGCCGCCGCATCCGCCAGCGCCTGCGCCTTGGCCACGTCCGCGCCGAGCAGCGCGGCCATCGCCCCCTCGCCCACCGGCACCGCCGCCTGCATCGCGCGCCCGCGCACCTTCAGCAGGCGGGCGGTTGTCGTCAGGTCCAGCGCCTGCGCCGCGCACAGCGCGCTATATTCGCCCAGGCTGTGGCCGGCGACGAAATCCACCTTCTCCGCCAGCCGCACGCCGCCCTCGCGCTCCAGCACGCGCAGCGTGGCAATGGCGTTGGCCATGATCGCGGGCTGGGCGTTCTCGGTCAGCGTCAGGTCGCTCTCCGGCCCCTCGGTCATCAGCCGGAACAGGTGCTGGCCGAGCGCGTCGTCCACCTCCTGGAATACCTCGCGAGCGATCGCGCTGGCCTCGGCGAGCGCCTTGCCCATGCCGACCGCCTGGCTGCCCTGACCGGGAAAGAGGAATGCGCGCATCATCGGCTCCGGCGTTCACGAACAAGGGCATGGGCGTTAGAAAGGCACGGGCGCGGATGCAAGCGCGCCGTCACGCCCCGCCCCGCCAACGGACGGATTGACGCCGCCGCGCGAAGCGGACACCCCTTGCGCCATGAACCGTATCGACGGAGTTTCCATGCGCCTCGTTTCCACCGCCGTCTCCACCGCCGTCCTGGCCACCCTCCTCGCCGCCGCGCCCGCCCTCGCCCAGCCGGTCGCTCAGAGCGCCCCGCAGCCGACCGCCCTGCCCGACGCCGTGCCGCCCGCACGGGACATCCCCTATCCCGGCACGATCCGCCTGACGGTGGACGCGACCGATACCGCACGCGGCATCTTTCGGGTGAAGGAGGCGATCCCGGTCGCCGCCGGCACGCGGGCGCTCACCCTGCTCTACCCCGAGTGGCTGCCGGGCCAGCACGCGCCACGCGGGCCGATCGACGATGTCGCCGGCCTCCGCTTCACCGCCGGCGGGCAGGTGCTGACGTGGAAGCGCGATCCGGTGAACGTCTATGCGCTGCACCTCGACCTGCCGGCGGGCGTGACGGAGGTGCTGGCCGAGTTCCAGTATCTCTCCCCCACCACCACCGCGCAGGGCCGCGTGGTGATGACGCCGGACATGCTGAACCTGCAATGGAACCTCGTCGCCTTCTACCCGGCGGGCTGGTTCACCCGGCAGATCCCGGTGGATGCCACCGCGATCCTGCCCGCCGGCTGGCGCTACGGCACCGCGCTGGAGCCGCGCGATCCGGCCGCGCTCGGCACGGTCGCTTTCAAGACGATCGACTTCGACACGCTGGTCGACTCGCCGATGTTCGCCGGCCGCCATTTCCGGCAGGAAACGCTCGCCCCCGGCGTCCGCCTCAACATCGTCGCCGACAGCCCCGAGGAGCTGGCCGCCACCCCCGACCAGATCGAGCGACACCGCGAGCTGGTGCGGCAGGCGGTGAAGCTGTTCGGTGCGCAGCATTACGACCATTATGATTTCCTGCTCGCGATCAGCGACCGGCTGGGCGGCATCGGGCTGGAGCATCACCGGTCGAGCGAGAACGGCGTGGTGCCCGGCTACTTCACCAAATGGGCGGACAATGCCGGCCGCCACAACCTGCTGCCGCACGAATATACCCATAGCTGGGACGGCAAGTACCGGCGCGGGGCGGACCTGTTCACACCCGATTTCTCGATGCCGATGCGCAATTCGCTGCTGTGGGTGTACGAGGGGCAGACGCAGTTCTGGGGCTATGTGCTGCAGGCGCGCTCGGGCATCGTGTCGAAGGAGGATACGCTGTCCGCCTACGCGATGATCGCCGCGCTGCACGAGAAGCGGCCCGGCCGGCAGTGGCGCCCGCTGGTCGACACCACCAACGATCCGATCATGTCGGCCCGCCGCCCGCAGCCGTGGCTCAGCTGGCAGCGATCGGAGGACTATTACAACGAGGGGCTGCTGGTGTGGCTCGACACGGATGCCAAGCTGCGCGAGCTGACCGGGGGCCGGAAGTCGATGGACGATTTCGCCCGCGCCTTCTTCGGCCCGGGCGACCGCGACTGGGGCGTCTCCACCTATGATTTCGCCACGGTGGCAAGCACGCTGAACGGCATCGCGCCCTATGACTGGGCCGGTTTCCTGAAAAAGCGGGTGGACGCGGTGGCCCCGCAGGCACCGCTCGGCTGGCTCGCCACCAGCGGCTACCGGCTGGCCTATACGGCCGAGCCGACCGCCTACTGGCTGTCCGAGGAGAAGGCGCGCAAGATCACCGACCTCAGCTATTCGCTGGGCATGGTGATCGACAAGGACGCGCAGGTCACGCAGGTGATCTGGGACGGTCCGGCCTTCGCGGCGGGCATCACCAGCGGCACCACGCTGCTGGCAGTCGGCGGCCACGCTCTCGACGCCGACGACCTCAAGCGCGCGATCACCGACGCCAAGACATCGGGCAAGCCGATCGAACTGCTGGTGAAGAAGGGCGATCGCTTCCAGACCGTCTCGATCGCGTATCGCGGCGGGCTGCAATATCCCCGGCTGGAAAAGGTGGCGAAGGGCGAGGCGGCGCTGGACCGGCTGCTCGCCCCCCGCCGATAGCCTATTGCGCGCGCCACGCCGGCATCGCCAGCAGCTTTGCCGGCGGTGTCGGCGTGACGATGTTATACTCTCCGGGGTCGTCCTTCTACGGCACGGCCTTCAACCCGGCCAGCCCGATCCGTACCAACTTTTCGCGCTGGGGGTCGGGCCGGTCCAGCTCCACGATCAGCGCGGGCGCCTTGCCGTCCGGGCCGATCACGGCATGTTCCACATCGCCGATGTCGTTGCCCGCCGCATCCACCAGACCGGCGTCCTCAAGCTGCTCGACGGTGAGGCCAAGCCCCGCCCCCTGCGCCTGCGCGGCCACCGGTGTCAGCGCCGCCAGCGTCCCTACCGCCACGATCGTCATCCGCCTCATCCGTCGTCCTCCATTGTTACGCGGCGACAACCGCCGCCCGCGCCGGATGGTTGCGCTTGCCATAGGCGACGATATCCGCCATTGGCCGCCGTTCAAGAAGGCCGGAGGGGCGACCGCATGGGGCGGCGTCAGCGATCGGCATACGGAAGGACGTGAGCATGGCTCTATACGAGCATGTGTTTCTCGCGCGTCAGGATCTGGCCCAGGCCCAGATCGATGCGCTGGCGGAAACCGCCACCAAGATCGTGGAAGAAGGCAACGGCAAGGTCGTGAAGACCGAAACGTGGGGCCTGCGTGGCCTGGCCTATCGCATCCAGAAGAACCGCAAGGCGCATTACGTGATGCTCGAGATCGACGCGCCGGCAGGCGTCGTCGCCGAGCTGGAGCGTCAGCTGGGCATCAACGAGGACGTGATCCGCTACATGACCGTCCGCGTCGACGCGCACGAGGCCGGCCCGTCGGCGATGATGCGCCGCAACGAGCGTGGCGAGCGTGATCGCGGCGATCGTCGTGGTCCGGGCGGCGGCCGTGGTGGCGATCGCGGTGATCGCGGCCCGCGCGAGGACCGTGGTCCCCGTGAAGATCGTGGCCCGCGCGAGGATCGTCCCCGCGACGACCGCGCGGCCTGAAGGAGCTAGAGACACATGGCACGCCCATTCTTCCGCCGTCGCAAGAGCTGCCCCTTCTCCGCGAAGGACGCGCCCCGGATCGATTATAAGGACGTCCGTCTGCTGCAGGGCTTCGTGTCCGAGCGGGGCAAGATCGTCCCCAGCCGTATCACCGCCGTTTCGGCCAAGAAGCAGCGCGAACTCGCCCAGGCGATCAAGCGCGCCCGTCATATCGGGCTGCTTCCGTACATCGTTAAGTAAGGAGCGCAGATCATGGACGTGATCCTGCTCGAGCGCGTCGAGAAGCTCGGCGCCATCGGTGATGTCGTTTCTGTCAAGAACGGCTTCGCCCGCAACTACCTGCTGCCGAACAAGAAGGCGCTGCGCGCCAACGCGGCGAACAAGAAGGTCTTCGAGGCGAACCGCGCCACGATCGAGGCCGAGAACGCCAACCGCAAGGGCGAGGCGGAACTCGCCTCGAAGGACATCGACGGCAAGAGCATCACGCTCATCCGTCAGGCGTCCAACGTCGGTGCGCTGTACGGCTCGGTGTCGACCCGCGATCTCGTCGAGGCGTTGGAAGCGGACGACACGAAGGTTCTCAAGAACCAGATCGTGCTCGATCGCCCGATCAAGAACATCGGCCTGCACGAGGTGAAGATCCAGCTTCACCCCGAGGTTTCGGTGTCGATCAAGGTGAACGTCGCCCGTTCGCCGGAAGAGGCCGAGCTTCAGGCACAGGGCGTCGATGTCGCTGCCTCGATGTTCGAGCGTGAGGAATCGGGCTTCACTGAGGACTATGATCCGAACGCGGAGCCGGGCGAGTCCGCGCTGGTGCGCGACGAGCCGGAAGAGCAGCAGCAGGGCTGAACCCTTCTGCTTAGGCAAGACAAAAGGCCGTCCGGTGAAAGCCGGGCGGCCTTTTGCCGTTCCGCCGGATGTGCCGTTCCGCCGGATGTTCCGCTCATCGCCGGCCTGCGCCGCCTCCCGTGCGTTACAGCGCCAGGCCCAGTTGCCCCCCGGCCGGAACGTCCGCCCCCTCGAAGCCCGAGAGCGTCAGACCGATCAGCCGCACCCCCAGCGGCAACGGCATCAGGGCGGAGAGCAGTGCGGCCCCCGCCCCGGCGAACTCCGCACGGCTGGCGACCGGCGCGGCGAAGCTGCGCGCGCGGGTGATCTGGCGGAAGTCGGCGAACTTCACCTTCAGCGTCACCGTACGCCCGCGCAAACCTGCCCGCTCCACCCGCGTCCACGCCGCATCGATTGCGATATCCAGCTTGGCCAGCAGGTCGGGCAGGTCGATCAGGTCCGTCTCGAACGTGCGCTCCGCCCCGACCGACTTGTGCGCGCGGTTGGGCCGCACCGGGCGATCGTCCTGCCCCCGCGCCGCGCCGTGATAATAGCCTGCCGACTTGCCGAATTCCGCCTGGAGCCAGGCCAGTGGCCGCGCGCGCAGGTCCGCGCCGGTCTCGATCCCCAGCCGTGCCATCTTGGCTGCCGTGACCGGGCCGATGCCGTGGAAGCGCGACACCGGCAGCGTGGCGACGAAGTCCGGCCCGCGTTTCGGCGGGATCACGCAGATTCCGTCCGGCTTGTTCTGGTCCGAGGCGATCTTGGCGATGAACTTGTTGTACGAGACGCCGGCCGAAGCGGTCAGCCCGGTGCGCTCGCGGATCGCGGCGCGGATGGCCTGCGCGATCGCCGTGGCGGAGCCGTGCGCGCCGACCGTGTCGGTCACGTCGAGATAGGCCTCGTCCAGCGACAGCGGCTCGATCAGCTCGGTATATTCGGCGAACACGTCGCGGATCTGGGCGGAGACGGCCTTGTACACGTCGAACCGCGGCTTCACGAACAACAGGTCCGGGCAGCGCCGCTTCGCCGTGACCGACGCCATCGCCGAGCGCACGCCGAATGCCCGCGCCTCATAGCTTGCCGCCGCCACCACCCCGCGCATCGACCCGCCGCCCACCGCCACGGGCTTGCCCCGCAACGCCGGATCGTCGCGCTGCTCGACCGAGGCGTAGAAGGCGTCCATGTCGACGTGGATGATCCGCCGCACCGGCGCCGCGCCGTCGCTGTCCTGCCCGTCAGCCATCGTGCCACCATAGAACAAAGCGGGACCGAATGGCAGGGGAAACCGGCTAGACGGCGATGCCCTGCAACAACTTGGGCAGCGTCCCCGTCTCGCCGCGCGCCTCGGCCATGAAGCGGTCCTTCAGCGGGGAAAGTCGCTGCACCGCCCCCAACCCGAAGCGCCGCGCCGCCGCCGCCGTGCGCCCGCGCAGGCCGAACAGCCGGTTCAGGCTGTCCGTCGCCGCCGCCACCATGAAGGTATCGAGCGCCCGCCAGCGTTCGTATCGTGCCAGCCCCTGCGCATCGCCCGGATCGAGGCCGAGGCGCTTCGCCTCGACCAGCACTTCCACCAGCGCCGCCACGTCGCGGAAGCCGAGGTTCAGCCCCTGCCCCGCGATCGGGTGGATGCCGTGCGCCGCATCGCCCACCAGCGCCAGCCGTTCGCCGGTAATGCGCGCGGCGTGGTGGAACCCGAGCGGATAGGTGGTACGCGGCGAGGCGAGCGTGATCGCGCCCAGCAGCCCGCCCATCTTCTTCTCCGCTTCCGCCGCGAAGCCGCGATCGCCGAGCGCGAGCATCCCCTCCGCATCCTTGCCGGCCACCGTCCACACGATCGCCGAGCGGTGCCGCCCTTCGGCATCGTCCACCAGCGGCAGGATGGCGAACGGCCCGGCAGGGTAGAAGATCTCGTGCGCGATGCCGTCGTGCGGATGCTCGTGGCGGACCGACGCGATGATCGCGGCATGGTCGTACTGCCAGGTCGCCACGTTGATTCCGGCGGCGGCGCGGGTGGGCGAGTTGCGACCCTCGGCCGCCACCAGCAATGCGCCTGCCACGGTGCGCCCATCCTCCAGCATCACCCGCACGCCGTCCGCATCGCGGGTCACCTGCGCGGGGGTCGCGGGGGTGAACAGGGTGACGTTGGGGGCTGCCTCCGCCGCCTCGCGCAGGGCGCGGCGCAGGCGGCGGTTCTCGAACATGATGCCGACCGCGCCGTCCTCCGGCGCGGGATCGAACACCAGCCCGCCGGGCGCGAGGCCGTCGGTCACGCGGATCGCGGCGATCGGGCAGCCCTGCCCTTCCAGCCGTGCCGCCACGCCGATCGCACCGAGCATCCGCCACGCGGCACTCGCCACCGCAGAAGCGCGGCCGTCGAAACCGGGAGCGAGCGTGGTGGCGGGCGAGGCGGGGTCGATCACCGCGCTCGTCAGGCCGTGCGCGTCGAGCGCGATAGCAAGCGTGATGCCGACGAGTCCGCCGCCGAGGATGACGACGTCGTGGAGGCTGTCCGGGGTGTTTTCCATGCGGACAGTCATGCCGCGCCCGCGCCCGCGCCGCAACCGCCGGCTATTTGCGCAGCCAGTGCGCGCGGATGAAATAGGCGCTGATGAGCGCGGTCAGCCCGAGACAGATAAGCACCAGCCATTCGAACCCGTGGGGATCGTTGGCGAACGGGATGCCGCCCACGTTCATCCCGAACAGCCCGGTGAGAAAGGTGAGCGGCAGGAACACCAACGCCACGATCGACAGCAGCAGCGATCGTGTCTCGATCAGTTCGGAGCGCAGGTCGCTCAGTTGCTCGTGCAGCAGCGCCGATCGCTCACGCACCGATTCCAGTTCCTCGGCCATGCGGGCGAACCGATCCGCCGCCTCGCGCAGGTGGAGCCGGTCGTCGTCCTCCAGCCAGCCGGCGTCGAGCTGTGCCATCCGCTCCAGCGCCTGCCGCTGCGGCACAACGAACCGGCGGTAGCTGATCGCCAGGCTGCGCGCCTTGCCGATCGCGCGGCGATTGAGCCACGCCTGGTCGGCATCGAGCGAGGCCTCGCATTCGTCGATCGTATCGCCCAGCGCCACCACCTCGGGATCGAGCGCGTGAGTGATCTCCACCGCCAGCGACGAGACGAGGTCGCCCGGATCGCGGATCGCGCCGCTGTCCATCCGGGCGTGCACGGGGGCGAGTGCCGCGAGCGTGCGGTAGCTGACCGAGATGACCCGCCCCTGCTCCGCCCACAATCGGATCGAGACGAGCGGATCGGGGTCGTCCTCCGGCGTATCGCCCAGCCCGCGCAGGTTGATGAGCGCGCCCTGTTCGATCGGCTCGCAGCGCGGGCGGGTTTCGACAGCGGTCAGCGCCACCACAACGGGAGCGGAGAGGCCTGCGTCCGTCTCCAGCCAGCGGCGCTGCTCCTCGTCGCGCCCGTCGATATGGCACCAGACGAAGGCGGCATCGGCGGCGGGGGCGCCACGCACCGTATTGCCCGCGCCGTCGAGCGCACAGCACCAGCTTTTCGCAAGCGCCTCGGCGGGGGCCGTCACCGGTCGCTCCAGCCGAGATCGATCGTCAGCCCGGGCGCGCCGCCCACCGGATGCTGCGCGGCGATCCGCACCGCATCGGCGCGCGCGCGGTCGAGGATGGCGGCGGGCACGTCAGGCCGGTGATAGATCCGGTCGCACTGGCCCAGCAGCCGCGCCTCGCGCAGCGACAGGTCGTCCGGGTCGGGCGAACGCAGCAGGATCACGACCAGCCCTGCCGGTGCCGCCTGGTCGGGCGCCGCAAGCCAGCCGGCGACGGCGTCGCCCGCCAGCGGCGTGACCGGATCGAGCGGCCCGCCCCCTGCCAGCGCCATGTCGATCGCGCGACGGCGCTGGTCGGCGGCGGGCCAGCGCCGGCGGATGTCGCCGCGCGCCGCGTACAGCGCATCCGCCAGCCGGCCGAGCGTGGCAGGCAGCATCGCCTCGATCCGCTGGCGCAGCACCTTGGCGAGGCCGGCCGACGCACCACCTGTGCCGATCGCGATCAGCACCGGATCGCGGTCGACGATCGCCGGCAGGGTAAAGTCGCACAGATCGGGTCGATCGACCGCGTTGACGAGGACGCCCCGCGCCCGCAGCCTCGCCACCGCCTCGTCCGGTTCATCGAGCGCGACGATGGCGAGCGACGCCGCCGCATCCTCCCCCACCACCAGCGCGCCGGCGCGGGTGAGCAACCGGCGCTTGGCGTCCGCCGCCTCGCCTTCGCCCAGCAGTATCACCGGGCGGCCGTTCAGGCGGACGAAAAGAGGCAGGCTGTGCGTGGTCGGCTCCCGATATCAAACTTCCTCGATACGAGGAAATAACCTTACAGCCCCGCGATGAACGCCCGCACTTCACCGGCGATGTCGGGCCGTTCCAGCGCCAGCGCGATGTTCGCCTGGATGAAGCCGGCCTTGTCGCCGCAATCGTGACGCATCCCGTCGAAGGTCTGCGCGTGGAACGGCTGGACGCCGATCAGCTTGGCCATCGCGTCGGTCAGCTGGATCTCGTTGCCAGCACCGCGCTCGCCCTTGCCGAGCAGGTCCATCACCTCAGGCTGGAGGATGTAGCGGCCGACGGCGGCCAGCCGTGACGGCGCCTTGCCCTTGGGCTTCTCGATCAGCCCCTTCACCTCGGTCACGGCGCCCTCGATCAGCCCCGGATCGACGATGCCGAAGCGATCGGTATGCGCTTCCGGCACCTCCAGCACGGCGATCACGTTGCCGCCCTTGGCCTCGTAAGTTTTGGTCATCTGCGCCAGGCACGGCGAGGCCGGGTTCCACAGCAGCTCGTCGGGCAGCAGCACCGCGAACGGCTCGTCGCCGATCAGGTCGCGCGCGCACC
>NZ_VNIM01000026.1 GCF_007785815.1 Alterirhizorhabdus solaris | reverse complement strand
GGTGTAGCGAGGGTGACGGGGCGGGACAAGCGTGGCGGGGCAGGACGCCCCGCCGGCACTGGCGGGCCTTCGGCCGAGCGTCAGGCGTCGCCGGAAGGGGCGGACTCCAGTAGGAAGTCGGTGCCCGCGCAGCGAAGCGCGATGTCCTGCGGACGCGCGGCGAGCGAGGGTGGAAGGTGCGCCGATACTCCCCATTTCGTCACCTGCAGGTTGTCGAGCGCACGGCTGTCGATCGTCTCGGTGACGATCTCCACCGCGACCGGAACGCCTGCGACGAGGAGTTCTAGCCTGGCGCTGCTCTCGGACGTCTCGAACCAACCGGTCAACGTCCCGTCGGCCGCGATCTCGAATGCGCCGGCACGGTGGATGCGCGACGAGCGGAGATAGCCCTCCGCCCCGTTGGCGATACGGGCGATCATCGCCGCGCCGTGCTCCTCGAACGAGATGCCGCAGAACCGGCAGAGCGCCGCAACGAACCGGGCCGGGTCCGCCACCGCTTTCTCATAGCTGACGAGGAGCTGCGGCACCGCCAGTGCCTCGATGTCGCGCAGCACGTTGACGGTCGATTTGGCGGCCACGACCAGCGCCTCGCCGATCGGCTTGTGCGTGGAGATCTGGTTGCGCATCGCGATCGCCAGCGGATCGCGGAAGGTGGCGATGATCCGCGGGTTGCGCAGCGTTTCCATTAGCTTGGGCACGCTGATGAGCGCCTTGGGGCGTTTGAACCCCCATATGTCGAAACGCGCGTTCCGGTCATCCACCAGCCGCTGGATTTCCGCCAGGTCGGCGCGATCGAGCGCGGCCGCCAGATCCTTGTCCTCCAGCACGCTCTCGTTCACCCGGTCGCCCAGGAACACGCCCGCACCCCGCAGGCACGCCGCGACCATCGAGGTGCCGCTGCGGGGCACCCCCACCACCACCAGCGTGCGCTGCGCGGGGGCGTCCGCAGGTTCGTTCAGGACGAGGATTCCCTCGTTGATAAGGTCTTTCATCCGCCTCGCTTCTTGTAACCGCACATGCGGCTTACGTTTTAATGATGCGGTAATGCCAGCGGTCGCGCGCGTCCGGACAGCCGCCACTGTGCGGATGGCAACAATAAGTCACGGAAAAGCGCGCGTACCGGCCGCCGGGCAGAAAGCATAATGACGCCTTCGCCGAGTAACCGCCGACGCCCGGGCCGATGCCGCTGGTAGAGGCGCGTGGAGCGGGAGAACATGCATGGCACCGGCGGCCGGAAAGACTGCCCGATCTCCCGGCCCGGCGGGAGATCGCCGACGCCGGCTATCCCATCGTCATCGCATCGATCGCACCCTGCAGGATGTAGCCGGCGGCCATCTTGTCCACCACTTCGGCCCGACGCGCGCGGGAGGCGTCGGCGGTGAGCAGCGTACGAGTCACCGCGGCGGTGGACCAGCGTTCGTCCCACAGCAGCACCGGCAGGCCCAGCGGCTCCAGATTGCGGACGAACGCGCGAACGGACTGGGTACGCGGGCTGTCGCTGCCATCCAGGCTGAGCGGGAGGCCCACCACCAGCCCGCGTACCGAGTGCCTGACGACGAACTGCCGCAGCAGCGCAAAATCGACGGCGAACTTCTTGCGCACGATCGTCTCGGCGGGGGAGGCGATCGTCCACATCGCGTCGCACAGGGCGAGGCCGATCGTCTTCGTGCCCACATCCAGCCCCGCCAGCCGACCGCCCTCCGGGAAGCGATCGCGGAAATCGCTGGCCCCGGCCGGGAGCATCTCGGTCCGGATCATCGCGCGGCCGTCACTGGCCGAGGAAGCGGGCGGTGCGCGCCTCCACGTCGGCGCGCACGTTGGCCCAGAACATCGGATAGTCGAACACGTGATAGTTGTTGCCGGGCAGCACGTAGCCGCCATAGCCCTCCGGCGGCGGGCCGACGTGCAGGAAGCCGTCGGGCGCGCAGCTTGCCGGCACCTTGGCGGGCACGATCGATGCGTCGCTCAATCCGGCCTTGGGCACCAGCGCGCCCAGATTGGCCGAGGCGAGCGCCGCCGTGCCGGGGGCGCCGGTGATCGGGTTGACGCACAGCATCGGCGTTCCCTTCCGCGCCGCGCCTGTCAGTCCCGTGGTGGTGTCGTACACCGCCATGATCTGGCGTGGATCGGCCGGCTCGGCAAAGCTTTGCCACGACAGGATGCAGTTGGCCTGCCCCGGCCCGGTGCAGGCAGGCAGGCCCAGCGCGGGGAGATCGGCGGTGATCGAGACAGGCCAGCCCACCAGATACGCCGCAACGATCCGCCGGGCGACCGGCTTGCCCGCCACCTGCTCGTGCAGCAGGCGGATGAGGTGCAGCGATCCCTGGCTGTGGCCGACCAGCACGATCGGCCGGTCCGCCGGGATCTGCGCGAGGAAGGCGGTGAAGGCGCGCGCCACGTCGCCATAGGCGAAGTCGATCGCGGCGGTCGGGTCAGCCCCCGTCGTGAGGAACGCGCCGAGCGCGGCCTGACGATAGCGCGGCGCCCAGATCGCACCGACGCCGTTGAACGCGCTTGCCTGCGAGGAGGCGAACAGCGCCAGCCGGTCGTTGGTCTCGTTGTCGTCTATCGCAGCATTCCACGTCCCGCGTTTCAGATAGGCGGTGGGCGCCACGTAGAACACGGCCACCTTCGGATCGGTGGCGGCGCTGAAACCGGGCGGTGTCCAGCGGGACGGATCGCGCGGGAGGTCTGGGCGGGAGAGCCACCCGGCGGCGGTGGCGTAATCGGGTGTGCCCGCCGCCATCGGCGGGGCGAACGGCGCGGAGGGCACGAAGGCCGCGCGCATGATCCGATCCTGAAACAGGTTCCAGCCGATCGCGGCTGCCAGCACAAGCATGATAAGCCCCGCGATGACGTACAGAAACTTGCGTGCCACGGGATCCCCAACCTGGTTTGTGCAGTGCAGCATCACTGGATGTTCCGGCAAGTGCGTAGCGGGCAAAGCCGGGTGCGTCCAACGCATCCCGCCCGCCACGGCTTGAAGCGGGGGCGGGCGGGTGCTAGCCGCCGGCCATGTCCGTCGATCTCCCCACCGTCCGCAAGATCGCCAGTCTCGCGCGCATCGCCGTCACCGATGCCGAGGCCGCAGCGATCGTGCCCGAACTCAACAACATCCTCGGCTGGGTCGAGCAACTGTCGGCGGTGGATACCGACGGGATCGCGCCGATGACGGCGGTGATCCCGAACAGCCTGCGCCTGCGCGACGACGTGGTGACCGACGGCAACCGCCGCGACGACGTGCTGAAGAACGCGCCCCAGGCCGAGCATGGCTTCTTCGCCGTGCCCAAAGTCATCGAATAAGGTGATCCGATCGTGAGCGACCTGACCAACCTCGGCATCGCCGCCCTGCGCGACGGCTTTCGCGCCGGTGACTTTTCTGCCCGCGAGGCCGCCGATGCGTTCATCGCGGCGGTGGCGGCGGGCCGGGACCTGAACGCCTTCATCACCGAGACGCCCGACCATGCGATCGCAGCGGCGGACGAGGCGGACCGCGCCCGTTCGGCCGGCGAACTGCGGCCGCTGTCCGGCGTGCCGCTGGGCATCAAGGATCTGTTCTGCACTGCCGGGGTGCAGACCACGGCGGCGAGCCACATGCTCGAAGGCTTCGTGCCGCCCTATGAATCGACCGTGACGAGCAAGCTGTTCGGCGCGGGCGCGGGGATGCTGGGCAAACTGAACCTCGATCAGTTCGCGATGGGCTCCTCGAACGAGACGAGCGCGTTCGGCAACGTGATCTCGCCGTGGCGGCGCGGCGGGGATACGGTGGCGCTGGCACCGGGCGGTTCGTCCGGCGGATCCTCGGCGGCGATCGCCGCGCGCATGGTGCCGGGGGCGACCGGCACCGATACCGGCGGCTCGATCCGCCAGCCCGCCGCCTTCACCGGTACGTCGGGCATAAAGCCCACCTACGGGCGCTGCTCGCGCTTCGGCATCGTCGCCTTCGCCTCGTCGCTGGATCAGGCCGGATCGATGGCGCGCGACGTGCGCGACTGCGCGATCCTGCTGGAGCAGATGGCAGGCTTCGATCCGAAGGATGCGACCTCGCTGGACGTGCCGGTGCCGCGCTGGGAGGATAATCTTTCCGGCGATCTCAAGGGCAAGCGTGTCGGTATCCCCAGGGAGTATCGGGTCGAAGGAATGCCGGCAGAGATCGAGGCGCTGTGGCAGCGGGGGATCGACTTCGCCCGCGATGCCGGCGCCGAGATCGTCGAGGTCTCGTTGCCGCACACGCGCCAAGCGCTGCCGACCTATTATATCATCGCGCCGGCCGAGGCGTCGTCCAACCTCGCGCGCTACGACGGCGTGCGCTACGGCCTGCGCGACCTGCCCGATGGGGCGGGATTGCAGGACATGTATGCCGCCACCCGCGCCGCCGGTTTCGGCGCGGAGGTGAAGCGGCGCATCCTGATCGGTACCTACGTGCTGTCGGCCGGCTACTACGACGCTTATTATACCAAGGCGCAGAAGGTGCGCGCGCTGATCGCCCGCGACTTCGAGCGCGCGTTCGAGACGTGCGACCTTCTGCTGACGCCGACCGCGCCTTCCGCAGCCTTCGCGCTGGGGGAGAAGAACGCCGATCCATTGTCTATGTATCTCAACGATGTATTCACCGTTCCTGCCAGCCTTGCCGGGCTACCGGCGATGTCCGTGCCGGGCGGGCTGAGCGCCGAGGGCCTGCCGCTCGGCCTCCAGATCATCGGCCGCCCGCTCGACGAGCAGGGCGTGCTCGACGCCGGCCTCGCGATCGAGCAGCGCGCCGGCTTCACCGCACGGCCGGATCGCTGGTGGTGAGCGACATGACCAACGCAGCGGAGGGTGACGGGATGAGCACATATCGCATCCAGGGCGCGACCGGCGACTGGGAGGTCGTGATCGGGCTTGAGGTCCACGCGCAGATCACCACCAACGCCAAGCTGTTCTCCGGCGCCTCGACCAAGTTCGGGTCGGAGCCGAACGCCAACGTCTCGCTGGTCGACGCGGCGATGCCCGGGATGCTGCCCGTGCCGAACGGCGAGTGCATCCGTCAGGCAGTCCGTACCGGCATGGCGCTGGGCGCGGAGATCAATCGCTGGTCGCGGTTCGATCGCAAGAATTATTTCTACGCCGATCTGCCGCAGGGTTATCAGATTTCGCAGCTTTATCATCCGCTTGTGGGTGAAGGCTCGCTCATGGTGGAAGCCGACGAGAAGGCCGGCATCGCCGCGCCCAAGACGATCGGGATCGAGCGCATCCATGTCGAGCAGGATGCCGGCAAGCTGATGCACGACCAGCATCCGACGCGCTCCTACGTCGATCTCAATCGCTCCGGCGTGGCGCTGATGGAGATCGTCTCGCGGCCGGACATGCGCTCGCCGGCCGAAGCGGGGGCGTATCTGCGCAAGCTGCGCTCGATCCTGCGCTACGTCGGATCGTGTGACGGCAACATGGAAGAAGGCTCGATGCGGGCGGACGTGAACGTCTCCGTCCGCAAGGCCGGCGAGCCGTTCGGAACGCGGACCGAGACGAAGAACGTCAATTCGGTGCGCTTCGTGATGGCCACGATCGAATATGAGGCCAACCGTCAGGTCGACGTGATCGAGGGCGGCGGGACGATCGTGCAGGAAACCCGTCTGTTCGACCCCGACCGGACCGAAACCCGCTCGATGCGGTCGAAGGAAGACGCGCACGATTATCGCTACTTCCCCGATCCCGATCTGCTCCCCCTGGAACTCTCCGACGCGTTCCTGAGCGAGTGCGAGGCGAGCCTGCCCGAACTGCCCGATGCCAAGCGGACACGCTACGAGACGGCACTGGGGCTGTCCCCCTATCAGGCGGCGGTCATCACCGCCGATGTCGAGACGGCGCGCTGGTTCGAGGCGTTGCTCGGCGAAACCGCGGTGGCGCAGGGTAAGAGCGAAGCCGAGGTGGCAAAGACCGCCTCCAACTGGCTGACTTCCGACCTTTTCGGTGCACTCAACCGACTCGGCGTGTCGATCGGGGATAGCCCGGTGACGACTGCGAATGGCGCCGCGCTGCTGGCGCTGGTGGCGGACGGTACGTTGTCGGGCAGCCTCGCCAAACAGGTGTTCGAGATCATGCTTGAAACCGGCGATGCGCCGGGCAGGATCGTCGATGAGCGTGGCCTGCGTCAGACCAGCGACACCGGCGCGATCGAGGCCGTGATCGCCGACGTGATGGCGAGGAACGCCGACAAGGTGGCGGAATATCGCGGCGGCAAGGACAAGCTGTTCGGCTTCTTCGTCGGCCAGACGATGAAGGCGATGGCCGGCAAGGGCAATCCGGCCGCGATCAACGACCTGCTGAAGAAGGCGCTCGGCTGAGCGCCTTCCCGGCTCACGTCAGGGCGTATCGTTTTCGTGGCTGGTGCCGCCGGTGCCACCCGTCCCGCCGGGCGACCCCGGACTGTCGGGTGACGGATCCTCGACGCTTTCGCGACCCGGTTCCTCGATCGGGGTGATCTGGTCGGGGGCTTCGGCCGGGCCGGCAGGCACGGAGTCGGGATGCGGATCGGGATTGGTGGCCATGAGGGGTTCCTTTCGCCCGCTCAACGCGGCGGGGCGGACGCTGGCTCCATCGGTCATGCCCCGGCGACGACGTCGGTAGATACGGCGGCGTCCCGTCAGGGGGCGGTCCGCATGGCGTTGCGGCGCGGTGCCATCCGCGATTGGGGCCGATCCGACCGCTGCCGGTGATCGCTGCCATCCGCCGCCTTGCTCTCCCGCCACCGCCTGCTATAGACCCCGCCGATCGGCGACCCTGCGGGCGTGGCGGAACTGGTAGACGCGCCAGATTTAGGTTCTGGGATCGCAAGATGTGGGGGTTCGAGTCCCTTCGCCCGCACCAGCGCCGCCGCCAGAGCGGGGCTGCCTTGAGAGATTCGAGGATAGAGGTTGATGGCCATGCAGACTGTCGAGACGCTGAACGAAGGCCTGAAGCGGGCCTATACGCTGACCATCCCGGGCAAGGACATCAGCGCGCGCGTCGATGCCGAGATCAAGGCCGTCGCCCCGCAGGTGAAGATGCCCGGCTTCCGCCCCGGCAAGGTGCCCGCCAACATCGTGCGCAAGATGCACGGCCCGGCGATCGAGCAGGAGGCCTTGCAGAAGGCGGTGCAGGAAGGCGTGCAGGCGCTGATGGCCGAGCAGCAGCTGCGCCCCGCGATCCAGCCGACCGTGGAGTTGGGCGACGGCTACGAGCCGGGCAAGGACGCCGAGATCAAGGTGTCGCTGGAAGTGCTGCCGCAACTGCCGGCCCCCGCGATCGACGGGCTGACGCTGGAGCGGCTGCGCGTGGAGGCCGGTGACGACGAGATCGACTCCGCCGTGCAGCGCATCGCGACGCAGCAGAAGAGCTGGGACGACGCGGCCGAGGGCCATCCGGCGATCGAGGGCGATACCGTCGTCGTCGATTTCGTCGGCAAGGTGGATGGCGTCGCGTTCGATGGCGGCACTGGCGAGGGCATGTCTGTCGAACTGGGCGGTGGCCGCCTGATCCCCGGTTTCGAGGCGCAGCTGGAAGGCGCGACGGTCGGCGAGAGCCGCACGCTGAACGTGACCTTCCCGGCCGATTACGGCGAGAAGTCGCTGGCCGGCAAGGATGCCACCTTCGACGTGACGGTGACGGCGGTGAAGGTGTCGAAGGACACCGTGGCCGACGACGACTTCGCCAAGACGCTGGGGCTGGAAGGCATCGATCAGCTGCGCGAGCTGCTGAAGGGCCAGATCGAGCAGGAGCTGCACGGCCTCACCCGCACCCACATGAAGCGCAAGCTGCTCGACCAGCTGGCCGAGTCGCACGACTTCGAGGTGCCGCCGTCGATGGTGGAGGCCGAGTTCGCCCAGATCTGGCAGCAGCTGGAGCATGAGGCGACCCACGAGGACGACCAGGAGGCCGCCCGCGCCGAGATGGAGAAGGACCGCGCCGACTATCGCGCGATCGCAGAGCGCCGCGTCCGGCTGGGCCTGCTGCTGTCCGAGATTGGCCAGCAGAACGGCGTGGAGGTGAGCCAGCAGGAGATGCAGCGGCTCATCATGCAGGCCGCCCAGCAGTACGGCCCGAAGGACCGTGAGCGCTTCATGCAGTACGTCCAGCAGGACCCGATGGCGGCTGCCCAGCTGCGCGCCCCGCTGTACGAAGACAAGGTGGTCGACTGGCTGTTCGAGAAGGCCGAGATCAGCGATCGCAGCGTGACCCGCGAGGAATTGCAGGCCGCGATCGAGGAGGACGCCGACACGATCGGCAACGGCCATGTTCACGGCCCGGACTGCGATCATGGGCATGACGATCATGACCACGCCGGCCACGATCACGCCGGCCACGTCCATGGCCCGGATTGCGACCATGACGATGACGCGCCGGCCGTGACGGACGAGGCGCCCGCCGCCGAAGCCGCGCCGAAGAAGACCAGGAAGGCAGCGGCGAAGAAGACCGAGGGCGACGAGCCGGCGGCCGAGGCACCGGCCGAGGGCGAGGCCAAGCCGAAGAAGGCCGCGAAGAAGAAGGCCGCCTCGGACGAGTGACGGACCCGAGGGGCGCGGCCGGTCCGCGCCCCTCGGTCGGCCCGCACGCGGGCGGCGTCTAAAGACATGTTCACCTTTGTCCCATAGGGCGGGCGGATGATCGATCCGGTTTCACGATCCCGCGTCGCGGTGATCCTGCCCTGCTACAACGAGGAAGCGGCGATCGGCGCGACCGTCGCCGGGTTCCGCGCGGCGCTGCCCGCTGCCGCCATCTACGTGTACGACAACAAAAGCAGCGACCGGACGGTCGAGGTGGCGCGTGCCGCCGGCGCGATCGTGCGGACCGAGCGGATGCAGGGCAAGGGCCACGTCGTGCGGCGGATGTTCGCCGACGTCGAGGCCGACGTCTATGTGATGGCCGATGGCGACGCGACCTACGACGCCGCCGCCGCGCCGGGCATGGTCGCCATGCTGATCGCGGACAATCTGGACATGGTGGTGGGCGCGCGCGCCTCCGAGGTGCAGGCGGCGTACAGGCGCGGGCACCGGCTGGGCAATGCGCTGCTCACCGGCATCCTCGCGCGGCTGTTCGGCCGCAGTTTCAGCGATATCCTGTCGGGATACCGCATCTTTTCTCGCCGCTTCGTGAAAAGCTTCCCGGTGCTGAGCCAGGGGTTCGAGATCGAGACCGAGATCAGCGTGCACGCGCTGGAACTGCGGATGCCGGTGGGCGAGGTGGTGACGGCCTATGGCGCGCGGCCCGAAGGCTCCGCCTCCAAGCTTTCCACCTATCGCGACGGCTGGCGCATCCTGAAGACGATCGCGATGCTGTTCCGTATCGAGCGGCCGGTGCTGTTCTTCGGCGGTGCGGGCGCGCTGCTGGCGTGGGTCGCGCTCGTGCTCGCGATCCCGCTGGTCGTCACCTATGCCCACACCGGGCTGGTGCCGCGCCTGCCGACCGCGCTGCTTTCCACCGGGCTGGTGATCCTTGCCTTCCTCTGCCTGTTCTGCGGGCTGATTCTGGATACGGTGGTGCGCGGGCGGCGCGAGGTGCGGCGGCTGGCGTATCTGTCGCTGCCCGCCCCCGGGGCCAGCCGGACCGGCGGCACTTGAACTGTTCGGCGCCAAGGCCGATGTTGCCGGCACCGAGGGCATAAGGACCAGAGATTTTCATGCACAATCCGTTCGAGACCGGCCAGTTCACCCCTCCGGGCATGCGTTATGACCCGATGACCGGCGGCATGGTGCCGATCGTCATCGAGCAGTCGACCCGTGGCGAGCGCAGCTTCGACATCTATTCGCGGCTGCTGCGCGAGCGGATCATCTTCGTGACCGGCGGCGTGGAGGACCATATGGCCTCCGTCATCACCGCCCAGCTTCTGTTTCTCGAGTCCGAGAATCCGAAGAAGGACATCTTCATGTACATCAACTCGCCGGGCGGCGTGGTGACGGCGGGTCTCGCGATCCACGATACCCTGCAGTACATCCGCCCGCGCGTGGGCACCGTGTGCATCGGTCAGGCCGCCTCGATGGGTAGCTTCTTGCTCGCGGCCGGCGAACCGGGGATGCGTGTGGCGCTGACGAACAGCCGCATCATGATCCACCAGCCATCGGGGGGCGCGCAGGGCATGGCAGCCGATATCGAGATTCAGGCGAAGGAAATCCTTCGCATGCGTCATCGCCTGAACACGCTCTACGCGAAATACACCGGCAAGACGATCGAGGAGATCGAGCGGGCGATGGACCGCGACAAGTTCCTCGAGGCGGACGAGGCCAAGGAGTTCGGCCTGATCGACGAGGTGATGGAGAAGCGCCCGGCGGCCGCCGACGACAAGGCCTGAGCCGGACGTTTCTTCCCTTCGGGGACGGATGAACAGGAAGGGGGCGGGGGCTGAATGCACCCGCCCCCTTCTTCATGGCGTCTCGCCGGCGATCAGAAGCGGTAGCCTGCCGTCAGCTGGAGGATCGGATAGACCTTGTAGTCGTCCACATCGTCCTGAAGGTCGCGGCGCTCGCGCTCCAGATCGGCGGCGCTGATGAGATTGGTGCTCGCCCGGAAATTTCGTACCCGCACCTTTCCCTGGAACAGCGCACCGCCCTCCACCCCGAAGACGAAGCCCTGCGCGTTCTGCCCCGCCCAGCCAAGCGTGAGTGCAGGGGCGACGTTCTTGGTTTCCGCATCGCCCCGGATCGTGCCGATCTGCGCGGGCGTATAGGTGGTGTTGCCGATGGTGACCGAGCGGGAGGACTGCGCACGCACCCGCCCGTTGTTGCCGTTGAGCCGGGCGCCGGCCGAGATGCGGAAGCCGTTGGCGAACGGATAGGCATCCAGCATCACGCCGCCGGACTTCAACTTGGCCTTGCCGCGATAGTCGAGATTGCCCGAGTCGAAGCTGTGCGACAGGTTCAGGAAGGTGGCGTTGCCGCGCACCCCGAAGCTGTCGCTCACACGGTAGCCGACTTCCGGCCCGATCCCCAGCGTGCCGCCCGTGACGCCGGCGTAGAAATGGCTGTTCGCGGTCTGCGCCGGGGCGGTGCCGGCGGTCAGCAACGCGGCGAGGAGCAGGCTCCCGTGGCGCATGGTCCTGGTGTTGGTCATCTCGATTCCCCTGGGTCGATGGCCGTGCGGGCCGATGCGCCGGGGTTACGCAGACTTGGTAAACTTTCCTTTACAATCCGGGGCGCGGCCGGGGGGCGGGCGGGCCTGCCGGCGTGAATGGCTTGTTTAACCGCGAGGTGATAGACATATTGCCGGAACGGAGGGCGGCTTGGCGTCGGCCTCCCGCTGCCCGGCGGATTGCCGGGACGGCGCCATGACGGTAATCGTAGCCCGGCCCGTCCGGCCCTGGAGTGAGCGAATGACGAAACTGAGCGGCGGCGATTCCAAGAGCACCCTGTACTGCTCGTTCTGCGGCAAGTCGCAGCATGAGGTACGCAAGCTCATCGCCGGCCCGACCGTGTTCATCTGCGACGAGTGCGTGGAGCTGTGCAACGACATCATCCGCGAGGAGACGAAGTCGGCGCTGGTCAGCAAGAAGGACGGTGGCGTGCCCACGCCGCAAGAGATCTGCAACGTCCTCGACGATTACGTCATCGGCCAGTTCAAGGCCAAGCGCGTGCTGTCGGTGGCGGTGCACAACCATTACAAGCGGCTGAACCACGGCGCCAAGGGCGCCGACGTCGAGCTGGCGAAGTCGAACATCCTGCTCGTCGGCCCCACCGGCTGCGGTAAGACGCTGCTGGCGCAGACGCTGGCGCGCATCCTCGACGTGCCGTTCACCATGGCCGACGCGACCACGCTCACCGAGGCGGGCTATGTCGGTGAGGATGTGGAGAACATCATCCTGAAGCTGCTGCAGGCGAGCGACTACAACGTCGAGCGGGCGCAGCGCGGCATCGTGTACATCGACGAGATCGACAAGATCAGCCGCAAGGCGGACAATCCCTCGATCACGCGCGACGTGTCCGGCGAGGGCGTGCAGCAGGCGCTGCTCAAGCTGATGGAGGGCACCACCGCCAGCGTGCCGCCGCAGGGCGGGCGCAAGCATCCCCAGCAGGAGTTCCTCCAGGTCGATACGACGAACATCCTGTTCATCGCGGGCGGCGCCTTCTCCGGGTTGGAGAAGATCATCGCCGATCGTCTGCAGGGCAAGTCGATCGGCTTCGGCGCGTTCGTCGCCGGGCCGGACGAGCGCCGCACCGGTGAGGTGCTGCGCCAGTGCGAGCCGGAGGATCTGCTCAAGTTCGGCCTGATCCCCGAGTTCGTCGGCCGTCTGCCGGTGATCGCCACGCTGGAGGATCTCGACGAGGTCGCGCTGGTGAAGATCCTGTCGCAGCCCAAAAACGCGCTGGTGAAGCAGTATCAGAAGCTGTTCGAGATGGAGGGCGTGAAGCTGGGCTTCACCGACGAGGCGCTGGTGGCGGTCGCCAAGCGGGCGATCGAACGGAAGACCGGCGCGCGCGGCCTGCGCTCGATCCTCGAAGGCATCCTGCTCGATACGATGTTCGACCTGCCCGGCATGGACGGGGTGAACGAGATCGTCGTCGACAAGGACGTGGTCGAGGGCCGCAAGGAGCCGGTGCGCGTGTTCGCCAAGAAGGAAAAGGCGGGCGACGCCGCCTGATCCGACAGCCTCCCGCCGGGCCGCTCAGTTCGGCCGGGCGGGGGGTGCGCCGGACGTCTCGCTCTCCGGCGGCTGGTTTTCCACAGCCCGGATCGCGGCACGGACTGCGGCGACGTCCCTGGTGTCGATCGCTGCGAGGACGGTGGCGAAGGGATTGTCTGCCGCCGCGTGCGGATCGTAGGCGAGGGGCGCCAGCGTCTCCCGTGCCTCCTTCAGCCTGCCTTCCTCGGCGTAGCGCCGCACCAGCATCCATCGTAGCGATTCGTCCTGCGGCACAAGCATGAACGCCTGCTGGAGCGCCGCGACGGCATTGGCGGTCGGCGGGCGCCCTTCCGCCAGAAAGCTGGTATAGAACAGCATCAGCGCCGCGGCATCGTCATGATCGAGGCTGTTGGCCTTCAGATACCATCGACGTGCGGCGATCCACGCCTTCGGGTCCCTGATGCCGGTACGCTCAAGCCGGCGGACCTGCGCGCGTCCCTTGTAGACCATTGCCTCGCGCATCCTGGCGTCCGCCGCCAGTGCGCGGTCGGCCGCTGCTTCGGCCAGGTCGTCATTGCCGGCGTCATATTCCGCCTCGGCCAGCGCTGCCTGCACGCCGGCATCCGCCGGGAAGGCGGCGGCGACGCGGCGGGCCTCCGCCAGCAACAGGCGCGCCTCCTCGTTATCGACTCCCCGGTCCGATCGCATCCGCACCGGCATCATCGCGCCTTCGCCGGCGGAGAGCGGGCGGACGACCATGGTGACCGGCGTCAGCGCGGCCGGATCGATCCGGATGTAGCTGAGTGACCGACGATTCAGGTAGGTATCGAGTTCATGGTCGAGCGTGGCGATGTCGCCGAACGCCGTCTCGGCGGCTTTCTGGCCGCGCATCCCCTGATTGATCGCGGTGAGGTACGCATCGAGCTGGCCCTTCCGCGCCCCGCTGAGCGTCAGATAATGGGTGAGCAGCCAGCCGCGACCGTAAAGCGCCTCGCGTTGTTGCGCGGTGCGCAGCGGCCGATCCGCCGCCAGCATCGTCGCCAGCGGCAGGGGCTTGCCGGACACCAGCCCGTAGAAGCGGTGATAGGCGGGCTGGCCGAAGCCGAGTGCGCCGTCTTTCTCGAAAGTGGCCGTGCCGTTGAACTCGGCGAACCCCTCGATGAACCACGCCGGATAGGCGGCCGCCCAGTTTTCGAGCATGAAATGGTGGGCATATTCGTGGAACAGTACCGTCTGGGCATTGAGATCGAGTACGGATCCCTGACCCGACCGGCGCGGGGTGAACGCGACCGATCCCTCGGCGCGGCCCATGTACCAGCCCGCGATATTGTTGCAGCCGGGTTTCTTCCTGCCGCCGTTGCAAAGCCGTTGCACATCCGTGATGCCGGGCACGACATAGACGGTGACCGGATTGGAGCGCGGACCGGTGACCGGCGGCATGCCGCGCATCCGCCGCAGGCCCTGATCGTAACGTTCGAGCCGGCTGGCGAGACTGCGGATCTCGGCGTCCTTGACGTCGGCCAGCACGACAAAATTGTTGGTGCGCGCCTCCAGCCAGGCGGCCTTCGCCCCCGGCGATATCGCCAGCAGCGCGATGCCCCCCAGCAGCCGCGCGACCTTGCCTGCGTTCCCCATCGCTCTCCCCTTCCCCCGTCGCGATCGTATCCGGGGAAGGGCGGTGCGGCAATCGCCGCCGGGGCGGGCAGCGCATTGATTAGCGCGAAAACCGCGCCCATATCGGGGCAGTGCGCCCACCGCGTAACCAGAAACGGCGCACCGGAGTGATGATGACCGATACCCTTCCCGTCCTGCCGCTGCGCGATATCGTTGTGTTCCCGCAGATGATCGTTCCGCTGTTCGTCGGTCGCGACAAATCGGTCGCGGCGCTGGAGACGGCGATGGCGGCGGACAAGTCGATCTTCCTCGTCGCCCAGCTCGACCCGGCGGAGGACGATCCCGACCGCGACGCGCTGTACGATCTCGGCGTCGTCGCGACCGTGCTGCAATTGCTCAAGCTGCCGGACGGCACCGTGCGGGTGCTGGTGGAAGGCCGCCAGCGCGCGACGCTGGAGACGCTCGACGGGGATGGCGCGCACCTTTCCGCCACCGTCGCGCTGGTCGAGGATACCGTATCGGAGGGCGAGGAGACCGCCGCACTGATGCGCTCCGTGCTCGAACAATTCGAGAATTACGCGCGCCTCAACAAGAAGATGCCGGCCGAGACGGCGACCCAGCTGGGCCAGATCGACGATGCCTCCCGCCTTGCCGACGCGGTTGCGGCGAACATCAACATCAAGGTTTCCGACAAGCAGGCGCTGCTGGTGGAAAGCGATCCGGCCAAGCGGCTGGAGATGACCTTCGCCTTCATGGAAGGTGAACTGGGTGTCCTGCAGGTCGAGAAGAAGATCCGCAGCCGCGTGAAGCGGCAGATGGAGAAGACCCAGCGCGAATATTATCTCAACGAGCAGCTAAAGGCGATCCAGCGCGAGCTGGGCAATGCCGAGGAAGGCGAGGCCGGCGACGAGGTGGCCGAGCTGGCCTCGAAGATCGCCAAGCTGAAGCTGTCCAAGGAGGCGCGCGCGAAGGCGACCGCCGAGCTGAAGAAGCTGCGGACGATGGCGCCGATGAGCGCCGAGGCGACGGTCGTGCGCAACTATCTCGACGTGCTGCTTGGCCTGCCGTGGGGCAAGAAGAGCAAGCTGAAGAAGGACATCGCGGCCGCGCAGGCGGTGCTTGACGAGGACCATTACGGGCTGGAGAAGGTCAAGGACCGGATCGTCGAATATCTGGCCGTGCAGGCGCGGACGAACAAGCTGAAGGGGCCGATCCTGTGCCTCGTCGGCCCGCCCGGCGTGGGCAAGACCTCGCTCGGCCGCTCGATCGCCAAGGCGACGGGGCGGGAGTTCATCCGCCAGTCGCTGGGCGGCGTGCGCGACGAGGCGGAGATCCGCGGGCATCGCCGCACCTATATCGGCTCGCTGCCGGGCAAGATCGTGACCAACCTCAAGAAGGCCGGTGCGAGCAACCCGCTGTTCCTGCTCGACGAGATCGACAAGCTGGGCCAGGATTTCCGTGGCGATCCGGCCTCGGCGCTTCTGGAGGTGCTGGACCCGGAGCAGAATGGTAAGTTCCAGGATCATTATCTGGAGATCGACATCGATCTTTCGGACATCATGTTCGTGACGACGGCCAACTCGCTGAACCTCCCGCAGCCGCTGCTGGACCGGATGGAGATCATCCGGCTGGAGGGCTACACCGAGGACGAAAAGGTCGAGATCGCCAAGTCGCATCTGTTGCAGAAGCAGATCGATGCGCATGGCCTCAAGAACAGCGAGTTCGTGCTGACCGACGAGGGGCTGCGCGACCTGATCCGCTACTACACCCGCGAGGCGGGCGTGCGGACGCTGGAGCGCGAGATCGCCAAGCTGGCGCGCAAGGCGCTGCGCCGCATCCTCGAAGGCAAGATGGAGACGGTGACGATCGCCGCCGACAATCTGGCCGACTATGCCGGGGTGCGCAAGTTCCGCTTCGGCATCGGCGAGGAGGAGGACCAGATCGGCGCCGTCACCGGCCTCGCCTGGACCGAGGTGGGCGGCGAACTGCTGACGATCGAGGCGGTAACGGTGCCCGGCAAGGGCGCGATTCGCACGACCGGCAAGCTGGGCGACGTGATGAAGGAATCGGTCGAGGCCGGCTTCTCCTTCGTGCGCGCGCGCAGCCCGCAATATGGTATCAGCCCGCGCCTGTTCATGCGCAAGGACATCCACATCCATTTGCCCGAGGGCGCGGTGCCCAAGGACGGGCCGTCGGCGGGTATCGGCATCGTCACCGCGATCATCTCCACCCTCACCGGCATCCCGGTGCGGCGCGAGTTCGCCATGACGGGCGAGGTGACGCTGCGGGGTCGCGTGCTGCCGATCGGCGGCCTCAAGGAGAAGCTGCTGGCGGCGCTGCGCGGCGGCATCACCAGCGTCATCATCCCCAAGGAGAACGAGAAGGACCTGGCCGAAATCCCGGCCAACATCCGCGAGGGGCTGACGATCATCCCCGTGGCGCATGTTGACGAGGTGCTGGCGCTGGCGCTGGCCGGGCCGATCGTGCCGATTGACTGGACCGAGGCGGACGATCTGGCCACGCAGCCGCCGCATCTGGCCGGCGGCGAGTCTCCTTTGCCGGGTGCGCCGATCCACCATTGAGCGCGAGGCGGCGGCACCACATAATTTGATTGATCGCGGCGGGTGGGGGCATCCGCCGCTTTCCTTTTGACAGCGATGGCCGGCCCGTACTTAGATGAGCCATCGCGGGGGCGACTCCCGCATGCGTGGGCAGCGCACAACAGGGTAGGGGGGCACCTCGGGCATGAATAAACAGGAGCTTATCGCGCAGGTGGTCGAGGCGACCGGCCTGACGAGGGCCGACGCCGTGAAGTCGGTCGAGGCAGTGTTCGATACGATCGGCAACGCGCTCAAGAATGGCGACGAGGTACGACTGGTCGGTTTCGGCACCTTTTCGGTCAGCAAGCGCAAGGCGTCGACCGGGCGCAATCCGCGCACGGGGGAACCGATGAAGATCAAGGCATCGAGCCAGCCCAAGTTCAAGGCCGGCAAGGGGCTGAAGGACTCGGTCAACTGATCGGTACGGCGTGATCGGCGCGGATCGCGTTGGGGCTGGACAAGCCCGCTGCGACCGCCTAATCGCGCCGTCCAAGGGCGGTCGCCGAGGCGGCCATCCTTTCCACGAAGGCCCGTTGCGGGCATTCGGCAGGCGAGAGCGTGGGCGCATAGCTCAGCGGTAGAGCACACCCTTCACACGGGTGGGGTCGCAGGTTCAATCCCTGCTGCGCCCACCACGCCATCAGGCCCGCCGCCCCGTCAGGGGGCGGCGGGCCTGCCTGCTTCCGCTTACCGCGCCTTCTGCATCGGCTGGAACGGACCAAGGCCGCAGCCCGCGCCCCGGACGAGGCCGCCGCCCGCCCGGTTCAGGACGGTGATGATATCGGACGAGCAGAGCTGGCTGAGCGACGTCGCGTAGCTGAACGCCCGCTCGAAGCCGAGTTGCGGGCAACTGTAGGGCAGCGTGCTGCGCCAGATGCGCTTGCCCGATCCGTAGAAATCGATCGTGCTGTCGTTCCTCACCCGGCTTTCGCGCAGGCCCGCCAGCGGGATGCAGCTTTCCGGCTTCGCGCCGGGAATGGGGGTGAGGTCGCTCAGGTCGTCGCGCTTGCGGCCGGCGTCGGCGGGGGCGGTGGCGAGTGCTGCCAGCAGGGCGGCGGCGAGCAGGGGCAAAGGGCGCATCATGTCTCTCCGGTCTGTTGCCGGATCAACGCGCCGTCGCCGCTTTCGCTGCCGGCGGCGGGGGTGCCGGGGTCTTGGGCTTGTAGGCGCACAGGTCCGCCACCGGGCAGCGCCAGCATTCGGGGCGGCGCGCCTTGCAGATGTAGCGGCCGTGCAGGATCAGCCAGTGGTGCGCGTGGCGGCGGAAGGGGGCGGGGGTGATCTTCTCCAGCTTCAGTTCCACCGCCAGAGGTGTCTTGCCGCGCGCCAGCCCGGTGCGGTTGCCGACGCGGAAGATGTGCGTGTCGACCGCGATCGTCTCGGCGCCGAACGCCACGTTCATTACCACGTTGGCGGTCTTGCGGCCGACACCGGGCAGCGCCTCCAGCGCGTCGCGGTCGGCCGGTACTTCGCCGCCATGCTCGGCGATCAGTTTCTCCGAGAGGGCGATGACGTTCTTCGCCTTGGTGTTGAACAGGCCGATCGTGCGGATATGATGCTTCAGTTCGGCCTCGCCGAGCGCCACCATCGCCCCGGGTGTCCGAACGTCCTCGAACAGCGCCTTCGTCGCCTTGTTGACGCTCACGTCGGTCGCCTGCGCGGACAGCGCCACGGCCACCAGCAGCGTGTAGGGGTTCTGATAGTCGAGCTCGGTTTCCGGCGCCGGATCGTCCTCGGCCAGCCGGCGATAGAATTCGAACGCGTCGGCCTTCTTCACCGCAGGCCCAGCACGTCGGTGATGGCATAGCGCCCGGCGGGGCGACCGGCGAGCCACAGCGCCGCCTTGACCGCGCCCGTGGCGAAGATCGCGCGGCTTTCGGCGCGGTGGCCCAGTTCCAGCCGCTCCCCCTCGGCGGCGAAGATCACCTGATGATCGCCCGCCACCGATCCGCCGCGCAGCGTGGCGAAACCGATCGTGCCCTCGGGCCGCGCGCCGGTGATGCCGTCGCGGCTGCGCACCGAGGCGTCGGCCAGCGCCACCCCGCGCCCGTCCGCCGCCGCCTCGCCCAGCAGCAGCGCGGTGCCGGAGGGCGCGTCCACCTTGTGGCGGTGGTGCATCTCGACGATCTCGATATCCCAGTCGCTGCCCAGCCGCCGCGCCGTCTCGCGCACCAGATGCGCCAGCAGGTTGACGCCGAGCGACATGTTCGCCGCCTGCAACACCGCGCCGACCTGCGCCGCCGCGTCGATCCGCGCATGGTCGTCCGCGCCGAGGCCGGTGGTGCCGATCACGATGGGGATGCCGGCGGCGGCGGCGATGTCGAGGTGGCCGGCCAGCGCCGCCGGGGTAGAAAAGTCGATCAGCACGTCGCTGCCGGCGGCGAGCGTGGCGGCATCGGTAAAGGGGATGCCGCCCACCTCGCCGACGAGGGCGGGGCGATCGGTGCCGCCGGCCAGCGTCGCGCCGGTCTCGGCCACCGCCCGCGCGATCGCCTGGCCCATCCGCCCGCCTGCGCCCAATATGCCGATCCGCGCCATGCATCACCTTCGCCGCTGTTCGACCGCTTCCATGCAAGAGGCGCGCGGCTTCCGCAACTGCGCCGCCGGCTGGCGAAGGGGGGCACGAGCAGGGGCGGCGACGTTATGGTGATCGCCGCCGGCCGCCTCGACGATATTCGGCTTTTCCGCGTCGGCCGACCGGCTTTAGGCATCTGTCAACATCGTCCGGTGCAAGCTATGTCACCACGCACCGGCGCGGCCATGTTTTAATGATCCACTACTGTTCAATTATCATTTGCTGGTCGATCTGCGCCACTCGGCTAGTAAATGCGGATGGCCTTGATTGGAGCTTCGGGGGTTGTTTGCGGGGAGAGGCCGGCGTGGTCATGATTGTTCCCATACAGGACGACGGAACAAAGAATGTCCTGCCTCATTGCGAAGAAGACACCGGATCAGCATTTGTATGTTTCGATGGGCGTCGCTAAAGTGCCGCTATTCTGGAGGAAAATATGAACGAACAAGACGCCGACCTCATCACCCTGACGGCCGATATCGTCGGTGCACATGTCGCCCATAACAATGTCGCGACCGAAGAACTCGCCGGGCTGATCCAGAGCGTGCATGCAGCGTTGAAGGGGTTGGGCCAGGCACCGGAGCCGGTGGCCGAAAAGCAGGAACCGGCCGTGTCGATCCGCGCCAGCGTGAAGCCGGATCACATCGTCTGTCTCGAGGACGGCAAGAAGCTGAAGATGCTGAAGCGCTATCTTCGTACCAATTACGACATGTCGCCCGACGAATACCGCCGCAAGTGGAACCTGCCGTCGGATTACCCGATGGTCGCGCCGAACTATGCGGAGAAGCGTCGCTCGCTGGCGCACAGCATCGGGCTGGGCCGCAAGAATGTCGAGCCGGCGCCGGTCGCCGAGCCGGCCGTCGAGGAAGTGGCCGAAGCCGCCTCGGCCAAGCGCGGCCGCAAGCCGAAGGCGGACGATGCGGTTGCCCCGGCCGGGGATGCGGCGCCCAAGCGGCGTGGCCGCAAGCCGAAGGCGGAAGCCGGCGTGCCCGAGACGGTCGAGGGCGAGTAAGCGTGAACGCGGGGTCGGCCGACGGCCCCGCGTCCTGAATGTTTCGCCCGGGCGGCCGGTTTCTTTGCATTGTCGCGCCGTAATACGGGTGATAGCGAGCGGGTTCCGAACGTCTGCCGGGCGAAGAGATGATCGCAAGCGATATCAGGCGCGCCGTGCAGGCGCGGATCGATCTGCCGCCGCCGCCGGCGGCGCGAGCCGCGCTGGCACCCGAATTCGGTCGCCGCTTCGTGTTGATCGGCGATGCGGAGGAGGAGTTCGACTGGCGGGCGCCGTTGCGCCGCGAGCACGTTTCCACCCGCGCCGTGGCGACCCTGCCGGCAGCGACGCGGCGCTTCAACGACGCCGGTGTCGTGCCGACCTACGTCGTCGATTATCCCGTCGTCTCCACGCCCGAGAGCGCCGCCGTGGTGCGGGCGATGGTGGCGGCGGGCGAATGCGACGTCGGCACGCAGTTGCATCCCTGGGTCAATCCGCCGTTCGACGAGGAGGTGACCCCGGCCAACAGCTTTACCGGCAACCTGCCCGTCCCACTCCAGCGCGCCAAACTGCACGCGCTGACCGATGCGATCGAGGCGGCGACCGGCGTAAGGCCCACCGTGTACCGCGCCGGTCGCTACGGCATCGGCCCGGCGACGGCGGGGCTGCTGGCCGAGGCGGGCTATCGCATGGACGTGTCGGTACGGGCGCTGTTCGATTACAGCGCCGAGACCGGCCCCGATTTCTCACGTCACCCGATCTGGCCGTGGTGGATCGATGAAAGGCTGCTGGAAGTGCCGCTGACCGCCGCCGACACCGGCCCGTTGCGCCACTGGCGCGGGTTGCATCGGCATGGCTGGCTGCGCGGCCCGCTGGCCCGCACCGGCCTGCGCAACCGCGCCGCGCTGACGCCCGAGGGCGTGCCGCTGGTCGAGGCGCTGGCGGTGATCCGCCGGTTGCTGGCGGATGGCACCCGGCTGTTCAGCCTCTCGTTCCACACCCCTTCGGTGGAGCCGGGGCATACGCCCTACGTGCGCGACGCCGCCGACCTGAAGGCGTTCTGGGCATGGTGGGACGGCGTGTTCGCGCTGTTCGCGCGCGAGGGCGTGACGGCGTGCCGCCCCGACGACATTCTGGCCGCCGCCGGGCGCTGACGCCGTCGTCCGATGCCGCCTATCGCGTGACCGCCTGGACCGCCTCGACGATGTTGCCGTCCGGATCCTCGGTGAGGAACAGGAGGTAGCCGGGGCCGGTGGCGGGCACCCGCTTGAGCACCGCCTCATGCCCGTCGGCGCGAAGCAGCGCGGCCGATTTCGCCGCATCCGGCACCATGATGAACAGCCACGCCGAGCCGGCCCGGAAACGGGACGTGCAGGTCGCCAGCTTGCGATGCACCGTATCGGTCGCCTCGATGCTCCTGGCCGCCGCCGCTTGTCCGCCGGGGCCGGCGCATGGATCGAGCCACAGCGTGATCGGTCGCTGCGTCGACGTCGGTTCGGTCGAGGCCAGCGCCATCTCGGTGTCGTTGTAGAGCTTGCCCTTCTGCAAAGGGAAGTATTTGGTGTAATAGGCGATCGAACGGTTGAAGTCGCTGACCGGATATTTCTGGCCGAATACGCCGACGGTGGGCTGCTGGGCCGGTGCGGCCGCGCCGAGCATCAGTCCGCAAGCCACGGCCGCGCTGCCGAGTAAAGTCCTCACCGTTCTCTCCCCTGTTCTTCTTCGGCTGCCGATGCGCCGGGGAGGGTGCTGCCGCGTAACCCGCGCGCCGTCAATCGGCGCCGCCGGCTGGCCGTCGCTCAGGCCGGCTCGGGCTGGCCGCGCCGCAGGACGAGCCAGCGGATATCGGCGATGGTGGACCGCGCGATCACGAGGACGACGGCGGTATAGCTGACACCGCCGATCGCCACCAGCGCACCAAGCCGGGCAAGCGGGGAATCGAACGCCAGCGTGCGATCCGCCAGCATCACCACCACCGCCATCAATGCCGAGGCGATCAGGCCGGGGGCGATGGCGCGGGCCAGCGCGCGCACCGTCACGCCGATGATCGGCATGGCGATGGCGGCGGTATAGAGCAGCACCAGCGGGAACGCGGCCACCCACGCCCACGCCATGCCGACCGGCCCCTGCCGCACCGCCATCAGGAAGGCGAGCGGCATCACCACCGCGCCAGCGGCTGCCGCATACACCTGCACGCGCGGCCGCCCCAGCGCGGTGGCGGCGGGGGCGAACAGGATCTGCATCGTCACGAACGGCATCGCCAGCGCCAGCACCCGCACGATCGGCACCGCCTCCATCCATTTCTCGCCCAGCACGGCGTGGACCAGCGGCTCGGCGGTGATGGCGAGGCCGGCGTAGAAGGGCAGCGCGACCAGCATGATGATCCGCATCGCCGTCTCGAACGAGCTGGCGATGGCGGCGCGATCGTGCTGGAGGCGGGCGTAGGCGGTGAACGCCACCTCGTTCAGCGGCGGGATGAACTTGCTCGCCAGGATCTGCGCCAGGAACAGCGAGGTGGTGTAGAGGCCGAGCAGGTGCGGATCGAGCACGCGCCCGCCGATGAACACGTCGGCCTGCGTCTGCACGAACCACAGCAATTGGCTCAGCGTCATCGCCCCGCCGAAGCGCACGGTAGCGCCGGCGCCCTTGAAGCGGAAGCTGGGCAGCACCAGCAGCCTTGCGGCCACCGTCATGCCGATCGCGCGCGTCCAGAACAGCACCAGCGGCGCGATCACCAGCGTCCATACGCCGAAGCCCAGCAGCGCCAGCGACAGCGCCGTCACCGCGCCGGCCAGCGCCGAGAGGAAGTTGACCTTGGCCTGCTTGCGAAAATCCATCGCGCGGCTGAGGAGCGCGGTCGGCAGCGCCACGAACGGGGTGGAGAGATACAGCAGCGCCTGCACCCGCAGCATGTTCGTGATGATCGGCTGATTGTAGTAGTCGGCGGCCAGCGGGGCGAGCAGCAGTTGCAGCAGCGCCACCCCGCCGTTCAGCAGCAGCAGCAGGCCGAACACCTGGCGGATCTGGCGATCGTCGATCTCGTCCGCCTGGATCAGCGCGCTGGCGAAACCATAGCCGTTGAGCAGGCTGAACATCACGAGGATGCTCTGCGTCATCGCGAACACGCCGTAGTCGGCCGGCGCCAGCAGGCGGATGACGAAGAAGGTGGCGGACCACATCACCAGCTGGGCGACGATCTGGCTGCCCGAGCGCCACAGCACCGCATCACGCACCCGCGCGCCGAAGCCGCCTCGCCCTGTGCTGTTCGCCCCCGCCTCGTCCGCCATATGCCGCCTTCGTTCGCGCGCCCGCCGGCCGGCGCGTTCGAGGCCGGCCTAGCGGGCAGACGTGCATGAAGGATGAAGCGTCGTTGCGCCAGCCGCCATCGGGCGCGAGCCGGGAGTGCGCTGCGACACTGCGGTTGGCGCTTGTTAACCCGTAACGCTTAGGCTGTAAGGACCAGACGGGCAGACGGGGCGAAAGATGCAGCGCACAGGCGCCACGCAACGGGTAGCAGACGGAGACTCGCGCCGGGCCGTTCGCGTGTCCGCCGTACCCGATGCGCCCATCGTTCTGATCGAACCGGTGGAGGGCGCAGGGGACCGGCTGGGTGCGGCGTGGGACGATCTGGCCGCCGCCGCCGCCGAACCGAACGCCTTTGCCGAACGCTGGTTCGTGATGGCCGGTGTCCGCCACCTTTGCCCGCCCGCCTTCCGCCGATTGATCGAGGTGTGGGAGGGCGACCGGCTGACCGGCCTGCTGCCGGTGGTGATCGATCCGCGTTACGGCCGGCTGCCGTTGCGGCATGTGGTCAACTGGCTGCACCACCACAGCTTCCTCGGCACGCCGCTGGTGCGCGCCGGGCGCGAGCGCGCGTTCTGGGCGGCGGTGCTGGCCGTGCTGGACGATGCGCGCTGGGCGGGCGGTTTGCTCCATATCAACGGGCTGGTCGAGGACGGGCCGGTGCATCGCGGGCTGGCGACGGCGGCGGCCACGCTGGGGCGGCGCTGCGATACGGTCCACCGCGTCGTGCGCGCGCAGCTCGATGCCGGGCTGGACCCCGAGGCCTATCTCGAGACGCATGTCCGCAAGAAGAAGCGCAAGGAGCTGAAGCGCCTCGCCGCGCGCCTCGCCGAACAGGGCACGCTCACCACCCGCCGGCTGGCCGACGCGGGCGAGGTATCGGACTGGTGCGACGATTTCCTCGCGCTGGAGGCATCCGGCTGGAAGGGGCGGGCCGGATCGGCGCTGGGCAGCACCCCGGAGACGGCCGGCTTCTTCTGCGAGATGCTGGCCGGCGCCTGGTCCGCCGGCCGGCTGGAGATGCTGCGGATGGATCTGGACGGGCGGCCGATCGCGATGCTCGTCAATTTCCTGACCGCGCCGGGGTCGTTCTCGTTCAAGATCGCTTTCGACGAGGACCATGCCCGCTTCTCCCCCGGCGTGCTGATCCAGATCGAGAACCTGCGTTTGCTCGACCGCGCCGACATCGCGTGGATGGATAGCTGTGCGGCGGAGAACCACCCGATGATCGACAGCCTGTGGGGTGGGCGGCGCACGATCGTACGGGTCACGGTGCCGCTCGGCGGGCTGCGCGGCCGCGTCACCTTCGCCCTGGCGCGCGGGCTTGAGGACGGCTGGGCGTGGGCGCGGCGGAGGCTGGGGCGGTGAGCGACTGTTTCGACCCCGCCGCCCTGCGCGATTTCGCCACGCTGTACCCCGAGAAGCCGGGCGTGGTCCGCCACCGCCTCGTCGGTCATCCCCTGTTCGAGCTGGAGGCGCTGGCGCGGCTGGCGCAGCGGATGCGACCGCAGGACGTTGAACAGAACATCGCCGATCTGCCGATCGGCGTGGATCCGGCGGATGTCGCGCACAACGGCCTGTCCGTCACCGACACGATCCGCTCGATCGAACAATGCGGCGCGTGGATGGTGCTGAAGTTCGTCGAGCAGGACGCCGAGTATCGCGCGCTGATGGAGCAGGCGCTGGACGAGCTGGCCCCCGTGGTCGGTGCCGCGACGGGGGCCATGCTGAAGCGGGAGGCGTTCATCTTCGTCTCGTCGCCGGGTGCCGTCACGCCGTTCCACTTCGATCCCGAGCACAACATTCTGCTCCAGATCCGTGGCGACAAGGTGATGACGATGTTCCCCGCCGCCGACGAGGCGGTGGTGTCCGGCCCGCTGCACGAGGCGTTCCACCTCGGCGGCCACCGCAACCTGCCTTATGACGAGGCGGTCGCGGGCAGGGGCACGGCCTTCGCGCTGTCGCCCGGCGAGGCGGTGTACGTGCCGGTAAAGGCGCCGCACTGGGTGAAGAACGGCGCTGTGCCGTCGGTTTCCTTCTCGATCACATGGCGATCCGAATGGAGTTACCGCGAGGCCGATGCTCGGGGGATGAACGCCTTGCTGCGCCGCGCCGGGCTGAACCCCGCGCCTCCGGGCCGCTATCCGGCGGGCAACACCGCCAAGTCGCTCGCCTGGCGCGCGATCTCCAGGGCGCGCCGGATCGCGCGGCGCGGCGCGTGATCGATTTCCGGCTGTTCGACGATCTCGACGCGGTCGAGGCGGATGCCGCGCACGCGCTGGATCGCGTGACGCAGGCGTCGCTCTACGACCGGATCGAGTGGCTGCGCGCACACGCCCGCCACGGGCTGGCCCCCGGTGCCGCGTGGATCGCGCGGGCGCGGACGGACGGGGCGACCGCCTGGCTGTTTCTGGCGGACGAGGGGCGGGGGCGGGCCGCCGCCTTCGCCAGCTGGTACACCCTGTCGTTCGCGCCGGTGTGGCAGGGCGGCGATGCGACGGACCGGGCGCGGTTACTGCGCGCGATCGCCGGGGGGCTGCGCGGCAGGTTCGGACGGATCGTGCTGGCGCCGCTGCCGGCCGACGCGGTCGATGCGATGGAGACGGCGTTCGCGGCGGCCGGCTGGTGGGTGGATCGGCAGGAGAGCAGCGCCAACTGGGTGGCGCATGTGGCGGGCGAGGATTTCGCCACCTACTGGGCGCGCCGCCCCTCGCGCCTGCGCAACACCGCCCGCCGGAAGGCACGCGACGCGGGCCTCGAGATCGCCATCCACGACGGCTTCGATGCGGCAGCCTGGGCGGCCTATGAGGCGGTATATGCCGGGAGCTGGAAGCCCAACGAAGGCTCCCCAGCATTCCTGCGCGAGATGGCCGAGCGGGAGGGCGCGGCCGGTTGCCTGCGGCTGGCTGTCGCCACGCGCGAGGGGCGTCCGGTCGCCGCGCAGATGTGGACGGTGGAGCACGGCACGGCGACGATCCACAAGCTCGCCTATGTCGAGACCGAGCGTGCGCGTTCCCCCGGCACCGTGCTGAGCGAGGTGATGTTCCGCCATGTGATCGAGCGGGACTGCCCCGCGCTGATCGATTTCGGCACCGGCGACGATGCGTACAAGGCGGACTGGATGGACGAGAAGCGCCCGCTCTACCGCCTGACGCTGCACGATCCGCGCAGCGTGGCCGGGCTGGCCGGCGCGGCGCGGGCGCGGATCGCACGCTGGCGGGCGGCACGATGAGCCTGCGGTTCGAGCCTTATCGCTGGCGCGGCGGCGAAGAGTGGATGGCGGTGCGCGGCCCCGCCGCCGGCCCGCGCGTGATGATCGTGCCGCCGCTGTTCGAGGAGAATAATTTCACTCGCGCCACGCTGACCGCGATGGTGATCGACCTCGCCGCACACGGTATCGGAACATGGCTGATCGACCTGCCCGGCACCGGCGAAAGCGCCATCTCGCTCGATATGGTCGGGTGGGAGGACTGGCGCGCGGCGGTTGCGGCCGCCGCGGAGGTGATCGGGCGACCGCATATCCTGTCGCTGCGCGGCGGCGCGCTGCTTGACGATGCAGCGACGGCAGCCTCGCGTCTTCGCGTCGCGCCGGCCGGGGGCGCGACGCTGCTTCGCCAGATGGAGCGCGCGCAGGCGATCGGCGACCGCGAGGCGGGGCGGGGGCCGCCCGATCCGGCGGCGGCGACCGTGGACCTGATCGGCTACGCGATCGACCGGGCGCTGGTGGCGGCGATGCGCGCCGCCACGGTGGCGGCGGTGCCGTGTGAACTGCGCGAGATGCCGTTCACCGGGCCCGGCGTCGCCCCGTGGCGCAAGGCCGAGCCAACTCCGGACGCCGCCTTCGCCGCCATGCTGGCCAGCGATCTTGCCGAGTGGGTGACCCGATGCGGCGGCTGACGACCTTTTCCTGCGAGGGCGCGACGCTGGCCGCGACGCTGGACGATGCCCCTGGCGCCCCCGACGCTATCCCGCCGACGACCGGCCTGCTGATCGTTACCGGCGGTACGCAGACGCGGATCGGCGCCCATCGCGGCCTCGCCCGGCTCGCCGCCGCCGTTGCCGCCGCCGGTTTTCCCGTCTTCCGGTTCGAGCGGCGCGGCGTCGGCGACAGCGACGGCACGGATCCGGGCTTTGCCGATAGCGGCCCGGATATCGCGGCGGCGTCGGCGGCGTTCCGCAGCGAATGCCCCGGCCTCACCCGCATGCTCGGCTTCGGCCTGTGCGATGGCGCGACCGCGCTGGCGCTGCACCACGCCGCCGCCGGGATCGACGGCCTGATTTTGGCGAACCCGTGGACGATCGATGCGGCGGCCGGGCCGGGCGCGCACGAGCATCCCGAGGCCAACCCCCTGCCGCCCGCCGCCGCCATCCGCCGCCGCTATCTCGACAGGCTGACCAGCCTCGATGCATGGAAGCGGCTGCTGACCGGCGGGATCGACTATCGTGCCGCGTTGCGCGGGGTGGCCGCGATCAGCCGGCGGCAGGCGCCCCCGGCACTGGCGACCGCGATGGGCGGGGCGCTGACGAGCGGAGGCCGGCCGGTGGAGATCGTGCTGGCGACGCGCGACGCCACCGCGCTGGCCTTTGCCGAGGCCTGGCGCGGCCCGGCCTTCGCGGGCCTGCGCGGCGGCGGTCGGGGCGGGGTGACCGAAATCGACAGCCACTCCCACAGCTTCGCTACCGGCAACGATCCGGCACGGCTGGCGGCGCTTTGCGTGGCGGCGCTCGATCGCGCTGGCAACCGAGGGGAGATCGGCGCGGCCTTTCCCCGACGTGCGTGATGTGCTGGTCGCGGCTCACCGGGTAACAGTGCGGTCGCACAGAGATGATGGACAGGATCGAACAACTGAGAACGGGTATCGCGGTCGGTCAGACCGGGATCGAGATCGGCCCGTGGTTCAACCCGATCGTCCCCAAGGCGGCCGGCTACGCTACGTTGGTGCTGGATGAGCTTCGATTATTTCCGCGCCAACAGCCAGACGGGCGAACTGCTCGAGGCCTGGTGGTCGCAACGGACTCGGCCGACGGCGGCGCAGGTGTTCTCGCACATCGCGCTGTATGCGCTGAACCCCATCGACGGCGTCGATCGCTCGGGCTGGGGGCGGCTGGATGCTGTCGATGGCGTCCGATTGGTCGAGCATCTGAGCGAGGCCCATCGCATCGCGGCGGAAATCGCGCTCGATCCGGACGCGCCCTACCGCGATACGCACTGCTGGTGCTTCACGCCGGCTTCGTTCGAGGCGATCCTCTACGATCTCCGGGTGCTCGGGATCGTCTCGCTTTCGATCGACACCCTTACGGTGCCCGGCGGCCACGAGTTCTTCGTGCGGCTTGTCAACGATGGCGGCCGGTCGCCCCTGCCGGACGCGGATGAGGTCAGGGCCGAGCGGACACGGCGACAGCTTGCGATCGTCGCCTACGAGCGGAACTGACCGACGGCCTCTCCCCCGCTGCTGGCGATCCACCGGCGTCGCCGAACAGATCAGCCGCCGCGTCGCGCCGCCCGCACCTCATCCGCCAGTGCAGTGAGCGTGGCGCCCCCGCGCAGCGCCGTGCGGTCCACGTGCGCGCCGTAGAGCAGGCCGATCGTGCGGGTGAAGGCGAAGTCGGCCAGCCTCGGCCGCACGATTCCGGGATCGCGAAAGCACGCCGGCATCACCGTCACGCCAAGGCCACTGCGGACATAACCGATCGCGCGCTCGTCGCTGAGCGTGCGGGCGGCGAAGAAGGGGCGCACGCCGCGCGCGGTGAAGTGGCGGCTGGTATCGGACAGCAGCTCGCACTGGCGGCGCACGATCATCACGTTGTCCGCAAGCTCGCCCGCCGCGATCGTGTGGCGGCCGGCAAGGGGGTGGCTCGCGGGCAGCGCCAGCGCATAGCCCTCCTCGAACAAGGGCTCGGCGGCGAAGCGGTCGCTCTCGGCGCGGACCAGCGTGAGCGCCACGTCGATCCGCCCGCGCGACAGCTGCTCGATCAAGTCGCGCTCGCGCCCCTCGACGATCTCGATCGGCAGGCGTCCCGGCGTGTCGCCGAGGCGCGTGACGAAGGTTTCGATCCAGCCGGCGGGGATCGTCACCAGCACGCCCAGCCGCAGCGTGGTGCGCGGCACCGCCTCGCGCACGACATGCTCGGCCAGCGCGAACTCCGCCTCGATCCGGCGGGCGTGGGTGGCGAACCGGGCGCCGGCGGCGGTCAGTTCCACCCGCCGGTTGGTGCGGTGGAACAGCGGTTGCCCGGCCTGCCGCTCCAGCTTGGCGATGCCGACCGAGAGCGTGGGCTGCGAAACGTTGCACTGCGCCGCCGCCCGCGAGAAGTTGCCGGCGTCGATCACGGCGAGGAAATAGCGCAGCAGATAGCGGTCCATCATAGACACGGCCTATGATATGCCGACGGTGATTTCAATTTTCCCCGCAGCGGCGGACAGGCTATGCCATATGCCTGACAGGCCGGGAGAGGGTGCATGTTCGACTTCGCGCTGGGCGAAATGGCGGAAACGATCCGCGAGACGACCGCGCGCTTCGCCGCCGATCGTATCGCGCCGCTCGCCGCCAGGATCGACGCGGAGGACTGGTTCCCGCGCGACCTGTGGCCGGAGATGGGCGCGCTCGGTCTGCACGGCATCACCGTGGAGGAGGAGTGGGGCGGCCTCGGCCTCGGCTATCTCGAACATGTCGTCGCGCAGGAGGAGATCGCCCGCGCGTCCGCGTCCGTGGGCCTCAGCTATGGCGCGCACAGCAACCTGTGCGTCAACCAGATCCGCCGCTGGGGCAGCGACGGGCAGAAGCGGCGCTATCTGCCGAAGCTGATCTCCGGCGAGCATGTCGGCAGCCTCGCCATGTCGGAGGCGGGCGCCGGCTCCGACGTGGTGGGCATGAAGCTGCGGGCCGAGAAGCGCGGCGGCGATTACGTGCTGAACGGCACGAAGTTCTGGATCACCAACGCCCCCTATGCCGACACGCTGGTGGTATATGCCCGCACCGGCGAGGGGTCGCGCGGCCTCACCACCTTCCTGATCGAGAAGGGGATGGCCGGCTTCTCTATCGGCCAGAAGATCGACAAGATGGGGATGCGCGGATCGCCCACCGCCGAGCTGGTGTTCGACGACTGCGTAGTGCCGGACGACAACATCATGGGGCCGCTCAACGGCGGTGTCGGCATCCTGATGTCCGGCCTCGATTACGAGCGCACGGTACTGGCCGGCATCCAGCTCGGCATCATGCAGGCCTGCCTCGACGTGGTGTTGCCCTACCTGCGCGAACGCAAGCAGTTCGGTGTGGCGATCGGCTCGTTCCAGCTGATGCAGGCCAAGGTGGCGGACATGTACGTCGCGCTCAACTCCGCGCGGGCTTACGTCTATGCGGTCGCGCGCGCCTGCGATGCGGGCAAGACGACGCGGTTCGATGCGGCGGGCGCGATCCTGCTCGCCTCCGAAAATGCGGTGAAGGTGGCGCTGGAGGCGATCCAGGCGCTGGGTGGGGCCGGCTACACGAAGGACTGGCCGGTCGAACGCTTCCTGCGCGATGCCAAGCTGCTCGACATCGGCGCGGGCACCAACGAAATCCGGCGGATGCTGATCGGGCGGGAGCTGATCGGCCAATGACCGTGCTGACGACCCTCGCCGACGCCGCGGCCGAGCCGTTCCGGGTGAACGACGCGCACAATCGCGCGCTGGTCTCGGAGTTGAACGCGCGGGTGGCGACGGCGGCGCTGGGTGGTTCGGCCGCCTCGCGTGAACGGCATGTCGCGCGGGGCAAGCTGCTGCCGCGTGATCGCGTCTACCGCCTGCTCGATCCCGGTTCCCCGTTCCTCGAAATCGCGGCGCTGGCGGCCAACGGCATGTACGGCGACGCGCGCGATCCGGAAGGCGCACCGGGCGCGGGCGTCATCACCGGCATCGGCCGCGTTTCCGGCCGCGAATGCATGATCGTGGCGAACGACCCGACGGTGAAGGGCGGCGCATACTTCCCATTGACGGTGAAGAAGCACCTGCGTGCGCAAGAGATCGCGCAACAGAACCGTCTGCCGTGCCTCTATCTGGTGGACAGCGGCGGCGCGAACCTGCCGCATCAGGCCGAGGTGTTCCCCGACCGCGATCACTTCGGCCGCATCTTCTTCAATCAGGCGCAGATGTCGGCCGAGGGGATCCCGCAGATCGCCTGTGTGATGGGCAGTTGCACCGCGGGTGGCGCCTATGTGCCGGCCATGTCGGACGAAACGGTGATCGTGCGCGGGCAGGGCACCATCTTCCTCGCCGGCCCGCCGCTGGTGAAGGCCGCCACCGGCGAGGTGATCTCCGCCGAGGAGCTGGGCGGGGCCGATACGCACGGGCGCAAGTCCGGCGTGGTCGATCATGTCGCCGAGAACGACGAACATGCGCTGCTGATCGTCCGCGATATCGTCGCGACGCTGAACCGGCCCAAGGCACTGGATATCGAAATCGCCGAGCCGGTGCCGCCGAAGCTGGACCCGGCCGGGCTGTACGGCATCGTGCCCACCGACGTGCGCGCGCCCTATGACGTGCACGAGGTGATCGCCCGGATCGTCGACGGCTCCTCGTTCCACGAGTTCAAGGCGCTGTACGGCACCACTTTGGTCTGCGGCTTCGCGCGGATCTGGGGGATGCCGGTGGCGATCCTCGCCAACAACGGCGTGCTGTTTTCCGAAAGCGCGCAGAAGGGCGCGCACTTCATCGAGCTGGCATGCCAGCGGCGCGTGCCTTTGCTGTTCCTCCAGAACATCTCCGGCTTCATGGTCGGCGGCAAATATGAGGCGGAAGGCATCGCCAAGCATGGCGCCAAGCTGGTGACGGCGGTGGCGACGGCGAGCGTACCCAAGATCACGGTGCTGGTCGGCGGCAGCTTCGGCGCGGGCAATTATGGCATGTGCGGTCGGGCCTATTCCCCCCGCTTCCTGTTCAGCTGGCCGAACGCGCGGATCAGCGTGATGGGCGGGGAGCAGGCGGCGAGCGTCCTGGCGACCGTCCACCGCGATGCCGAAACGTGGACGCCGGAGGAGGCCGAGGCGTTCAAGGCGCCCGTGCGCGCGCGCTACGAGGCGGAGGGAAACCCCTATTTCGCCACCGCCCGCCTGTGGGACGACGGTATCATCGACCCGGCACAGACCCGCGACGTGCTGGGCCTCGCCCTCTCCGCCACGCTGAACGCGCCCATTCCGGAACGCGCGCAGTTCGGCCTGTTCCGGATGTGAGGGGGTGGTTTTGCGTACAATTGCTCAACCGGGAGAAAAAGGGTGCGGCCAAGCGGCAGTCGCGACATTATGCAGCAGAACTTATGATGAAGTCGCCGCATACATCAAAGACAATAGAAAGTCATCAAAAGCGCGATCAATAAATGCGAGTACTTCGATAGGTATATTGCAAGACGCGATTTTGAACTTTGATAGAGCGATAATTGGGAAGATATATTCGATCGGTCCTGAGTTTGAACTCATGAATCTTAAACATGATGCCCTATTGAACTGTCTGGCTTTATATCCCCAAGGCCCGATTGATAAGACAAAGTCGATCGAGTGGAAGCCCTATGGACACTGGGCAGTCTGGAGCTTTTCCAGCAGAGCAATTCTAGACCCTTACGGGCATAAATCACCACTACATATTACGCGAATTTTGGAAGTAGCACCATGATCCGCTCCCTCCTCATCGCCAATCGCGGCGAGATCGCCCGCCGCATCAACCGCACCGCGCAGGCGCTGGGCGTCCGTACGATCGCGGTGCATTCCGATGTGGACGCGGCGATGCCGTTCGTGACGGAGGCGGACGAGGCGGTGTGTATCGGCCCGGCGCCGGCGGGCGAAAGCTATCTGGTGGCGGAGAAGATCCTCGCGGCGGCGCGGCGGACGGACGCGCGGGCGATCCACCCCGGCTACGGCTTCCTCTCCGAGAATGCCGGGTTCGCCGAGGCGGTGCAGGGGGCCGGGCTGGTGTGGGTCGGCGCGCCGCCCGCCGCGATCCGTGCGATGGGGCTGAAGGATGCGGCCAAGGCACGGATGATCGCGGCCGGCGTGCCCGTCACTCCCGGCTATCTGGGCGAGGACCAGTCGCCGGAGCGGTTGCAGGCGGAGGCCGATGCGATCGGCTATCCCGTGCTCATCAAGGCGGTGGCCGGCGGCGGCGGCAAGGGGATGCGCCGCGTGGAAGGCGCGGCCGATTTCGCCGAGGCGCTCGGCTCGTGCCGGCGAGAGGCGGCCGCCTCGTTCGGCGACGACCGGGTGCTGATCGAGAAATATATTCTCAGCCCGCGCCATATCGAGGTGCAGGTATTCGGCGACACCCACGGCAACGTCGTCCACCTGTTCGAGCGCGACTGTTCGCTCCAGCGCCGCCACCAGAAGGTGATCGAGGAAGCGCCCGCCCCCGGCATGGACGCGTCCACCCGCGCCGCGATCTGCGCGGCGGCGGTGAAGGCGGCGCGGGCGGTGGACTATGTCGGCGCCGGCACGATCGAGTTCATCGCCGACGCCAGCGAAGGCCTGCGCGCCGACCGCATCTGGTTCATGGAGATGAACACGCGGTTGCAGGTGGAGCATCCGGTGACCGAGGCGATCACCGGGCAGGATCTGGTCGAGTGGCAGTTGCGCGTCGCATCCGGCGAGCCGTTGCCGTGCGCGCAGGGCGATCTGGCGATCGACGGCTGGGCGATGGAGGCGCGGCTCTATGCCGAAAACCCGGCGAGCGGTTTCCTGCCCTCCACTGGCCCGCTGCACCGGCTGCGCTTCCCGTCCGGCATCCGCATCGACAGCGGCGTGGAGGAGGGCGGCGCGGTGACGCCGCATTACGACCCGATGATCGCCAAGCTGATCGTCCACGCGCCCACCCGCGCCGGGGCGGCGCGCCGGCTGGCGCAGGCGGCGGGGGCGGTGCAGGTATGGCCGGTGAGGACCAACGCCGGCTTCCTCGCCCGCGCCGCCGCCGATCCCGATTTCGTCGCCGGCCGGATCGATACCGGCTTCATCGAGCGCCACGCCGAGCGGCTGGTGCCCGGCGCCGATCCGTCCGACGCCATCCTCCAGGCGGCGGCGCACGCGCTGTTGCCGAACGCGCCGACCGATCCGTGGGCGGCGCTGACGGGCTTTCGCCTAGATGCCCCGGCCGAACGGCGGATTGCGGTGGAGGTCGCCGGCACGGTGCATGTCGTGGCGCTGGTCCCCGGCGGGCCGGCCCCGGTCGTGGCGCGGCTGGACGGCGGGACCGTGCTGTTCCTGAACGGCGAGGCATGGGCCTTCGGCGCGCCGGTGGCGGCTCATGCCGGCGGCGGGGCGGCGGCGGGCGACGGGCTGATCCTGTCGCCGATGCCGGGGCGGATCGTCTCCGTCGATGTCGCGGCGGGTGAAACGGTGATCAGGGGGCAGAAGCTGCTGGTGCTGGAGGCGATGAAGATGGAGCAGGCGTTGCTCGCCCCGTTCGACGGCGTGATCGCCGAGCTGACCGTGGCGGCGGGCGCGCAGGTGGCCGAGGGCGTGACGCTGGCGTGGATCGATCCGGCGGGCTGAGACGCGCGCCTATTTCAGGATCAGCGGCAGGCCGGCGGCGATGAAGTGGACGCGATCGGCCGCCGCCGCGACACGCTGGTTGATCGTGCCGGCCAGGTCGCGGAACCGGCGGGCCAGCGCATTGTCCGGCACGATGCCCAGCCCCACCTCGTTGCTGACGAGGATGATCCGCCCCCGCGACGCGGCCATCGCCGCCACCAGCGCCTCAGTGGCCGCCTCGGCATCCGCCGTGCCCAGCAGCAGGTTTGAGGCCCAGAGCGTCAGGCAGTCGACCAGCATCACCGTATCCTCCGCATCCGCCGCCGCGATCGCCCCGGCCAGATCGAGCGGCGCCTCCACCGTGCGCCAGCGTGCATCGCGGTCGCTGCGGTGGCGGGCGATGCGATCCTCCATCTCGGTGTCGAACGCCTGCGCGGTGGCGATGAACACGAGTGCGCCGCCGCAACCCTCAGCGATGTGCTGGGCATGACGGCTCTTGCCCGATCGTGCGCCGCCCAGCACCAGCAGCATGCGATCGGGTCGTTCCAATGTGCCGGCCATCGCCATAATCCTTGCCTGTCGCGTCGCGATTGCTGATGGAGGCGCACCGATCCCCCGTCGAGGCCTTCGCGTTGCATTCCCTGACATTTCACGGCGGCCGGCTGGACGAGGCGGCTACCGCCTTCCCCGATGCGCCGCGCCCGTGGCTGGACCTGTCCACCGGGATCAACCCGTTCGCATGGGACGGCGCAGTCCCGCCGGTCGATCTGCGCGCGCTGCCTTCGGTGACGGCGCTGGCCGGGCTGGAGCGGGCGGCGGCGGCGGCGTTCGGCGTGCCGGATGCGTCGGTGGCGGTGCTGCCCGGCACCGAGATCGGCCTGCGCCTGCTCGGCCACCTCGGCCTGCCCGCACCGTTCCGTTATATCGCCCCCGGCTACCGCACGCATGGCGAGGCACTGGCGCGCGCGATGGCAATCTCCGTCGAGGCTATCGACGAGGCGGCGGGGCAGGGCGGCACGCTGCTGCTGGCGAACCCGAACAACCCCGATGGCCGGCTGCTGCCCCTCGAGCGATTGCTGGCGCTGGCCCGCCGGCTGGGTACGCGCGGCGGCGTGCTGGTGGTGGACGAGGCATTCATCGAGGCGACGCCGGAGGCGAGCCTGCTGCCGCACCTGCGGGCGGACGATCCGGTGCTGGTGTTCCGCTCGTTCGGCAAATATTTCGGGCTGGCGGGGGTGCGGCTGGGGTTCGCGTGCGGTGCGCCGACGCTGGTGGCGCGGATGCGGGCGTTGCTGGGGAGCTGGCCGGTATCGGCCACCGCTATCGCTGTCGGCACCGCCGCCTATCGGGATAGCTGGTGGATCGACGGGATGCGCGAAGGCGTGGCCGGGGCCGCTGCCGCGCTGGACCGGGTGCTGGCCTCACACGCCCTGACACCGCTCGGGGGCTGCCCGCTGTTCCGGCTGGTCGAAACCGACGCGGCGGCGGTGCTGTTCGATCGGCTGGCCCGCGTCGGCATCCTCACCCGCCCGTTCGAGTACAACCCGCGCTGGCTGCGCTTCGGCCTGCCCGGTGATGCGGCGGCGCTGTCGCGGCTAAACGAGGCGCTCGGCCATCGCTGAACCCGTCGCCCTGATCGCGCTGGTGCTGGATGCGGCGTTCGGCTGGCCGACGTGGCTCTACGCGCGCATCGGTCACCCGGTCGGCGGATTCGCTCGCCTGATCGGCGCGTGCGAGGCGGCGTGGAACCGGCCCGCGTCCAGCGACCGCCGCCGCCGGCTGGCCGGGATCGCCACGATCGTGCTGGTGGCAGGCGCGGGGGCGGCGGTGGCATGGATGGCGGAGGTGTTCGTTCGCCGGCTGTTGCCTGCGGGTTTCGGCTGGCTGGGCGTCTCGTTGCTCGCCGCCCCCGGGCTGGCGCAGCGCAGCCTCGACGATCACGTCCGCCCCGTGGCTGCGGCGCTGGAGGCGGGCGACCTTCCCGCCGCGCGCCGGGCGGTGGGCATGATCGTGGGCCGGGACACCGCCGGGCTGGATGAGGCGGGCGTATCGCGCGCCGCGATCGAAAGCCTCGCCGAGAGCTTCTGCGACGGCATCGTGGCACCGTTGTTCTGGCTGCTGCTGCTCGGGCTGCCGGGGCTGTGGGCGTACAAGGGCATCAACACCGCTGACAGCCTGATCGGCCACCGCGAGCCGCGCTGGCGCGCGTTTGGCTGGGCCGCCGCGCGGCTGGACGACGCGGTGAACCTGCTGCCGGCGCGGTTGGGCGGGGTGATCCTGTGCGTGGCCGGCGGCGGCGGCTGGCGGATAATGTGGCGTGACGCCCGCCACCACGCCTCCCCCAACGCCGGCTGGACCGAGGCGGCGATGGCCGGCACGCTTGGCCTGCGGGTGGCCGGTCCGCTGGTGTATGACGGCGTGACGCTGGCGAAGCCGTGGATCGGGGCGGGCCGCAGCGACGCCGGGCCGCGCGATATCCGCCGCGCGTTGTGGGTGCAGCGGCGGGCGTGTTTGATGTTGTGGGGGTTGGCGGCGCTGTGGGGCTGGATGGCATAACCTCGGACGACCGGGTCAGCCTCGTCCAGTGCTGACATGGCCTGTCAAAAATCCGGGGAGGGAAACCGTAATCCGGATCAGATTACCCGAAGCATGTTCCAGGAGACGGATGTCGCGTTATCATCGGCCGACTTGATGATTTCCTCGAGTCGTTGTGGAGTGACGTTCATGCGGATGAGGTCGATACTTCTCACCATGGTGTGTCTTGGTATTCCTGCCGTCGGGCAGGCAGCTGCATCTTCCGACTATGAAGTGACTTATTTCAGGGAGGCAGCCCTGAAAAACGAAGTCGGTCATTTCTACAAGCCGTGCGGCACGGGGGCTGCCCGGCTGACCGGCAAACGGACGCGCTTCTTCGTGAAGTCGAGCTCGCGTTGCCCCGGGGCCGGCAGGCCGGTGGGGAACGGCACCCTCAGTTGCCGCTTCACCGATGCGGGCTGCACCGATGCCCTCGTCGGGCGGTTGCTGCCGATCCGGACGCCGCGCCCGAACTGACGACGGGGCTTATGCGGCCGAGGTGGCCAGCGCTACCAACAGCCCCGTCTCCACCAGTTCGATCCCCGCGCCATGCGCGTCGCCCGTGATGCCGCCGAGCCGGCGCCGCAGCCACAGGCCGATCGCGCCGATCAGCAGCGGTGTCGCCAGCAGCGCTGGCGCTGCGACCGCCCCGGCGGCGAGCAGCAGCGCCCAGCCAGTCAGGTCGCGCCGGCGTACGGCTGCCGCCACGCTCGCGCCGAGGCCGCCGGGTTTCAACGGCGGCAGCCAGCGCGCCCAGGCCAGCGGGCCGATGCGCGCGGCGAACGGCACCAGCATCAGCGGCACCCAGCCGATCGGGGCGACGGCGTGGAGCAGCACCAGCTTGGCGAGCAGTTGCAGCACCAGCGCCACCACGCCGAAACTGCCGACATGCGGATCGGCCATCACCGCCAGCAGCCGCGTGCGGTCGCCATGCGCGGCGCCCAGCCCGTCGGCCAGATCGGCCAGGCCATCGAGATGCAGCGCGCCGGTGATCGCCACCCATGCCGCCAGTGCCGCCAGCGCGCCTGCCCACGGATCGATCATCGTCCCGAGCCAGCCCGCCGACGCCACGCCCGCACCCACGAGCAGCCCGACCAGCGGATAGCAGCGGATCGCCCCGGCGAAGTCGTCCGCGTCCGCCACGACGATCGGCACGGGCAGGCGCGTGAGGAAACCGATCGCGACGATCAGCCGCCTCATGCAGCGAAACCGGGTGACGCGAGGCCGGTGATCTGCGCCATCGGGGGTGTACCCGGCCACAGCGTCAGCGAGAGGCACGCGGCATAGGGCAGGGCGAAGGCCCACGCCTGATGCACGTCGAACCCGCACGTCGCCGCCAGCGCCGCGCGCATCGCGCCGGCGTGGGTGACGACCAGAGCCGGCCGGTCGATCGCCGCCAGCGCATCGGCGACCCGCGCCGTCAGCGCGGACCAGCGTTCGCCTTCAGGTGGCGGCGCGGCATCGGGGTCGGCGTGGAACCGGGCGAGCGCGTCCGGGTCGATCCCACCCGGTGCCATCCCGTCCCACGTGCCGAAATCGAGCTCGCGCCAGCGGGGATCATAACGCGGCGACAGGCCGAGCGGGGCCGCGATCGCCCCGGCGCAGGCTGCCGCGCGCACGAGATCGGACGAGACGATCGCTTCCACCATAAGCCCGGCGGCGGCCCGGCGGCATGCCTCGATGCCGACGGCGGTGGCGGGTGCATCGGTGCGGCCCAGCAGCCGGCCGGTCATCGCCGGTTCGCCGTGACGCATCAGGTGCACGACGACCGGCCCGCTCACCTGCTCGAAACCCCGGCGTCGGTGAAGGTCGACATCCGCGCGTGCGCCGTCAGGCTGGCGCGGACGAGGCCGGCGGCCACCGCCGCGCCGCTGCCCTCGCCCAGCCGCATGTCCAGCGACAGCAGGGGTTGCAGGCCCAGCCGGTCGAGCAGGCGGGCGTGGCCCGGCTCGGCCGAGCAGTGCGCGGCGAGGCAGTGATCGACGATCGCGGGGTGGAAGGCGGCGATCGGCGCGATGGCGGCGCCGCAGATGAAACCGTCCAGCAGCACCGGCACGCCCGCCTGCCGCGCCGCGACCACCGCGCCGGCGATCGCCACGATCTCGCGCCCGCCCAGCCGGCGCAGGATCTCGAACGGGGCGGTGGCGGCCGGCCAGTGCAGCGCCAGCGCCGTATCGATCACGCCGGCTTTCGTGGACAGGGCCGCGCCGCGCACGCCTGTGCCGGGGCCGACCCAGTCCGCCGCCGTCCCGCCCAGGCTGGCGGCGCAGAGTGCTGCGGCGGCGGTGGAATTGCCGATGCCCATCTCGCCGAGCGCGAGCAGATCCAGCCCCGGCACGACCACCGCCGCCCCGGCGTTCAGCGCGGCGAGGCAATCGGCCTCGTCCATCGCCGGGCCGGTGGTGAAATCGTGCGTCGGGCGATCGAGGTCGATCGGCACCACCGCCAGCTCCAGCCCGGCGGCCTCGGCCAGCGCGTTGATCGCGGCGCCGCCGCGCCGGTAGTTCGTCACCATCTGGGCGGTGACGGCGGAAGGAAAGGCGCTGACACCGCGTGCCGCCACGCCGTGATTGCCGGCGAACACCGCCACCCGCGCCTGTTCCAGCCGGGGGGTATCGCGCCCCTGCCAGCCGGCCATGAAGATCGCCACCTCCTCCAGCCGGCCCAGCGAGCCGGGGGGTTTGGTCAGCGTATCCTGCCGCGCCGCCGCCGCCGCCCGCGCCGCCGCATCGGGCGCGCGAAGCCGGATGAGCGCGGCGGCAAAGGCGGCGGGGGAGGCGAAGGCGCTCATTCCACGACGAAGCCGGCGGGTGGCGTGCGGGTGATGAAATGCCCCTTCACCCCCGCCGGCCACTGGCGGAACGGCACCTGTCCGATCTCGCTGGCGGCATAGAGGACGGCGTGATCCAGGATCGCGCGGGCGGCATCCTCGTCCGGGGTGAAGCGGCCGAGCACGTAGCCGATCTTGCCCGGCGCGCGCAGGTGCACCGTGCAGAAATCGGTGCAGGCGAACAGGCACGGCATCTCCTGCACGGCCACCGTTCCGTAGATCGGGTCGCTTGCCTTCACGGCATGAAGCGCGGCGACGAGGCGGGCACCGCCGCGCACCCCCTCGTCATCCTCGCGGGCGCCGGCGCTGGCGCGGCAGGTGCTGCACGCGACCACCGCCGCGCCCTCCTCGACGGGGCGGAGCATCAGGCGACCACCCGGCGCGGGGCGGTGCGCGGGGCCGCCACGCCGAGGTCGATCACGCCATGGTACAGCGTCAGCAGCCCGAGCAGGATCGCGCCGTTCCGAACGATCTGCCGCGCGAGGATACCCGCCTCCATCCCACCGCCGAGGCCGCTCACCGCTAGCGACGCGAGCAGCAGCGCCGCCTTGAACGCGACGAACGCCGCGCCGAAGCCGACCGCCAGCCGCAGTGCCGGGGAGGCGGGCGCGCGTGCCACCGCCGCATGGGCCGCCAGCGCGCCGGCCACCGCCGCCACCCCGATCGCCACGCCGCGCGCGACGGTGGCGGGATCGTGCGGATAGCCGAGCAGGCCGAAGCCGATCACCTGCGAACAGGCCCCCGCCGCCAGCGCCAGCCACACGCCGTCCGCCCGCCGCATATGCGCGGCGGCGAGTGCAGCGAGTGCGGGGAAGGGGGTGGCGCAGGCGAACGCCAGCGTCGTCGCCGCGCTCGCCAGCGTCAGCAGCATGATCCACAGCGTCGAGGCGCGGCGGGTGGTGAGGGTGTGTGTCATCCCGGTCTCCATCAGAAGCGGCCGCGCAGGCCGGCATAGACGCTGCGGCCGAGCGTGCCGTAGCGGAAGGCGGTCTGGTACTGCTCGTCGAACACATTCTCGACGCGGGCGAACAGCCGCACCGCATCGGACAGCGGCAGCTCGGCGCGCACGTCGACCAGCGTGTAGTCATCGAGGCGCACGCTGTTGGCGGCATTGTCGAACGTGTGGCCGGACCAGCGTGCCGCCACCCCCAGCGAAGGTCCGCCGGGCAGCGTGTAGGTGGCCGACGCATTGGCGGCGTGGCGCGGGCGACGCGGCAGCCAGCGGCCGAAGTTCGCGCCGGCCGAGCGATCCTCCGCTTCCGTCCAGCTGTAGTTGCCGTCGATCAGCAAGCGGCTGCCCACCTGCGCTTGGGCGGTCGCCTCAATGCCCTGGGCGAAGGCGCGGGCGACGTTCTGGTAGTAGCCGGCGCGGCGGGTGGTCGATCCCGGCTGAAAACAGAGCGGGAGGGCTGAGTTGGCGGCACAGCTGTTGTAGATGATCTGGTTGATCGTCCGCCGCTCGAAGTAGGTGGCGCCGAAGGCCAGCGCGCCATCCATGAAGCGTTGTTCGCCGCCGGCCTCCCAGCCCTTGGCTTCCTCCGGCGCCAGCGCCTGATTGCCGAACTCGGAGGACAGCTGATACAAAGTCGGCGCCTTGAACCCCTCGGCATAGCTGGCGCGCAGCACGGTGCCGGTGGGCAGCACCCATGCGCCCCCGCCGGCGAACAGCGTGCGCCCGCCGAAGCGACTGTGGTCGTCGTGGCGGATGCCGCCGGTCAGCGTCAGCCCGGTCACGATCTCGGCGTTGAGCTGGCCGTACACGCCGGTGATCTCCGCGCGCCCGCGCGCCGGATCGGGCACGCGCGCGGTCAGCGCGGCGGGCGGCGAGACGGAGCGGAAGCGCGACCGCTCGTTCTCCACGCCGAACACCGCGTTCAGCCGCTGGCCGAGCGTGAGGTTGCCCTGATATTCCAGCCGCTCGTTGCGGCCGGCCGCGTCGAAGGTAAGCTGGCGGGCGCGGGTTGGGCTGTAATTATCGCGGTCGGTATCGGTGTAGCCATAGCCGAAGCGGTTGTGCAGCTTGCCGTCGAACAGGTCGACGTTCAGCCCGGCATAGCCGACGAACTCGCGGTTGAGCGAATAGTCGCGGGTATCGGCGGTGGTCGAATCGATCTCGGTGCGGCCGTGGGAGTAATAGCCGCGCACGTCCGCGCTCACGTTGCTGGCCAGATCGAGCACGGCGCGGCCCTGTACCGTCTGGTTGGTATAGCCGTCCTTCTCGCGCCCGCCGCCGTTCGCGGTCGGGGCGATCGCCGAGATGCCGTCGGTGGTGAACGCCTGTGCGCCCACCCGCCATGCCAGCGGCCCGGTGCGGCCGCCCAGCGCGGCGCGACCGCTCACCGTCTCGCGCGAGCCGGTTTCCAGATCGACGCTGCCCTCCAGTGCGCGTTCCGCCAGCGGCGTCACGATGTTGACGACGCCGCCGATCGCCTGGCTGCCCCACAGGATCGACTGCGGTCCGCGCAGCACCTCGATCCGGGTGGCGTCGGCGGTGAGCAGGTTGGCGAAGTTGTAGCCGCCGCCGGGCGACGACGGATCGTTCAGCTTCACCCCGTCGATCACCACGACGGTCTGGTCCGCCTCGGCGCCGCGGATGCGCAGCGAGGTGTTGGTGCCGTAGCCGCCGTTGCGCGACAGGCTGATGCCGGGCGTGCGGAGGAGCAGCTCCGACACGCCGATATCCTGGTTGCGGTCGATCGCCGCCTTGTCCAGCACGGTGATGGAGGAGGCGATGCGATCACGGTCGATCGGCGCGCGGGCGGCGGTGACGACGATGGCGTCCGACTCGGGCGTGGCGGCGGCGTCGGGCGCAGGCGCGCCCTCCGCAAGATCGGCGGCGGCGAACGCCGGCGTGGCGGCGAGCAGAACGAGCGGCAATGCGTATTTGATCAATGGAACCCCCTGTGACAGTCGAAGGCCCGCACGCCGCGACAGGGGAAAGGCGCACGACCTCACCCCCGCGCGGAACGCGGGTCGGCGATGTCGTCGCTCGGGGTCTTACCCGTCCGCTCGGCGCACCCTGGCCGGACGAAGGACGACTGCGTCAGGCAGGTCTCCTGGCTCGCGGGTCAATGCCGGTGAGGAACCCCGGCAAGGCAATGCCCTGTCGGAACTCCTCCGCGCCGCCTTCTCAGGATCGAAACCCCAATGGCATGTGGCGCGTCGGCTCGCCGCTTACAGTTGCAGGGGCAGCCGGGGTTTTCCCGTTCCCTTTTCATCCCCGTCGCCGGGGAACCTGTCGCAGCGGCCCCGTTAGTGCGGGCGCCGGGGCGGCGTCAATGGCTGCGATGCAGCGGCACGATCAACGGCGCGCCCGCCACCGTGCCGCGATGCGCGATGATGCCATAGACGCGGGCCAGCGCCGTGTCGGTCAGCACGGCATCGGGCGCGCCGTCCGCCACCAGCCGGCCGCCGTCGAGCAGCAGGAGGCGATCGCAGAAACGCGCGGCGATGGCGAGGTCGTGGAGGATAACCACCACCAGCGCCCCCGCCTTTGCCCGCGCGGCGAGCAGCGCCATCACTTCGAGCTGATGGCCGGGATCGAGCGAGGCGAGCGGTTCGTCCACGATCAGCGCGTTCGCCCCCACCGCCAGCGCGCGGGCGAGCAGCACGCGCGCGCGCTCGCCGCCGGAAAGTTCGGTGGCGGTGCGGGCGCGTAAATGGAGCGTGCCCGTCTCGCGCATCGCCGCCTCGATCGCGGCGGCATCGGCGGGGGGGGGGTTTTTGTCTTTTAAAAATCCCCCGGCCCACGAGACATCTCCGGGAGTCTTTTTCCGGCTTTTGTCTTTAAAAAAAAAAAAACCCTGACTGTCGGTGGTGGATTACTCTGCCACGCTGTCTATTACACTCGTCGCTTACCCCTCCATA